>DATIRW010000292.1:0-10107 GCA_035469365.1 Thermoanaerobaculia bacterium
CCCGCGACGTCGTCGAAGCGCTGCGCCGCCAGCAGGTCGCGGATCGCCCGCATCTCCACGCGGTCGGGGTGAGCCGGGTCCTTGTCCCGGAGCCGGGTTCCGCGGTTGTAGACGAGGCTCACGAGCGCGCTTCGCCGCGCAGGCTCCAGCGTATCTACCTGCGGGTAGATCGAGCGCGTCCGCTGCAGATAATCCGGCAGCGAGCGCTGCAGGAAGACGGAAACGGCGGCGAGGAGCGGCACCTCGACGTCGCGCACCCGTTTCAGGAGACCGGGCGAACCCCGCACACCAAGAACGCCCGCGAGGCGGGAGATCGCGTCGGGGGGCAAACGATCGCCCCAGTCCGCGTTCAGCCGGTCGCGATCGACGAAGGAGAGGTCGTATCCGATCCCGATCGTGATGCCGCTCTCGGCGCTCGGCCAGGCCGGGTTCTTGTATCTCGACCGGTACTGCGCCGGGCCCGAGACCTCGGCGCGTGCGATGAAGGTCACGCCGGCCGCGGAGAGCGGCGGAAAAGGGTCCGGGAAAGCTGCGACAGCCTGCTGGAACGCATCGTCCGCCGCTGGAGGCCCCGGCTGCTTGAGCGCCGCCCGGCCGTCGATCACCGCGTCGCGCGTGCCCGGCCCGAAATCGCCGTCGATGAGCAAGATCGCTCCCAGCTTGTTGAGCCCCCGCTGCAGTGACCGAACGTCTTCTCCGGAGTCTCCCAGCCTCAGCAGCATCCGGCCAGTTCTACTCGCGCTAGCCCGGTTTTGCCGGGAGCGGCGACTTCTCGCCGATCAGGAGCCCTCCCAGCTTGAGCAGCGAGGGAAGCACGCCTGTCGCCCCCAGGATGATCGCCATCGTGGCGTCGAAACGCTCTTTCTGGGTGGCCGCGAAGAGCACCAGGACGAGCGCCAGAATCGTCGCGAACGGCCGCTTGAAGTGGTCCCAGGCGCTCGCCTGGGTAGCCTGCTCAAGCTTGGCGATTTCCTCGCGCCGCACTGTGGACACGACGAAGCGTCGAAATGTCTCGTTCATGAGCCGCAGATGCGGGTCCCTTCGCACGAGGCCGCGAGCGATCAATCGCCGGACGATCTTGCTGTCCCTGTAGTTGGCGAAGCCGTCCTCGGCGAGGTGCTCGAGCGCGAGTTTCTCGACCTGCGAACAACAGGCCCACAGGGCTTCGTAATAGTTGGAGGCGCGCTCCTCGATCTCCGCCAGGATTTCCTCTCTGTCGAGTCCCTCTTCTCCCCGCCGCCGGATCATTCGATCCAGGTCGTCGTGGATGGAGGCGAGATACGGGTTGCCGGCGCACTCCCTTTCGAGGACGAGCCGGACGTTTCGATACTGGCCGACCCGGAACCTGGCGGAGAAGTCTCTCAACCAGGCCTGCCAGCCCGTCCCGAGAGACTGTTCCAGGACGGTCATCCGCCCCGGCGGCCGGGAGGAAGCGTCCGCGTCTGTCTCGAACCGCGGGTCGAGATCGATGACCATGAAGGACGATGTCAGCAAAGACGCCCATCTCTGTTCGGCGCTGGGGCCCTCGTCGGCCTTCGAGGCCGGCCCGGCGGGGGGGCTCCCATGCTGCAGCGGGACAGGACTGAACGTGGAGAGGATGACCACCCGGCGGCGCTGCGCAACGAGTTGTTCAACGAGCCAGAGTTTCCTGGCGCTCATCTGGCCATCTCCCGAGCCCTTCTCGAAGCGATCCAGGAGGACGGGCTCGCCCGAGAGCGTCTTCTCCACTCCCGATAAAGCCGCGTCCCAGTCTTCCGGCTTCGCTTCCGGGGAAAGGAGCGCCGCAAGATCCAGTTTCTCAAACTGGCGGCCCGCGAGATACGCGTTCCTCAGGTCCTCCCTCCGACACACGACGAACACGCTCTGGCCGGGCGCCGCGAATCCCCCCGAGCCCGAGGACCAGAACGGCACGTCGAGGAGAAAGACACGCCGGACGACGAAACGCGCGATCGCCAGCGCCAGCAGGAGGACGACGCCGCAGATGAGGATCAATCCCAGGCTCCTGCCTTTGAAGAAAACTGGAAGACCCCCGAACGTCGGAACGACGGAGCTCACCTCGATCGCGCCGTTCCCGGACTCGCTCGTGAGGACGATCCGGTTCCCCGGAGCGCGCTTCCAGGAACGGCTCCCGTCGGCCGACTCGTCATGCAGCAGCTCTCGCCTCTCGACCGAGAAATCCGAGTAGTAAGGCAAATACGGCTCCAGAAATCCCGGCAGGGATTCGGTCGGCGGAGACGATCTGGAGCCTCCTCCCGCCCGGGGACCGCCCGAGCGCGCTTCCGATTTTCTGGCGACGGTCGTGCCGAACGGCTGGCTGTAGATGTCGACCGGCTCGATCGGGCGCTTGCTCCCCTTTCCGCCGTCGAACTCGAGTTGTGCGCCGCCGATCCCGGTCCGCCGCGAGGAGACCGTCGACGGCGTTTCTCCCGGCGACGACAGATTGACGGACTTGCTCCTGGAGGAGAAGGAAACCAGTTCCTTCTCCGTGCGCTGCTGGCGCTCTGCGAGCGCCGCGACGAGCCTCACCTGGTTGTACTTGATGAACGGTACGATCTGGATGGAGTGGGCCAGCTTGAAGAACGCCGCGGTCGGCAGGGCGGCCGAGATGATGAGTAGGAGGGCCGCCGCGCCCATGTACGACAGGGACAGCAGCTGGGTGGGCTCAGGCCAGGCTTTCTCCTCGGGGTCCCGGGTGGGGTTGGTGATCTCGTCGCCGGCGATCGGGGAAGCCCGCCGCACTGCTCGCAGCCGCAAGTAAGTCGCCAGCCACGCCAGCGCCGGAATCGCGAACGCAATGAGGATCAGGAGCCAGTCGGGCACGACCCGGCCGCCGAATTCGCGCCCCGCGGCATAGATCGCCGCGCCGAACACGCCGATGACGACGATGTAGAGAACGGCCAGTTCGAGATAGGCGTTCAGACCCCGGGGATGGGGCCACAGCCAGGTCGCGCGCCTCTGGGGCCAGATGAGGATGAGGAAGCAGATGCCCATGCATCCCACCATGTAGGGAATCAGGAAGAGAAGCGTCGTGACGATCGAGTCGACATTCACGCTTCGAACGGCGTCCTTCTCGTAATAGGTCACCAGAGACCACGGGAGGCCTCTGAGAGGAGCGACGTACGCGCGATAGTCCTGACCCCAGTAGCGAAGATCCATGAGCTCCGCGCGCCGGGCGGCCACGACCGACCGCAGGCGCTTGTCCATGTCCGTCTCGAGGAAGAACTGCTCGATCAGGTTCCGGCGGTCGTCGTCGTGAAACACCACCCGCCCGTTGTCCCCGTCCTCGATCACCGCGAATCCGAAACCGGGGGCGACGACCGGCTTGATGACGGAGATCATCGGAAAGGAGAGCGCGGCGACCGGAACATCCTCGCGGTCGGTCGGGATCGCCAGGACCGCCTGGGTGTTCATTCGCGTAATGGATCGAATCGACTCGAGCGCGAACCGATCGATCCCGGGGAGCCACATCCCACAGCGTCCGTTTGCGAGACGCCGGCCGCAGACCGGCGGCAGCGACCAGGTGCGGTTCTCCTTGACACGGAGAAAGTACTCGCGGTCCTTCACCGAGATCAGCGGAGCGGACTGGGAGCGCTCACGAATGCTCCACTTGCTCACCTGAGAGCCGTTGGAATCGATCAAGGAGAACGCCTCGAAGAAGGGGTAGAAGGAGAAGTCGGGGTCGGGATGGCTCTGGAGAACGTCGGACAGGAACCGGGTCTCGGTCCGGCCTTCCCGGCCCTGCTGGAAGGATCGAGCGATCGCCGCCGACTGCAGCGTGCGGAGCTGGCTGTAGGCCGCCGCGATCTCCTTCCTCATGTTGGACTGGATCGCCTCGGAGAACGTCTGGAGCCCCTCGTCGATGTGCGTCTTCAGCCTGTCGTAGGCGTAGAAATCGAGAAGGTAGAGCGTGCCGATCGAGAGGACGAGCAGACTGGAGATCCCCAAGAGCAGGACGTCGAGCAGGCGGACCCGCTGGCGGTTGCCGATCAAGGCGAGCTTCATGAACGGCCAGCTCACGACGATAATCAGCAGAACGCCGGCGAGGATCAGCATCGTCGTAAAGGAGACCGCGAACCGCCGCCCGGTGAGAGTCCCGGTTTGAACCAGGCCGCACACGACCAGCCCACCGCGGGTCGGGCCGGCGGCGATCGGCGCCGCGCCGGTAGGTGCACCGCTGTCTTTGGAACCGGTCTTCGCGATCCTGGCCGTCTCCGGCGCCGCGACCGGCTTGCGCTCGGCGGCCGGAACGGGCTCTGTCTTCCCCGCAGCCGGCTGGTTGGCGTCCGTCATGCGGACGCGGAGCCGGCCGCAGCACGGCTGCAGGAACAGTCTGTAATCCCTCCCGGCGAGGTCCTTGACGTCCGCGGTCTGGCCCGCCTTCGGCGCGGAATCGCCCGGCGTCACGAGCGAACCCAAATCGGCCAGGTAAAGATCCGCCTGGCCGGACTGCTTCAGGATCCGGCCGTCGGGCGCCGCCAGGAGAACGATGTCGAAGATGTCCCTCTGAAGCGATTCGAGGATCGGCGCCTCGAACGGAACGATTCGCTGATCGATTCGCTGGTCGCCCAATCGGGAATCCAGCTCCAGCGACAACTTGCCGCTCGCGTCCATGAGCAGCGTGGGCGGCTCGACCTCCAGGGGAGGGGCGTCCTCCGGCAGCGGCCGTTTCCCGAACTTCCAGGTCGCGGACGACTTCCACTCCTTCGTCATCGCGGCTGGGTCTTTGGAGTCGATCACGAGCCGGAAGATCTGCTCCTGGCGCCGCACCCAGTCGTCGAACTGATGGCCGATCGTCGTCAGGAGCCGGATATTGCTGGCGGTCAGGTACGTGTTTCGCCGGATCGCGAGGAGGAGGTAGTAGCCCGAAACCGCGATGAGCAACGCCAGCGCGACGAGCGCCGGCAGCTTGAGCTTTCGGAGCGAGCTCGCGTCAAGCATCAGTTTCCTTCCCGGGGAGTGAGCGCCAGCATTCGGACTCCGGCTGCCACCACTGTCGTCCCGGCTCGATGTTCTCCGGGGAAAGCCAGGACTCCGCGTCCGTGAACACGTCCCGCACGCTCAGGGACAGAGAGCCGGCGACCGCCCTGCCGGCGTCCTCCGACAAACCGATGAACACCTTCATGCGAACGCCCGATCCGCCCCCCGCCGATCCAGGTACCCGAGATCATATAGTTCCCGAGGAGGCCGTCCGAGCAAGCGTCCGTCGTCGAAAATCCGTCACAAGAGAGCCTGCCCGGGAGACCAGCGCAGCACCGGATCTCCAGAGGCAGGGGTGACGGCCGCGCTCGGTTCTACTGCGCCGACGCTCTCTTGACCAGGGCCAGCGCTCTGGGGTTGTTCTTGCAGGCCTCGGCGTAGCCCCTGGCCGTCGCGGGATCGAGGCGGGCGCCGGCTTCGATCAGCTCCTCGAGGCCGGGGTTGCCGGGAGTCGGGCACGTCGATCATCGCGAGCGCGCCCGCCGCTCGAGCGACGACCCGCCGCGTCGGGATCGCCCCCCGTCTTCGTCAGCTCCGGCTTCGCCGCGATTAGCCGACCACGCTGTCGCCGACGGACGCGGCGTCTACGGAATGCAGGGATTCAAGCAGCGCTGCGAGCTTCCCGCCGGTGTGCTCTCCGAGAGCCCTGTAGCTCTCCCACTGCGCTTCATCGAAGAACTGGTCCGACGTGGGTTCCTGCGGAAAGTGGGGATGGTTCGCGGCGTACTGCAGGACGTCCGAAGGCTCGTCCCCGAGGAGCGATGGCTTCACGAGGAGGAGCAGGCCCCGCTCCCCGGCAGGATGCGCGGCCGTCGGCGGATACTGGACGACCGCCGCCGTGATGTGCCGCGCGGCCCGCGGCGGACCTGACTTTCCTTCCGCAGGCCGCGCCGGCCGCAGCTGCGCGAGCGTGCCGATGGAATCTTCATAGGCGCTCGCGATCTGAAGGAAGCCGCCCTCGCGCTCCTCTCCCGCGAACCGGATCTCCGTCTGGAAGTCGAGGCGCGCTTTGCGAACCAGGTTCCCCATGTCCTCGAACAGGCATTCGGGGTCCGCGCCGTTGTCGAGGATGATGATGAGCGGCACGCGGCGCCGGATGAGCTCGTAGGCGGCGGTGTTCTCGAAGTGCCCGCCGTCGGAGAGGTACCAGTATTTCAGCGCCGTGCCGGGGAAACGGGCGAGGAGCTCGTTGAGCAGGAGCCGCTGAACGGGGAAGAAGGGAAGACGCCGCGCCAGCCGCTGGAGCCGCCGCGGCCGCGACTGGACTTCGCGGCTGGCCGGATCCACTCCGCTGTTCCACCAGAATCCGAGACGGACGTTGGCCATCCCGCAGAGGAGGCTCAGCCCGAGGCTCGTCCGATATCCGATTCCCGTCGTGAAGGCCGCGCCGGAAATCCCGACCCACTCTCCCAGCGTCAGCGGCTCGACCTCGATCTCGTCGCCCGCCTCCTCCGTCGCGAAGACGCGGAACCCGCTTGCGGGCGCGAGCGGCACGAGCGTGCGTTTGCGCGACAGGCGGCCCGTGGCCATCGCCCCGGCGCGCCCTGTCCAGAGCGCGTGATGCCGAACGCCCACGCTCAACCCGAACGGCCCGACGGCCAGGGGGACGCCTTTCCTGTCCCGCTGCTCGACCTGCGACCGCCCGTCCACCGTCTCGTTGATCGTCGTGTTGATCAGGTGAAGCGGACCGCCGAACCTCTCCGGGTGGTATTCCTCCCAGCTCACGGCGTCGCCCGGCAACGGGTCGGTGACGCTCGTTCCCCCCGCGGCCCAGCGCTGGGGATTGGACGCGCCCAGATACGCTCGGGTCAGCCGGGCGCTGTACAGCGTCTGGAGAGACGACCGGTTGAGAAACGACAACGTGTGCCCGACGATCAACGAGAGCAGAGCGAAACCGATGAACACGCCCCAGGCCGCGGCGAGCCGCCCGCTCCAGAAGGCGGTCCATCCCACGTGGACCACGCGGTGCGACGTCGGATCATCCGCCGGCGGAGCCATCATGTCGTTCATGTCGTACGTGAGCTGCGACAGGAACGCGAAGAGGACGAGGACGAGAAGAATGCTGCCAATCCCGGCGATCACGCTGACCGGGATCGTGGGCCGGCCGCCGCGGGTGAAGTTGCTGATGAACGGAACAACGCGCTTGCCGAAGGTCAGGAGGGTCGCGAGCGCGGCGAGGATCTTCGCCACGCCCCAGGCCGCGGGATGAGCGTGGAGGTTCTGGCCGAGGCTGTCGATGAAGGCCACCGCCGCCACGATGCCGGCGCCCGCGAGCGCCTGCATGAGGATCCGGGAGAGGCGGTTGTTCCGCTTCAATCGGATCGCATCGGTCGCCGCGGTCAAGCCTCCCTGCGTCGCCACACTCCAGAAGACCGCCGCGAGAAGCCAGTACGCCGTGAGGACGAGGAGAAACGCGGCGGGGCCCGTGGCGCGCGGGAGGAGCGCGAGCGGAATGAGCCCGAGCACGGCGCAGATGACCAGCTCCCCCGGCTGCGTCAGCCAGTAGGCCAGCCCGACCGGCACCGCCAGGACGGCGACGAGGGCCGCCGCGAGCAGGATGTAATCGCTCACCCAGAGCGTGTGCGGCAGCGTCGGATCGAAGCGCGACAGAAAATCGCCGAGGAAGGAGCTTCCTCCCGCCTCCGCCACATCGCCGCGGATGAAGATCGAGGCGGCTTTCGCGATGAGGGTTCTCAGCGCGAGGAAGGCGGAGAGTCCCGTGACACAGAACGTGACCAGAACGAGCTGAATCGCCAGCCAGTTGCGGAGCACGACCGCTCCGGCCAGAAGCGAGTCGCCGCTGCCGTTGGGCGAGAGGTACCGGCCGTTTTCGCGCAGGTACGCGAGCGGGTTCGTGTGCGAGTCGCTCAGGATGTTGGAGACTCGCTCGACCGGCGTCGGGCCTGAGACGTGCCCGGCGGCGCCCGCCCAATCGCTCGGCTGTCCTCCCTTGTCTTTCCGCGGGTCTACGTACGGCCGCAGATACAGATGGCCGAGAAACGCGCCGATGTATCCGCCGCCGGAGACGGTCGAGAGGAAATCCACGCGGCGAAGGAGCTTCGCCCGCGCCAGCGCCTGGAAGACCCCCAGGCAAACGGTCGCGCTGCGGATCCCGCCTCCCGAGCAGGCCAGGCCGATCGGCAGCTGCTGGTCTCCCGGCTCCAACCCGGCTGCCGCACGCCGGTCCTCGACGGCCTTTCGCTCGAGCCGCTCGAGCTCGCGCGGATACGCCGAATCGTCGGCGCTCGGCCCGGCCGCCTGTTGGTTCTCCGCGCTCGCTCGGGAAAACATTTCGCGAACTCCTGAGGGATCAGGACCGTTTCGCCGCGCGCCCCGCCGACCCAGGACCGGATCTCACTCACGATCCTTCCTCGTTCACCCCGCCCCGCGAAAGAGGTTCCTCACGCGAGCGTCCCTCTTCCGCTCGACCTCGCTTCCGGGCCTTCTTCTCCCGCTTCTACCACCCCGTCAAACCGACCGTCAAGCTAGACCTCGATCAGGACTTTTCCGGTGGTGGAGCGGCTGGCGAGGGCTTCGTGGGCTTGCGTGACCCGGGCGAAATCGAAGCGGGGGCCGAGGACGGGGCGGATCCGGCCGGACTTCCAGAGATCGAAGATCCCATCGGCGGCGCGGCGCAGTTCGCCGGTCTTCGCAGGAAGCAGTGACAGGTTGAAACCGATCAGGGTGCGGCAGCTCTGGACGAAGCGGTAGGGAGCGAGGAGACCCATGGCGAGCAGTTCCTGGGCGGCCTTCACGCGCGCGACGCCGCCGGGGCCGGCGGCCGCGGCGAAGCCGTAGAGGGCGTAGCGGCCGCCCGGATCCAGGCGACGCCAGAGAGAGCGGAAGAGTCTTCCGCCGATCGCGTCCAGGACGACATCGGCGCGACCCTCGAAGTGGCGGGCGAGGAGCTCGCGTGCGGAGGCGTAGAGGCCGGCGTCCACGGCGCCAAGCTCGCGGCAGAGGGCGAACTTGGATTCGGAGCCGACGAGGGCAAGAGCCCTCGCGCCTCGCAGTGAAATCAGTTGCAGGAGCGCGGTCCCGACGCCGCCGGCCGCCGCCGTGACGACGACGCGGTCGTCGGAGCCGACCTCCGCGCGGGCGAGCGCGTACCAGGCCGTCAGGAAGACGACCGGCATCGCGGCGGCCTCGACGAGATCCACGCCGTCGGGAAGCGGGAAGACCCATGCCGCCGGCACGGCGACTCTCTCCGCGTGGCCGCCGAACAGAGGGACGGCGACGACTCGCTGGCCGGGGCGAAGATCGGAGACGCTCTCGCCGACGCTCTCGATCGTGCCAGAGATTTCCATGCCCGGCACGAATGGCGGCCTCGGTGTGCGCGGATACACGCCGGCGCGGACGAAGAGGTCGGCGAAGTTCAGGCCGATCGCCGCCGTCTTGACGAGGACCTCGCCAAGTCCGGGGACGGGATCGGGGCGCTCCCGCAGGACGAGGCGTTCGGGCCCGCCATACCGGTCCACGAACCAGGCGCGGGAACTGCCGGCCATCGCGGCGATTATCAACCACTTCTCGCGACGCGAGAGGAGGCGCTGAGCGGCTCCGCCCGGACTGATGGCCTTGCAGTGGACCCGAGAGAACGCCGGCCGCGGGCGTCGGGGGAGTTGACGCCGTGCGTGGCATGGGGCATCGTTCCCGGTATTCCACGCGCGGCCCGGACGAGGTCGCCCGCCGCCGCGGCGGTTAAGGAGGAGATGTATGGCGAAGGCGAAGAAGTCTCAGGGTCCGAAACTCCGGCGGTCCTGCGGCGCGATGGCCGCCCACATGATGCTGCTCGAAAGGTTTCCGGCCTTTCGCGCGAGCCAGATGCGCCTCGAGGGCGCGACCGAAAGACGGCGACAGACGGAGGTCGACCTGACGAAATCCAAGCTGGTCACGATCCGGACAGTCGTCAACGTCGTGTACAAGACCGACCAGCAGAACATCTCGGACGCGCAGATCGCCAGTCAGATCGCGTCGCTGAACAAGGACTACCGGGCGGCGAACCCGGACCGGAACCAGACTCCGGCGCCCTGGAAGGGCCTGATCACCGATCCGCGCATCGAGTTCAAGCTGGTCAAGGTGACCCGGACCAAGACGACGAAGAACGGGTTCACGTTCGATGACGCCGTCAAG
>DATIRW010000293.1:0-6044 GCA_035469365.1 Thermoanaerobaculia bacterium
GACGAGTGCTTCAAGGTCAACGCCGTTCTCGAGAACGACGGCTGCGTCGCCGAGACCGGCATCTCGGCTGTCCTCTCGACGACGACTCCGGGAGTCGTCGTGGATCAAGCGCTCTCCAGCTACCCGAACCTGGGAATCAACACGAGCGGAGGCAACCAGACGCCCTACGCGGCCCACACCACGCCGGCTTTCGTATGTGGAACGCCGATCGCCTTCACGCTGACCGAGACCTCGACTCTGGGCGGTGTCCGGGTGTTTAACTTCAGCTTCCCGACCTGTGAAGGAGGACCCTCTCAGACCTTCTCGGGAACCCTGACTGACACCGACTCGGTGGCCACTCAGGGACGGCTCGGCCGCAACGCGGTTGCCAGCGCCTGCGGGAGCGCGAAGGGATGCCCGGGCCCGATAACGCCCATCGCGCCGCGCTTCTACGACACCTTCTCCTTCACCAACACAGCGGCCGTTCCAGTTTGCCTGACCGTGACGCTGGATCAGTCGGCCTGTGGCGCGCCGGGAGCCGGCACCCTGCTGGCCGCGGCGTACCTGGACAGCTTCGACGGGTCGAACCTGTGCCTGAACTACCTCGGAGACGCGGGCGGGAGCGCGAACATCAGCTCCTTCTCGGTCGATGTCCCGGCCGGACACAACCTGATCGTCTCCATCCAGCAGTCGACGGTCGGCAGTTTCTGCACCGCGGGCTACAGCGGCACCGTCTCCGGCTTCCTCGACTTCACGGCGGACGACGGCGCCTGCCCGGCCTGCCAGTTGAGCTCTCCGGTCGCGACCTCGTCGCTGTGGCCTCCGAACCACGACCTTGTCAACGTGGGTCTCTCGGCGACCTCGACGGGCATCTGCCCGGCGAACCGCCAGGTCACTGTCTTCTCCGACGAGCCCGACGTTGATCCCCTGACGATCGGCGACATGTCTCCCGACGCGAAGGACATCGCCCTCGGCACGCTTCGGTTGCGCGCCGAACGGGAGGACTCCGGCGACGGACGCGTCTACCTGATTGTCGTGAAGACCAGTGACGGGACGGGCAACGGCGCGTTCTCCTGCTCCACGGTCACCGTACCGGCGAACCAGAGCGCGTCCGGGAAGGCCTCCGTCGCAGCGCAGGCGGCCGCGGCCCAGACCTTCTGCACGACCAACGCCGGTGCTCCCCCTCCGGGGTTCGTTCTCGTGGGCAATGGCCCTGTGATCGGTCCGAAGCAGTAGTTTCTCGTTTCTTCGAGCCCGGCCCGGCGCCTTCGAGCGCCGGGCCTTTTCTTTTCGCAGCAGGCTACAGACACTTCCGGATGCGCGCGGGCTTGCCGCGCGAACGAAGGCGAAGGTGCCGACCGTTGCGATTCGTTAGATTTCTTCGAGTGTGATTCGGTCGTTGGTGTAGATGTCGATTGCCGAGGCGATCAAGAGGGACTCGCGGGCGATATCGGCCGCGGAGAGGTCGGCGCGGTGTTTGAGCAAGGCGCGGGCGGCCGCGAGCGCGTAGGGACCTCCCGAGCCGACCGCGAGGATCCCCTCCTCGGGGGAAATCAGGTCGCCGGTTCCCGAGATCAGGAGCGAGGTCGTCTTGTCGGCGACGATCAAGAGGGCTTCGAGCTGGCGGAGCATTTTGTCGGTGCGCCAGTCCTTGGCCAGCTCGATGGCCGAGCGCTCGAGGTTGCCGCGGTGCTCCTCGAGCTTCATCTCGAAGCGGGAGAAGAGGGCGAAGGCGTCGGCGGAGGAGCCGGCGAACCCGGCGATGACGTCGCCCCCCTTCAGGCGGCGGATCTTCGCCGCCCCATGCTTCATGATCGTCGTGCCGAGTGTGACCTGCCCGTCGGAGGCCATGGCGACCTTGCCGTTGTGGCGCACGCAGACGACCGTGGTGGAGTGCCATTGTTCGCGCTGCATCGCTGGGAGGATAACGCATCACCGGGAAAGGAACCGGCGCTCGAGGCCCGAGGTCCCGGGAGTCGGTTGCGCCCGCACCCCCCGGGAGGGCGAGCAGGACTCATGCCTTGGGATGCGCGAGGCGGTAGACCTCCCGCAGTCGCGCGGCGTCCAGGTGGGTGTACTTCTGGGTAGTGGAGAGCGACGCGTGGCCGAGCAGCTCCTGGATCGCCCGCAGGTCGGCGCCGGCGGAGAGCAGGTGCGTGGCGAAAGTGTGGCGCAGGGCGTGGGGAGAGATGGCCGCCGGGAGTCCGGCCGCGCGCAGGCGGGCCTTGAGCAGACGCGCCATCGAGCGCGTCGTCAGCCTTCCGCCGCGCGCGTTGACAAAGAGCGGCTCGCCGTCGGAGACGCCATCACGCGCGTCCTCGTGGCCGCGCCTCCGTGCCGCGCGCGCGGGAAGGTAATCGCGCAGCGCCTCCTCCGCTTCCTCGCCGAAGGGAACGATGCGCTCCTTTCTTCCCTTGCCGACGACGCGCGCCAATCGAGCGGAGAAGTCCACGTCCTCCAGATCCAGGCCCGCCGCCTCCGAGACGCGCAGTCCGGTCGCGTAGAGAAACTCGAAGAGCGCCCGTTCCCGCTCGGGAAAGGAATCTTCCTCGCGGGCGTCGAGCAGGGTCTCGGTGTCCGCCAGGCTCATGGCTCGCGGGAGCGTCTTCGGAACCCGCGGAGCGGGCAGGCCTCGGGCCGGGTTCTTTGCCAGGTGCCCTTCGCGGCACGCCCAGCGGAAGAACGCCCGCAGGCTCGAAAGATGGCGCGCGAGGGAACGGTTGGCGAGGTTCTCGCGATGAAGCGACGCCAGGTGCGAGCGCACGGCCAGCGTGTCGATCGAGGAGAGGGGCGTCCGGGCGGCCTCCTTGTGGGCGAACTCGTTCTCCCAGAAGGCGGCGAAACGGTCGCAATCGGTCCGGTAGGCGCGCACGGTCGCGGGTGAGAAACGCCTCTCGTCGGCCAGGTACGCGATGAAGCCGGCGATTGCTCGCGAAAGCGAGATCATCGGCAAGAAGTGTAACCGGGACGCGCACGGACGAGCCGGTGTTCGGTGCCCGGTGACTGGTGTTCGGGAAGGAGCCCCGGGGGTCGCACAACCGGGCACCGTCTTAGAATCGGTTCATGGAGCTTCGCCCTTTCCGCGCTCTGCGCGGGACGCCGCAATTCAAGGAGCGCCGGCCGGGTCTCTGGATCGACCGCCAGGTCTTCGAGGAAGGCGGACGGACAGTCGTCCTGCCGCTCTTGGTCGGCCTCGTCAGGTTGGGTGACGACTCCGTGGAACTGCCGGAGCCCGAGACTCCGGCCGACATCGTCTCCAGGCGCATCGGCGCGCTCGTGTCGGCGAAGGCCGACGCGGAGCCATGCGTTTTGATCACGCGAGCTCCGCTCTCGGGCGCTCTCACGACGACGCGCCGTCCCGATTTCACGATCAAGCCGCCGTCGGGAGCCCGCCACGATTTCTTCCGCATCAACGACTACGCTCAGCACGTGGAGCTGCAGGGGCTCGTCAAGAGCGCCGACGCGCGGCTCCTTTCGGGCCGCGACCTCTGGGAAGCCGCGCAGCAGTTCTCCGTCTCTCCGGCCGCGGCGAAGCTGCCGGGCGCGAGGTTCAAGCTGTGCGCGATCGCGGACGAACGGCCGCTGAAGGAGACCGAGCGCCTGCCGGGAACACCGGCGGGAGTCCTGAGGTTTTCCTTCGAGGATCCAGTCTACTGAGACGGATTCCAGGTTCCAGGTTCCAGATTCCAGGAGGCCGGACCCTTCCTGGAGTTTGGAATCTGGAACCTGGAATCATTTCTTCCTGGCGAAGCCCCGCACGTCGTTCTTGACGAGGCTCTCGATCTGCTCCTTCGTGAGCTTCTTGCCGAAGGCGGGCATGTCCTCGCTTCCTCCCGTCACCTGCTTGATCAACTGCTCGTCCTTCTTGGAGGACTGCCACTCGGCGTCGGTGAAGTCGCGCGCCATGAGCTGCTTACCCTTGGGGGTGTTGGCGGTCCCGTCCTGCCCGTGGCACTTGGCGCAATACTCGAGGAAGAGCGCCGACGGATGCTGATCGCCCGCAAAGAGCGCGACACCCGCGCCGGCGATGACGCAAAACACCAGGGCACCGAGGATCCGGGTCTTCTTCATTGGCTTCTCTCTTTCATCCCTTTCGGGCGTTCTCGAGGTCCCGGAGGATGTGTTCCGGCTGCCAGGTCTCTCCATAGTAGATCGTCGCAAGGCGGCCCTGAGGGTCCAGAACCGCCACTGCCTGGGAATGGATCATCTGGCCGTGCTCGGGGTAGTACAGGACGCCGAAGCTCGACGCCACGCGGGCGACGTCCCGCGGCAATCCCGTCAGGAACTTCCAGCGCTTCGGATCGGCGCCCGCCTTCTTCGCGTATTCGGCCAGCACTTCGGGCGTGTCGTACTCGGGGTCCACGGTGACGACCAGGAGATGCCCGAACTTCTCTCGCGCGAGCATCGCGTCGAGCCTGGAGAACTTCGCGGTCGTCAGCGGGCAGGCCGTGGCAATCGGACAACGCGTATAGAGAAAGGTCACCGCCACCGGCTCCCCTCGCATCTGCGAGAGGCGGACCGTCGAGCCCGTCTGGTCCTTCAAGGCGAAATCGGGCACGACGTCGCCGACCTGGACGCCGCGGTTGGGAACCGGCGTGACGAAGGTGGAGCCGCCGGAGTCGGTGGGCCGCGCCGATACGGCGGGAGCGGCCGGCGTTCCCACAAACCCGCGCGTCACAATTTTCTCCAGCCTGTAGCTCTCCTTCTCGACGACGAGGGTCGCTTCGATGCGGTCCCCCGGCCGCAGCAGCTTCAAGACCTGCGGGTCGTCCCTCACCGGGAAGGGCATGGTCATGCCCTGCATGTATCCGGCGATCGCCTCGTGCTCGACGGTCACCTGCGAGTGCGCCGCGTCCACTTCGCGTACGATGCCCTTCAACGTGAACCGGCGCGCCTCCCGCGCGTCCGGCTCGGCACTGCGCCGGCAGGCAATCGAAGAGATCGCGAGAAGCAGTACGAGACCGATGCGTGCGGACTTCACGGTGCTCCTAAATCGCGGCAAGACGCCGGCTATTTCAAGGGATCTCAAGGGTGAGGGAGGCCCAGAGGCTCTCCCAATCGGCGCGGGTCTCGGACGGGGCCGGCACCATGTGCACGGTCTTGACGAGCCAGACGCCCTTGCGGGCCAGAACGAAGGTGACGCGGCCCCTGGCATCGGACCGCGCAGCCAGCGTGTTGTCCGGGTCTTCGAGCGCGATTGCCTTGACGAGCGCTCCGGCGAGAGGCTTCCCTTCGTGGAGAATCCGGAAGGACATCTTCCCCGCGGGCTGCGTCTTCATCGGACTGGAGTCCGCGACCACTTCCAGAGTCAGACCGAGAACGCGGTCGAACCCCGCTTGCCCCGATCCGTCCCCCGCGACGAGAGCCTTGGCGCAGCGCGAATAGACCTCCCTGCCGGGCTTTCCGCGCTCGCTCCGCGCGGCTCGAACTCCCAGCGCCCCGTCCAGCCCTTCGTCGGCCAGATATTTCTCGAACTTCTCCGCCTCGATCAGGATCGGAGTCCGGCTGCTGCGGTACCCGATGACGGCGAATCCCGGCGAGGCGATCCGCACGAATCCCGCGGGGTCGGTCGCGGGAAGGCCCTCGATCGAAGTCTCTCCGGCAGCCGAAGAAAGGACAAAGCGGACGATCCGCTGGTCGTCGCGCGGGACCGGGTCGCCCCGGAAATGCTCCCCCACGCGCAGCGACACGGAGAGCTCCGAGCCGACCTCCGGATGGAAACTGGACGGCTCGATCCAGAAGTCGTGCGCGAGGAGCGCCGACCCCGAGAAGACCAGGGAGAGAAAAACTCCGAGACCGCGCCACTTCATGCCGTCGCGGTCCGAGAGAGAAACCCCGCGAGCCTCTCACGGTCGAGGTTCCCGCCCGAGAGGATCACGCCCACGCGCGAGCCGGAGAAATCGGCCTTCTTGTGGCGCACGGCGGCGGCGGCGGCGACGCCGGAGGGCTCGACCAAGACCTTCATCCTCTCCAGCATCCAGAAGAGCGTTTCGATCATCTCCTCGTCGGATACGAGAAGGATGGCCTTGACGGTTTTCTGAACGATCGGAAACGTCAGCTTTCCG
>DATIRW010000294.1:0-9049 GCA_035469365.1 Thermoanaerobaculia bacterium
GAGGTGCCCGAGGGAGGGGACTTCCAGGCCGACATCGCCTTCCAGGGCGTTTCGCGCCTGTCGGGACGCGTCACAAGGGGAGACCGACCGCTGTCCGGCCTCTTCGTCAACGCTCTCCCCGATCCGCCGCGCCCAAACGCCGGACGCTCCTCCGGGCAGACGGACGACAGCGGCAGCTACGCGCTGGAGGGCCTGGACGACGGGAACTACACGGTCACCGTCAACGGCCAGGGCGTCTCCTACCGTCGCGAATTCGCGGTCTCGGGCGATACGTCCGGCGACATCCTGTTGCCCGCGATATCGGTGACCGGCACGGTGACGGAGTCGGGTTCCGGAGTCCCTCTCGAAGGCGTCACCGTCCAGGCCCAGACCGGGAACGAGACGCAGGCGTTCGCGATGAAGCAGGGCGTGACCGACTCCTCCGGCCACTACTTCATCGACGACGTGGACCCGGGAAGCTATCAGCTGACGGCGCGAAAGGCCGAGTACCAGATGAAGACGCAGAGCCTCACGGTCGGATCCGATAGCGCTCAGTCGGACTTCGCGCTCTCCCGGGGCACGGGAGTGGGCATCCAGGCGAACGATGGGTTGACGGGCCTGCCTCTGCGGGGCGTCTCCGTGATCGCCTTCGGAGCCGGAGGTTCCATCGCGTTCAATGGCACCATCAGCCTGGATTCGAGCGGCCGCGGCGACATCGGGTCGCTCGGGCCGGGAGCCTATGCTCTCTACGTCTTCTCCAACGGCTACTCGCCGCGCTCGTTCCCGTCGGTGATGGTGCCCTCCGCGACTCTGGGCGTGGCGTTGACTCCCGGTGGGAGCGTCGAGGTGCGTCCGACCGTTCAAGTCGCGGGGCGGATCCTGGACAGCTCCGGATCGATCTATCTCCTGGGACCCTTCCGCCTGGACGCCACCGTGCACCCGGCCCCGCCGGTGACGGTCTGGAACAACTTCGCCCCGGGCTCCTACCAGCTCGTCGTCGCCGGCTCCGACGGCGAAGTGTCCTATCCCTTCACCGTCGCCGAAGGCCGGACCACGACGCTCGTCGTCAAATAGCCGCGCGCGGCCGGGCTCTCCGCGCGTAAGCGAGGGGATCGTCCATCAGCCGGTGGTTCTCCGCGAAGGTCTTCCACTCGGCAGCGAGCGCCCAGGAGTGGATCGCCATGGCCGTGAGCGCGGAGGTCAGGTGCGTCCAGGGTCGAAGGGCGCTCGTGTGTACGGCGCCTCCAAGTACGAAGACGGTGATCGCGGAGAGAAGCGCGAAGGTCGCGGGCGGCGACGTCTTCGCCTTGAAGCGTCGCAGGGCGGCCAGGACGGCGCGGCGCTCTTCCTCGGGATAGTTGGCAACTTCCTCCTTCACGAGCTTGCCGGTGCCGATGAAGTAGAAGATGACCATGGACTGCGAAAAGAGGGAGAAGAGAACCGTCGGGATCGCAAAGCCGACGTGCCGGGTGACGAGGCGGCCGGCCAGTGGCGCGGCGGAATGCAGGGCCGATGCGACGAGGAAGCCCTGAGCGGACGTCGCGAGAAAACCCGCAAGCGCAAGGACAGTCATCAGAAGCAACGCGATCGCCATCGGCCCGATTATGCGCGATCGTCGGCCTCGCTGCGGGACGTTCGCTTCTTGACCGGGGGTGGAGCGCGGGACACAATGCGATGGCGCCCCGGAGGGAACAATGAGCGACGAGGTTCGAACTCTTTGCGACATCTTCCTGAAGGCGGCGGCACTGCGGAAGCCGGACCTGCTGATCTCCAAGGTCGGCGGCGAGTGGAAGCCCGTCTCCGCGATGGACTTCGGGTACACGGTCCGCGCTCTCTCCCTGGGCCTGAACTCGCTCGGCATCCAGCCGGGTGACCGCGTGGCGATCCTGTCGGAGAACCGGCCGGAATGGGCGATGGCCGACTACGCCATCCTGTGCGCCGGCGGATGGTCCGTCCCGATCTACCCGACGCTTCCCGCGCAGCAGATCGCTCCGCTGCTCAAGGACTCCGGCGCCCGGGCGATCTTCGTTTCATCGCTCGAGCAGCTCGGCAAGATCCTGACCATCCGTTCGCAGTGTCCGGCGCTCGAGTACGTCGTCACGTTTGACGCGAGCCCGCCCCGGGAGTCGGGATTCCTCGCTTTCGGGCAGGCGGTCGACCGGGGGAGGCCGGCGCTCGACATGAGCCCGGGCGCCTTCGAGCAGCGCGCGCGGCGAGTCAGGGCGGAGGACGTCGCGACCCTCATCTACACCTCCGGCACGACGGGGGAGCCCAAGGGGGCGATGCTCACCCACAACAACTTCGTTTCCAACGTGCTCGGCTCCTGCCAGGTCGTTCCGATCACCGGGGACGCCACGGCGATGTGTTTCCTGCCGCTCTCGCACGTCTTCGAGCGGATGCTCGATTACGCGTACCTCTACCGCGGCGCGACGATCGCGTACGCGGAGTCGATCGAGAAGTTGAAGGACAACTTCCTCGAGGTCAATCCGCACTGCTTCGGGGCCGTGCCGCGCGTCTACGAGAAGGTCCTGGCGCGGGTCATGGCCAAGGTGGAGTCGGGAAGCAGTATCAAGAAGCAGCTCTTCCACTGGGCGGTCGCCACGGGCAAGGAGAAGCTCTCGTACGCCCAGAAGGCGGCGCCGGTGCCGGCGGGGCTGGCCTTCGGGGCGAAGATCGCCGACAAGCTCGTGCTCGGGAAGATCCGCCACGCCCTCGGGACTCGCTTCCGGTTCGCCGTCTCCGGCGGGGCGCCGCTCTCGCGGGATCTCGCGGAATTCTTCTGGGGAGCGGGCGTGACGATCTACGAGGGGTACGGCCTGACGGAGACCTCCCCGGTCATCTGCGTCAACGGGCCCCACGCGTGGCGCCTGGGGACCGTCGGCCGTCCGATCCCGGGCGTTGAGGTCCGGATCGCCGCCGACGGCGAGATCCTGACGCGCGGCCCGCATGTCATGAAGGGTTACTTCAACAAGCCGGAAGCCACGGCGGAGGCGATCGACCCGGAAGGCTGGTTCCACACCGGGGACATCGGACAGCTCGATTCCGACGGCTTCCTCATGATCACGGATCGCAAGAAGGACCTGATCGTCCTCGCGGGAGGCAAGAAGGCCGCGCCGCAGCCGATCGAGACGGAGCTGAAGAAATCCGCCTACATCAGCCTCCCGATCGTGCTGGGAGACCGGCACAAGTTCCTGGCGGTCCTGATCGTTCCCAATTTCGAGAGGTTGAAGGAGGTCGCGGCGCAGAGGGGCATCGCCTACGCGCCCGAGACGATCGACGCCAGCCCGGAGATCCGCGCCCTCTTCCAGAAGGAGATCGACGAATACAACGTGGACAAGGCCCATCACGAGCAGATCCGCGCCTTCGCCCTGCTGCCGGCGGACCTGTCGGTCGAGGACGGCACGATCACGCCGACGCTCAAGGTCAAGCGGCGGATCCTGGAGACCCGGTACCAGAGCCTGATCGACCGGATGTACCAGGCCGCGGAAAAGCCCCATGTCGCGTGATGTCGTCGTCGTGGACGGCCTGCGGACGCCGTACGCGAAGGCGAACACCGAGCTGAAGGACGTCCCGGCCCAGGACCTGGGCCGCATCGTCACGGTCGAGCTGCTGGCGCGCACGGCCTTCGATCCCGGTCAGCTCGACCAGGTCATCTTCGGCAACATCGCGCAGCCGCCCGACGCGGTCAACGTCGCCCGGGTCGCGGCTCTCCTGGCCGGCGTCCCCGCGAGCGTCCCGGCCTTCACGGTCAACCGCCTCTGCGGATCGGGGCTCGAGGCGATCGTCGAGGCTGCGTACCGGATCGCGGCGGGAGACGCCGACGCGATCGTCGCTGGCGGCATCGAGTCCATGTCGAACATCCCTCTGCTCTATTCGAAGGAGAGCCAGGAGGTCTTCACCGAAGTCTTCACGGCGCGGGCCACGGGCGGGAAGATCGCGGCGGCGGCGAAGTTCCGGCCGAAGCACTTCAAGCCGGATATCGGCCTGCAGATGGGACTGACCGACGCCGTGTGCGGACTGAACATGGGGGAGACGGCGGAGGTCCTGGCCAAGGAGCACGGCATCACCCGGGAAGAGCAGGATGCCTTCGCGCTGCGCTCTCATCAGAGGGTGACGATGGCGCGGGAGAAGCTCGCCGAGGAGATCGTGCCGGTGCCGATCCCGCCGGATTACAAGGCGATGTCCGTCCGGGACAACGGCGTGCGGGAGAACCAGACGTTTGAAGCGCTCGCGAAGCTGCGCCCCTTCTTCGACAGGAGGTTCGGGACAGTGACGGCGGGCAACTCCTCGCAGATCACCGACGGCGGCGCGGCCACGCTCATCATGAGCGCCGCGGCGTCGAAGGCCCGGGGGTACAAGCCGCTGGCGAAGATCCGCGGATTCGCGTTCTGCGCACTCGAGCCCGAGCGCATGGGCCTCGGCCCGGCGGTCGCGACGCCGCTCGCCCTGAAAAAGGCGGGAATCGAATGGAAGGACATCGGTCTGGTCGAGATCAACGAGGCCTTCGCCGCCCAGGTCCTCGCCAACGCGCGCGTCTTCCCCTCCGCCGCCTGGCACGCGAAATACGCCACCGGCGGGCCCATCGGCGAGATCGACTGGGACAGGACCAACGTCAACGGCGGCGCGATCGCTCTCGGCCACCCCGTCGGCTCCTCGGGCAACCGTCTGGTGACGACGCTCGCGCGGGAGATGCGACGCCGCGGCACCGAGTTCGGCCTCGCCACCATGTGCATCGGTGGCGGCCAGGGCGGCGCGATCGTGCTGGAGTCGATGTGAGGAATCACAAAACCAGATGAGCTCTTTCCAATTCGACATCGAGGAGGACGGACTCGGCATCCTCACCTTTGACCGGCCGGGCGAGAAGGTGAACACGTTCTCGCGGGAAGTGTTCGAGGAATTTTCCGACGTTCTCGTCGGGCTTGCGCGGGAGACGCGGTTGAAGGGGCTCCTGATTCGCAGCGGCAAACCGGGCACGTTCATCGCGGGCGCGGACGTCAAGGAGTTCGTCGATCTCCCCGCCGCCCGGATCCGCGAGGGCTCCGCCCGGGGCCAGGCGCTCTTCGAGCAGCTGGCGCGCCTCCCGGTCCCGACGATCGTGGCGATCAACGGGACCTGTCTCGGGGGAGGGACGGAGCTGGCCCTTGCCTGCGACTACAGGCTGATGTCGGACGCGCCGAAGGCGAAGATCGGATTTCCGGAAGTGCAGCTGGGGATCTTCCCGGCCTGGGGCGGCTGCGCGCGCCTGCCGCGCCTTGTCGGTCTGGCGGCGGCCCTGGATCTCATCCTGACGGGCAAGCAGCTCGACGCGAAGCGGGCCAGAAAGATCGGCCTCGTGGACGAGGCGGTGCCCGCCGCCATTTTCGAGGACTGGTCCCGGCGCTTTGCGCGCGAGAAGCGCGGCGGCGGCAAGCCGCGTCCCGGGCGCCGAGGTCCCGCCGGGGTTCGAGACTGGGTGCTCGAGAAGAACCCTCTCGGCCGGCGCCTGATTTTCAAGACCGCGCGCGAAAAGATCGTCGGGACGATGGACTTTCATTATCCGGCTCCGCTCGAGGCCCTCCTGGTCTTCGAGGAGTCCTCCGGTCTGCCGATCGAGGCTGCGCTCGAAGTCGAGAACGCTCACATCGCCAACATCTTCGGCGGCGAAGTGCAGAGAAACCTGCTCTCGATCTTCTTCTGGACCGAGGAGGTCAAGAAAGAGACCGGCGTCCTGGATTCCACTGTCCGGCCGCTCCCGGTGACGCGGGTCGGAGTGCTCGGCGCCGGCGTCATGGGAGGCGGGATCGCTCAGCTCGCGGCGGACAAGGGGATTCCGGCGCGCATGAAGGACATCGAGCCCGATGCTCTCGCTCACGGATACGCGGCGGCCGCCGGGGTCTGGAGGAAGGCGGTCGAGCGCGGGAGGTTGAAGCCCCGCCAGATGGCGGCGAAGATGGCGCTTCTCTCCGGGACTCTCGACTACAGCGGCTACTCCCGCTGCGAGGTCACGATCGAGGCGGTCGTCGAGAAGCTCGGCGTCAAGCGCGCGGTCCTGAAGGAGTGGGAAGCGGTCGTGCCGGAGCAAGCGATCTTCGCTTCCAACACCTCAACGCTCCCGATCGGAGAGATCGCCGCGGCGGCGCTCGCTCCAGGGCGCGTCGTCGGGATGCACTTCTTCAACCCCGTCGACCGGATGCCGCTCGTCGAGGTCATCCGCGGCCCGCGCTCTTCCGACTCGAGCGTCGCGACTGTTTTCGCGCTCGCGAAAACGCTGGGCAAGACGCCCGTCGTCGTCAAGGACTCGCCGGGGTTCCTGGTCAACAGGATCCTCGCGCCGTATCTCTCGGAAGGCGTCCGCCTGGTGAAGGAGGGATGCCCGATCGAGAACGTGGACCGGGCGATGACGGAGTTCGGCATGCCGGTCGGGCCGCTTGCTCTCTTGGACGACGTGGGCCTGGACGTCGCGGCGAAGGCTGCCGAAGTCCTCGAGAAGGCCTTCCCCGACCGGATGAGGAGGGCGGGGGACGAGGCGCTGGCCGCGGCCGGACGGCTCGGAAGAAAGTCCGGGCGCGGCTTCTACGATTACCGGGGCGGCAAGCGCGCGGCCGCGTCCTCGCAGGCTTACGGGATTCTCGGCGTGACGCCGGGGAAGACATCGCCGGTGGGACAGGACGAGATCGAATCACGGCTGGTCTTCTCGATGATCAACGAGGCGGCGTACTGCATGGCCGAGGAGCTCGTCGCGTCGGCCTCGAAGCTCGACCTCGCGATGATCTTCGGCACCGGGTTCCCGCCTTTTCGGGGCGGCCTCCTTCGCCATGCCGATTCGCTCGGTTCCTCGCGCGTTCTCGCCGCGCTCGAGGACCTGGCCTCGCGCCTCGGCACCCGCTTCCAGCCCGCGCCGCTCCTTCGCGACATGGCGAAATCGGGCGCCCGCTTTCATACGGAACAGCCCGCGAGTTGATCCATTGAGGAGAATCCCATGAGCACGGCCAAGCCCCTCCCCGAGTCACAACAGCTCCAGTCGCCCATGCGCGCCCTGATGGCGGGCCAGGTCCCGGAGGACGTGGTCTTCCCGTTTCCCGAGGTGTCGGCCGAGGAGCGGGAGACGGTCTCGGCGTTCCTCGAGTCCTTCCGGGGATTCGCCCGCAGCCATATCGATCCGGCCAGGATCGAGAGGGAGCATCGCATCGACGACGACGTTGTCCGGGGCCTCGCCGACCTCGGCGTTTTCGGGATGACGATCCCGGAGGCCTACGGAGGCTACGGCTTCTCCGCGTCCGCCTACTGCCGCGTGATGGAGGAGATCGGCACGATCGACGCGTCGCTCGCCATCCTGGTCGGGGGCCACCTGTCCATCGGCCTCAAGGCGCTCCTCCTCTACGGCAACGAGGAGCAGAAGAAGAAGTGGCTTCCGCGGCTCGCCTCGGGGGACCTCCTCGCGGCCTTCGCTCTGACCGAGCCGGAGGCGGGCTCGGACGCCGCCTCGATCAAGACGACGGCCGACTACGACGAGAAGACGGACACCTTCGTTTTGAACGGCAACAAGCACTGGATCTCCAACGGCGGTTTCGCCGGGTTCTTCACGGTCTTCGCCAAGGACGTCAAGCTCGCGGCGAAGGACGAGCACCGCCGGATCACGGCGTTTGCCGTGACGAAGGACCTGGGGGGGGTCCTCCCGGGGAAGGAAGAGCGCAAGCTCGGCCTGAAAGGCTCCTCGACCGTCCCGATCGAGCTCCAGAACGTGCGGGTGCCGGCGGGAAACGTCATGGGCGAGAGGGGCCAGGGCTTCAAGATTGCCGTCGAGGTCCTGAACACAGGCCGGACGTCGCTCGCGGCCGGATGCGTCGGCGGATCGAAGGTCATGATCCGTCTCGCGGCCGAGCACGCCACGCAGCGCCGCCAGTTCGCGACGCGCATCGCCGACTTCGAGATGATCCGCGGCAAGTTCGCGCGGATGATGGCCAACACCTACGCGATCGAGTCCCTCGTCTACCTGACGGCGGGCCTCGTGGACCGCGGCCTGCCCGACTACGCGCTCGAGGGGGCGTGCTGCAAGGTCTTCGGCACGGAGGCCACGTGGCAGACGATCAACGACGCGCTCCAGATCGCGGGAGGCAACGGCTTCATGGAGGAGTATCCGTACGAGCGGGCGCTCCGCGACTCGCGCATCAATATGATCTTCGAGGGAACGAACGAGATTTTGCGCGTCCTCGTCGCGCTCTCAGGGATGCGGGACTCCGGGGAAGGCTTGAAGGAGGTCGGCAGGGCCCTGAAGGCGCCGCTCTCGTCGCGCGGAATCCTCGCCGACTACGCCGCGCGGAAGATCCGTTCCGTGAAGCCGGCCCGGCTGACGAAGACCGCACCGGGGCTGGCGGCGGAGGCCGCGGTCGTGGCGAAGTACGTGGGGGCGGTATCCAACATCCTCGAGAGGGTCTTGAGGAAGCACGGCAAGAAGGTCATCGAAAGGGAGTACCAGCAGGAGCGCCTGGCCAACATCGTCATGGACCTCTACGCCTGCCTCGCCGTTCTCTCCCGCGCCACGGCGGCCGTGGAGAAACGCGGGCGCGAGAAGGCGCAGGAGGAGGTCCGCCTGGCCCGGGCGTTCGTCCAGTCCGCCAAGTACCGGATCGTCGGACAGCTGAAGGAGATGGGCCGGAACGTCGACGCCTCCGCCAGGAGCCGCGACGCGCTCCACACCATGATCTCCGACGCCGCCTACTCGCGCCCGGGCTACGGCTTCTCCTACTGGGAGTGACCCCCGGGGTGAGGGCGCCGACCTCGCACCCCTCTAGTAGACTCGCGGCATGAACAGAAGAGACCTTCTCAAGGGCGCTGCGGCAGGCGCCGCCACGCTGGCGTGGCCAGCGCGCGGGATCGCCTCGCCGGCCGCGTCCTCCGACATCAAGCCCGTGCTCGCGCAGGTCGAGAAGCAGCACGACGAAGCGGTCAGGAGACTCCAGGAGTGGATCCGCCAGCCTTCCATTGCCGCGGAGAACCGCGGGATGAACGAGGGATGCGACCTGCTCATCCGGATGCTGAAGGACGCCGGCTTCGGCCGCGCCGAGAAGGTGCCGACCGACGGCCAGCCCGC
>DATIRW010000295.1:0-1713 GCA_035469365.1 Thermoanaerobaculia bacterium
GCGCTCGAGCAGCCGGGCGCGCCCGCCACCCCCGCCGACGGCCGCCGGGATCGGCGCCTTCGCCGCCACTAGATCGTGGCCTCCGTCTCGCGATCGAAGAGGTACGCCCGAGTCATGTCGAACCAGAGGTCGCACTGCTCGCCGCCGCGGATCCCGGCGTGGATCTCCGTCTCCAACTGGAACGGGCCCGCGGGACACCTGGCGGTCAAGATCACGGAATGGCCGAGCGGTTCGATGACCTCGATCGTTGCCGGCACCCTCGCCGGCTCGCCGATGGCGGCCCAGGCGGCGTCGGACAGCGCGCGGCCGCTCGCGGTCAACGAAATGTGCTCCGGCCGGATCCCGAAGACCACGCGGCGTCCCGGGGAGGAGGCCAGGTCAGGCCGCGCGAGAGGGAGCCGCAGGCCGCCCGGGAGGACGACGGAGGGGCCCGTTTCGTCCGCCGCGATCTCGCCGTCGAAGAAGTTCATCGGAGGGCTGCCGATGAACCCGGCCACGAAACGGTTGGCGGGCCGGTCGTAGATGTCGAGCGGCGTTCCGATCTGGCAGATCACGCCGCCGTTCATGATGACGATCCGGTCTCCCATCGTCATCGCCTCGACCTGATCGTGCGTGACGTAGACCATCGTCGAGCGGATGGCCAGGTGGAGCCGCTTCAGCTCCGTGCGCATATGGACGCGCAGTTTTGCGTCGAGGTTGGAGAGCGGCTCGTCGAAGAGCAACACGCCGGCCTGTCGGCAGAGCGCCGCGCCGACCGCGACGCGCTGGCGCTGTCCCCCGGAGAGCTGGCGGGGCTTGCGGTTCAATTGCTCCGTGAGTCCGAGGATGCCTGCCACCTCCCGCACGCGCCGCTCGATTTCGGGTTTCGGCGTGCCCCGCAGCTTCAACGAGAACGACATGTTCCGGTGGACCGTCATGTGGGGATAGAGGGCGTAGCTCTGGAAGACCATGGCGATGTCCCGGTCGCGCGGCGCCAGGTGTGTGACCGACCGGCCGCCGATGCGAATGTCGCCGCTCGTCACCTCTTCGAGGCCGGCGATCATCCGCAGCGTCGTCGTCTTGCCGCAGCCGGAAGGGCCGACGAGAATCAGGAACTCCTGGTCCCGGACCGTCAGGTCGATGCCGGCGACCGCCCGGACGTCTCCGAACCGCTTCTCGATCCCTTCCAGGACGACGTCAGCCATGGATCTTCAGTCAGCGGGGCTCTGGAAGGGAAGCGGCGAGCCCGCCATGCGCGGGCCCGCCGCTCGAGGACGACTGTCTAGACGGCACGCAGCTTCTGCTCGGCCTCTTCCATGGCCGCGCGCGGCGCTTTTCCTTTGCAGACCTCGGCGAACATCGTGGGGACGATGAACTTCGCATACATGCTCGTCGCGGTCTTCGTCATCGGTCCCGGGTAGCCGATGAACTTGACGTACTCCTGATAGTCCTGCAGGAGCTCGAGCTTCGGCTCATGGCCGATGACCGGCATGGGCTTCTTCATGAAGCCCTTCAGGTACGGGTGGTTGTAGCCGGTCGAGGCCTCCATCCCCTTCATCGATTCCTTGTTCATCGTGTAGAGGAGTTCCTTGGCGAGATCCTGAACCTTGGAGAAATTGTAGATACCGTAGGACATCGTCCGCGCTCCGCCAACCCGGACTCCGGCTGCTCCGATCGGAGGCTTGACGATGTCCAGGTTCTTGTAGACGTCCGGCTGGTCCTTGGCGGCCGTGC
>DATIRW010000296.1:0-3828 GCA_035469365.1 Thermoanaerobaculia bacterium
TCCCATCGCTATTCCGGGTTCCTTTCAATGAGGCATATGAATCAGCCTGTCACGGGATCCGAACCGATAATTGGTACAGCGATCGTTGGCGCGATCGCCGTCGGCCGCGCCCGGCTAGCGGCGATGGAATGGGGCGGCCGCCAGGAACTGTTCGATTGGGGGCTGTACATGGTCTACCTGCAGTCCAGCAGTGCCGTTCTGCTACCTCGTGCCAAGTCCCCGGAGATCGCGACGCGTCAAGCGCGCGTGCGACGCTCTCACCGCGACGCAGCGGAGCGGAGCCTGACCCGTGCGCGCGAGCTGGATGGCTTGAACTTCGGCGAGATCATGTCCGAGCTGAGCCGGCGTCGTGTGCTGATCCTCGGCCGATTCAGCACGCGGCGGCTACCGGTGCTGACTGCGCTGAGGGCGCGGCTTGCGCAGCACAAGAACCGCTACATTCCCGAGCTCTTCACCTTTAACAGGCTGATGAAAAAACACAGTCGTGGTCGATCTGGGCTCCCGAACGGAGTGCAATGGCTGTTGGAAAGCGATTTTGAACCGCGAAGTACGAGGCTCGGAAGGCCACCTGCTGCATTCTGTTGAGGTCTTGAGGTGACACTCGGCAGTCTCCTTCTCGAATCAAGCCGCCGCAAGGGAGAGGTTGCGCATTCGGACGAGGTTGTAGGCGGCCAGGGTGAACTGGAAGACCCACCCGACGCGGTCCAATCCTCGATGTCGGGTCTTTCGCATCAAGCCGATCTCCTTGACCCATCCAAAGATCTCCTCGACGCGTTTGCGCACTCGCTGGCTCGTCTGGTAACCGGACCTTCCCGTCGTGCGCCGATCCACGACAGGTCTCACGCGAGGGATCTGCGCGATGTGTGGCACGATACCTTCTTCAACCAACTCTACCTGGAAGCTCCCGATGTCGTAACCCATGTCGGCTCCCAGCGTCACGCGCCGCCTTCGCGCATCCGTCGTGCGGCGCACCATCTCCAGTGCCGCCTGAGGCTCAGCCGTCCCCTTGGCCTGCGTCACCACGGCGTCCGTGCACAGACCGTTTCTGTTCTCCATCAGAACGTGGCCCAGGTAGCAAAGCTGCGAAGGTCTGCCGCGACTCTTTTTGTAGAGCTTGGCGTCCGGGTCCGTTCGCGACTCGTGCGTCTGGTTGCTGCGCTTGTCTCCCCGGAAGTCCGTCGCGGCGTTGCGTCCACCATCCTCCGGCGGATCATCCCCCTTCTTGCGAAAGCTCTTCATCGAGGCGTTGGCTTCGATCAACGTCCCATCCACCGTGAAGTGCTCATCGGACAGAAGACCCCGCCGACCGGCCTCTTCCATCACCTTCGCGAAGAACGCCCGAGCCACGTCTCCCTCAAGCAGCCGGTCCCGATTCTTCGAGAACACCGTCACGTCCCAGACCGGGTCATCCATGGTCAGCCCGACGAACCAACGGAAAAGCAGGTTGTAGTCCAGCTGCTCCATCAGCATCCGTTCGCTGCGAACCGTGTAAAACACCTGCAGCAGAAGAGCCCGCAGCAGCTTCTCCGGAGCGATCGATGGCCGGCCAAACCGCGAGTACAGCGACTCGAAAAGTGGCGACAGCTCCTTCAGAACTCCGTCAACTATCTCCCGAATCGGACGAAGCGGGTGATCCACGGGAACCCGCTCCTCTGGCGAGATGTAGCTGAAAACACTGGGCTGACCGGAGTCGTCTCCTCGCATCCCCGCCCTCCTCTGTCAGACCTCGACTCTCTGACAGGAAGAACCGGCCCACCTAAAGCGAAATGCCGACTTTTTCAGCAGCCTGTTAGGCCTTACTCCAAGCTCTCGTTTGAACTCTCTCGACCGCCGTTCGCGCAGCGAACGCCTGCGGTCGAAAGCCGACGGCGACAGGACCCGACGGCCCGGATTCAAATAGCGGAAGTCGGAAGGGTCAGGTCAGTCCGAGTCGGTGGAAGTCTCGGCGACTTCGTTGCCGACGGCGCGCACGAGAGCGTCGACGGCAGTGTCCTCGAGGCCCTTGGGGCCGAAGCTGCGCCTGGCAAACTCGACCCAGTCTCCATCGGCTTCGACCTGGAGTGCCAGCAGCCGAGCCTTGCCCTTCCAGAGGATGCGCACGGACACTTTCGGCGAGGTGAATATGGCCATCCGGTCACCCGCGGAGTCGGCCGGTCTCTCCTCCCTCGAAATGGAGTACCCCTTCTGCTGGAGGGCCGACCCGATGCGGTCAAAGGCGGCGTTGAGGGTCAACATCTCAGACCTCGCTCTCGTTCTACCCATTCTATTGTCCCGGGCCGCCCGTTGGTCAACGGGGGGTTCATCTGCCTCCGGCCGGTTTGGGCGCCGGCGTCAGGACCCGGCGCGGTCGCCGGAAGCCAGGATCAGGACCTGGCCTTGCTCCTCACGGCGCGCGCGGGCGGCCGCCAGGGCCGCCGCCCCCCGGTCCCGCCACCAGGCCCGCGCGTCGTCGGCTTTCCACGGCGGCGCGACGTCGCATGCCTCGAGCATCGCGTCGAGAGCCTCGGCGGAGACCGGCCGGTCCTCGCGGCCGAACGCAAGACAGCGGTGGATGACCTCCTCGAGTCGGGCGGGCACGGGATTCGGAGCGGCTCGAGAGAGAGGTGGGGGTGGTCCCTGCCGCTCGGACTTGAAGACCTCGATCGCAGTGCGTCCGGGGAAGGGCGACTTGCCGGTCAGCAGAAAGTATCCGACGGCGCCGAGAGCGAAGAGGTCCGCGCGCGCATCCACCTGCGAGGGAGTGCTCATCCCCTCGGGTGCCATGTAGAGGGGCGTCCCGAGGAGCGAGCCGTCCTGCGAGAGCGCGGCGTCGCCTCCGTGATCCGCCGCGTCGCCTTCCCTCGCCCGCTCGACGGCGGCCACGTCCTTGACGAGGCCGAAGTCGAGGACCTTCAGGAAGTCGGGGATGCCGCCGCAGACGCAGATCATCAGGTTCGCCGGCTTGATGTCCCGGTGGATCAGACCCGCGGCGTGGGCCTCCGCGAGCGCGCCGCAAGCCTGCCGCAGCAGATGCACGACGCGCCCCGGCGGCAGCGGCCCGTCGAATTCCACGAGCTGCGTGAGATTGATGCCGCGGATGAGCTCCATTGCGTAGTAGAAGACCCCCTCGGCCGTGCGCCCGTAGTCGTAGATCGCAATCGTGCTCGGGTGAGTCAGGCTGGCAGTCAGCTGGACCTCCCGCTCGAACCGCGCGAGCGTACGCTCGCCCTGCGTGCCGGGCGCGAGCAGCTTGACCGCCGTCGGCCGCCGCAGCAAGGCATGGCGCGCCTCCCAGACGACGCCCATCGCGCCGTTGCCCAGGCGCGCGACGAGGCGGTACGGCCCGACCTTCTCCACCTGGCGGCGCAGGCGCAGGATCGTCCGAAGCGAGGTCAATGTGACGAGGCCGAGGAGAGCGGCCAGAATGCCGGCCGAGGCGATCCCGATCGCCCCGCGCCGGGAAGGAAGGAAGGCGCCGGGCAGCGCGAAGACCGTCAGGGCCCACCGGCGATCGGCGAACTGCACCGGAAACTCCAGATCGAAGCCGACTCGCCGCGGCAGCGCAACCGCCTGCCTGGGCCTTTGCGCGAGCACGGGCGCTTCTCTCGCCTCGGGGTCCCTCAGCGCGAGGCCGAGGCCGGAGGCGTCCGCCGCCGCCGCGGCGGTATCCACGAGAGGCGCAACGCGAAAAATCGCCATCGCGAAGCCCGAGAGCGCGTTGCGGCGCGCCGTGTCGGACGCCGGGTCGCCCTCTTTGTACAGGGGAGCGTACATCGCAACGACCGGCTGGGCATCCGGCTTCCCCGCGTCCTCGACCAATCCGAAGGGGGGCGACGCCGCGATCACGCC
>DATIRW010000297.1:0-8098 GCA_035469365.1 Thermoanaerobaculia bacterium
CCGCAGTCGCTCCTCGTCGTAGCGCTGGCCGGTGATCTTCTCGAGGGCCGGGATGAGCTCCTTGCGGATCTGCCGGGCCACGTAGGCTCTCCCCTCGGGAGTCTGCCGGCCGTCGGCCTGGTAGGGGACGTGGAGGAAGACAGTCGGGCAGCCGTACTCCTCGCGGAGAAGCTCGAACCATTTCATGAAGGTGTAGCAGCCGGTGTAGGAGAGGAGGAGGAGATCGGGCTTGGGCAGCCGCGTCCCGGTAGGACCCACGTTGCCGCTTTTCAGCATTCCGAGATCGCACTTGACGTAGGAGCAGACGTCCTCGGAGTGCCCGGCGCGCTCGGCCGCGGCGATGTAGGCCTGGCTCTTTCCCCGCATCGCCGACTGCAGCGCGTTGATCTCCGGCAGCACCGGCAGCGCGTCGAAGGAGCGGATCAGCTCCGTCAGATTCCCCGGGACGAACGTGTAGACGACCGGCTCGCCCGTGTCCGGAGCGCTCTCGAGACGGCGGTAGTGCGCGGCGAGCATCTCCTTCTGCAGCTCCATCGAGCGGTCCTTCCCGGGTTCGGTCATGGCTCGCCCCCCCACAGCTTGATCGAGTCGGCGAAGGTGCCGGTCTGCTCGCGGAACTGCTGGAATTGGCCGGTGTTCTCGGCGTACTTGAACGCCATGCAGGGGAGGCCCGCGGCCTCCGCCCCGGCGCGCAGCATCGGGCGGTCGAGCAGGGCCGGATCGCAGAAGCTCGCGGAGGCGAAGAGGATGCCGTCGGCCCGGGCGGCGGCCGCGCGCTCGGCCATGAGCCTGCGCTTTCCGTCCGGATCGGGCTCGTACATCGTGGAGGTCCTGGCGCGGCCGCCGACGAAGGCCTGCGCCAGATTGCGCAGGAGATCGCCCTCGGTCGGGACGTCGGCGGAGAGGAGGCGGTTGCCGAGCACGAAATCATCGTCCACGATGAAGCAGCCGGACCGTTCGATCGTCTTGATCAGGCCCAGCGGCGGCGGTTCGCAGAAGGCCCCGACGACGAGGACGCGCGATCGGTCGCGGACGCGCCCGGGCTCTTCTTCGATGGCCGCCAGGTAATCGCGCATCTTCTCGATGAACTGCTCGACGGGGGCGACCTCGCCCGCGCGCATCAGGACGTACAACTCCTCGGACGGCACGCTCCACGGGGTCTCGCGCCGCGCCCGGTAGAGCTGCCGGATGAGAGAGCGCGCCGCGTTGTCCGTCGCGATCGCCTCGCGAAGAGATTCCTGCGTGGCCGGCGATCCCGAGACCTCCGAGAGGTCGGCGAGGAGCGTCGCCAGCTCCTGCTTCCAGAAATCCGCGCCGATCTCGGGATCCGCGACTTGCGGAAGATCGAGATACCGCACGTAGGTCTGCGGCGAGAGGAGCTGCCAGACACCCGAGAGATTGCGGATGACGTCGCAGGTGGAGGGGAAGAGGACCGCCGAGAGCATGGAGAGGCGCCCGGACTGCGCCAGCTCGATGACGGAACGGGGGAGGTGACAGATGTAGGACTGGTAGAAGGCGTCCCCCTTGATGATCTCGAGCCTCTCGCCCCCGCCGTGGATGCCGACCGGCAGCATGCCGGCCGCCCGGATCACCTCGCGCGGCGCGTAGACGGGGAGGTACCCGGCTGCCGTTCTTCCCGGGCGAGCCTCGAGCCACGCGCGGACGGCCGTGAAGTCGAGGTCTTCGTAGATCTCGAACGCCCAATCGAGGACGTCCTTTCGCTTCACTGATGAGTCCAGACCGGCGCCCGGTGCTCCAGGAACGCCGAGAGTCCCTCGACCGGATCACTATGCGACATCAGGTCCGTCAGGTAGTACTTCTCGAGCGACCAGATGTCGTTCTTCAGCGAGTCGGCGAGCAGGCGCCGCGAGGCCCTCCAGGCCGCGCGCAGGGCGACGGCGGACTTCGATGCGAGGCGCGCGGTGAACCATTGCCCGAGCGCCGCCTCGGCGTCGTCCGCGCAAAGGTCCGCGATCCCGCTGCGCGCCGCCTCCTCGCCGCAGAGGGATTCGCCCGAGAGGATCATCTGCGTGGACCGCGCTCCGGAAACCCTCCATGGCAGAGCCAGGGCCGCCATCGGCGGAAAGACGCCGAGCTTCGTCTCCGGCACGCCGAAGCGGGCCGAGGGCTCGCAGACCACGTAGCCGCACCAGAGGGCGAGCTCGAAGCCTCCACCCAGGCACTGCCCGCGAACCACTGCCGCCGTCGGGATGGAGAGCCTCTCCAGGTCCAGGAAGAGCCGGTGGAACTGGCGCAGAAGGCCCGCCACCCGATCGGGCAGGTGCTCCTCGACCGAGGCGCCGAAGCTGAAGTTTCCGCCGGCGCCCTCGAAGACGAGGAGCTTCGTGGAGCCAGGCGCCTCGGCGATCTGCGCGATCCGCTCGCGGATTGCCGTGAGCATCTCGCAGTCCAGGATGTTGGCCTTCGGGCGGTCCAGCACGATCCTCTCGAGCTGCCCCGAATGCTCGGTGGTACATCGGATCGGTGAGTTCATGAGACCTCCTCTGCCCCGGAGGGCGTCAACACCTGCCGTCGGCCGGCTCGGTGGTCTGCGACTTCTTCGAGCACCGCCTGGATCTCGACGAGCGGACGCAGCTCTGTCTGCGAGAGGACGTCGATCTTCCCGGCCAGCACCTTTTCGATGATCTCGGGATACAGTTCCGGCGCGCATCCCCAGTTTCCGAGCGCGCGGGCATCGAAGGCCATGAGGTTCGCGAGGCGGATCTCGACGCTCTCGAGCGTGAAGCCCACGACGACGAGCGTCGCGCCGGGCACGAGCAGGCCGAAGGCCGTTTTCTCGCCCGCCGCCGTCCCGGAGCACTCGAGGATCGACCAGCCCGTCTCGGGCGCGCCGGTCTGCCGCGCGAACTCCGCGATCCGCGCCTTCAGCTCGCGGCCCGCGAGTGCGCGCGGATCGAGCGCAAGCCCGACGCCCGAGGCCGCCGCCGCTTCGAGCCGCCGCGGATCCGGATCGATACCGGCGACGGTGGCGCCCCGCTCGGCGGCGATCTGCGCGGCGTAGCCTCCCACGCCTCCGAGTCCGACGACGATCGCCAGGTCGCCGCGGGCAAGGCCCGAGCGCGCGACCGCCTGGTACGCCGTCGAGACGGCGTCCGCGACGACCGCCAGGTGACGCAGCGTCAGGCCCGGCACGGATCCGACGGGAGCATCGGCGTCCTCGCCGGCGCCGGGAACGCGGCACAGGTCTCGCGCTGGCAGGATCACATGCGTCGCGAATCCTCCGTCGCAGTCGTTTCCCGGCATCACCTGGGCGCGGCAGATCGTGGGACGGCCCGCCAGGCAGAGAGCGCAGGCGCGGCAGGGGAGCACTGCCGGCACAACGACTCCGTCCCCGATCCGCGCCGCGGCGTTGCGGCCGGCATCCTCGATGTGGCCGCTGATCTCGTGCCCCAGAATCAGGGGCGGAGCGTGCCGGGTTCGCACGCCGCCGTAGAGGAACCCGACGTCCGTGTGGCAGACGCCGCACCCCGCGACTCTCAGGAGGACCTCGTCCGGCTCGAGCCGGCGCAGAGGCCGCACGACTCGCCGGACCGGCTGCCCGGCCGCCTCCATCTCGTACCCGACGATCCTGGACACTGGAGCTACGCCCCCATCCCCTGGCCCCCGGCTTTCGGCCGCAGGCGCTGCCTTCGCGAACGGCGGCCGAGAGAGTTCAAGCGAGGGCTTCGATTTCGGCTTCCCATGCTCCTAGGCACCCATTCCTTGGCCGCCGTCTACGGCAAGGGATTGGCCGGTGATGTGAGCGGCGCCGGGGCCCGCGAAGAACGCGACGGCGGAAGCCACGTCCTCGGGCCGCCCCGCGCGGCCGAGAGGAGTCTCGGCGAGCGCGCGCCGCCGGATGCGCGCCGGAAGTCCCGCGGTCATGGGGGTCGTGGTGAAGCCCGGCTCGACGACGTTGACGGTGACGCCGCTGCCGGCGAGCTCCCGCGCCGCGGAGCGCGCGAGGCCGACGAGTCCGGCCTTGGCGGCCGCGTAGTTAGATTGTCCGAACTTGCCGCGGCGGCCGTTGATCGAAGAGATGAGCACCACGCGCCCGCCCCGCTGGCGCCGCAGGACCGGCGCCGCCGCCCGCAGGACGTGCGCCGCGCCGGAGAGGTCCACGTCGATGACCCGCGACCATGCCTCGTCCGTCATCTTCCAGAGGACGGCGTCGCGGCAGATGCCCGCGGCCAGGACCAGGACGTCGAGCCGTCCCGTCCGGCGCGTGAGATCCGCGATCACATCGCGAACCGCTGCCGCGTCGGAGACGTCGATCCCATAGAGGTTGTCCGAGCCAAATCCCCTCGCGAGGCGGGACAGCCGGCGCGCGTCAGCGTCGGCGATGGCGACCCGCGCTCCCCGGCGGGCCAGTTCGCGAGCGCACGCCAGACCGATGCCGCTGGCGCCGCCGGTCACGAGCGCGACCTGCCCCCAGAGCTCGCCGCGCCGGCTCATGAGGAGGGGGCCTCCGTTACCGCGGCGACCTTCGCGCCGCAGAGCCCGCAGTGCGTGAATGAGGCGGGCAGACCGGCGGCCCCGCAGGCGGGGCAGACCAGGACGTGAGCCCCCCAGGGCGTCTCCGGCGATCCGCCGGGCTCGACCGCGCGGCGGCGGACGGCCCCGAAGTCCACGGCGCGTTTGCCCGCGAACGCGTTCATCCCTTCGAGCGGTTCGTAATCGGTGTAATGAAGAGCCAGCCAGTCCTGGGCGTGACGCACGGTCATCGCCCAGGAGAAGTCCTTCCAGAAGTTCGTCTGCTGCTTCGTGTAGCGCAGGCATTCCGGGAATGTCGCGAGCAGCTCGCGGGCGAGGCGATCCACCTCCTCGTCCAGCCAGGAGAGATCGAGTCCGTATCCGTCGAGCCCCTTCTGCGCCTTCTGGATCTCCTCGGGCGAGGCCTGCTCGATGAAGTCTCCGCCGCGGCGTACGGAGGAAGCGACGCGGTTGACCAGTCCCCAATCCAGGGCCATCCGCGCGGGGATCTGGCGGTTGGTGAAAAGCATGTCCCGCGCCCGTTTGTCTCCGACGACGAGTGAAAGCCACTGCGTGGCGCCTCCGCAGGCCACCGAGCCGACCCGCACGCCGACCTGGCCTACGTACGCATGATCGGCCATCACGGCCAGATCGCAGGCGAGGACGGTCTCGTTGCCCCCGCCGACGGCGATTCCGTTGATGCGCGCGATGACGGGCTTCCCCGTCGAAAGGATCGAGTCGATGTACGCGCGGAAGAGGGTCATGTATTTCCAGTAGTCGCGGGGGGTGGCGACGTAGGTCTCCGCGTATTCCTTGACGTCGCCTCCGGTGCAGAAGGCCCGGTCGCCGGCGCCCGTCAGGACGATCACGCCGACCGCGTCGTCGAATGTGGCGTCCCGAAACGCGCGGGCCAGCTCTTCGAGGCACGCCGTCGAGTAGGCGTTGTAGCGGCCCGGACGATTGATCGTGATTCGGGCGACGCCGCCCTCCTTCCCGTAGAGGATCTCCTTGAAGGAGAAGGCGGAAGCGGGCTGAGACGGGAAGGCGCGCACGGCTCACATGTTCGGCCGGGCGCGGGGGGCCGGCAATGGTGCAAACACATCAGCGAGGCGGCGTTGACCGGGCGTGCCGCCGATGACACAATTGATTCGTTTGAATCAGGTGCGTCATTTGCGCGGGCGCACAGAATCGCTCATGGAGACGCCACAGAAGCAAACGCTTCCCCAGGTGGACCGCTTGACCCGCCCCCAGGTCATCGACGAGATCCGGCGGATCATGAACGCGCTGCCTCAGGACGACGAGTGCGCTTGCGCGATTGCCGGCCGCTACGCCATCTTCTGCAAGGGCTTCGCGCGCTATTCCGACGATGAGCTGAAGAAGCGGTTCGCCTGGATTGCCCGCCCGCGCCCGGGTGTGTCGCGCGCGGAGCTCGAAAGGCTCGCAAGCGCGTACCACCGCGGACGCCAGGAGGTCACGGGCGCCGAGATCTGCTGCGACGTGGAGACCCGCGAGCACTGCGGCTGCGACGGCTGGAACACCTTCGACAACACCGCCCTGGAAGACTTCTACGCGAGCCTGACCGGACGCTCCTGCCGAATCGGCTAGCCACTCCTCCGGATCGGCGACTCCTAAACTCCGTTCGCGGCGCAATAGTCTCGATCAGAAGAGCGCGTGCTCAGCCCTGGTCGCGGCGCGAGGAGCCAGAGGGGAGGAGCCTCGAGCCGGGGAAGCGTAGCGTTTGCGCCGGTGCGCCACAAGGCGCAGATCACGCGCAAGCGCGGAGCGACGTTAGACGAGTCCGTGGCGGTAGGCCAGGACGACGGCGGCGACTTTGGTGTGGACGTCGAGTTTGTGGAGGATGCTCTGGACGTGATTGCGGACCGTCACGGTCGCGATGAAGAGCTTTTTCGCGATCGCCCCCGTCCCCATTCCTTCGGCGAGGCACCTCAGGATCTCTTTTTCGCGCCCGGTCAGGACGACCGTTTCGCCCCCGGAGAGGGTGACGGGGGAGAGAGGCTCGGATTCCGCCTGCGGCTCTGTTGACTCGGTTGGCTCGGCGCGGGGAGGCTCGGGGGCAGGAGTGGCGCCGTTGGACTCTCGAAGCACGTGGACCAGCGTGTTCAAGGCGGGATGGTAGGAGGGAATCGCGAACATCGACGTGGATATCCTCTTCTTCTTGCCGTCACCGGTCTTCGCGGTCAGGTTGAAATTGCGCACCGGGTCGTCCTTCTTCTCTCGGGCCTGGTAGGCCACCGCGCAATTTCGGTGGCAGTAGATGTTTCCGTTGACATCGCGGCCGCACAGGATGTCGTAGCAGCACTTGCCGACGGCGCTTCGGGCCGGGCGGGCGAGGAGCCTCTCGCAGGCCTTGTTCCAGAGAATGATGCGCTGGGCGGAATCCACCGCGAACACGGCCTCGCCGCTCCTCGAGATCCGTTCCAGAGTGTCGTCAAAGCCTCTCATGGTCGTCCCTCCAAGAAGTCTCCGCGGCTAATCTTGGTCGGGGCGGGAAGGCAGGAGGATGATGTGTTTGCATTATTTGATGTGAACGCATCAGGGAGGGCCGTGAGTTGTGAATCGTGAGTTGTGAATTGTGAACAGGCGGGGGCCTATTCACCACTCACAATTCACCATTCACAATCAGTCAGATGAGGTTGTGGCGGTAGGCGAAGACGACGGCCGCGAGCTTGGTGTGAACGTCGAGCTTGTGCAGGAGGTTCTGGATGTGGTTTCGAACGGTGACGGGGGATATGAACAGGGTCTTGCCGATCGCGCTGGTGGACAGGCCCTGGGCCAGGCAGCGGAGGATCTCTTTTTCCCGCGACGTCAGGTCCACCGGCTGGCCCTCCTTGGTCGTCATCGGCCACAGGGGCTCCGCCACCGGGGCGGCGTCCTTCTCGAGCCGGCGCTCGAGTTTCGAGGGCTTCTTGTTCTCCGGCCGGACGACGTGGACGACAGTCGAGAGGGCCGGGTGGTAGGAAGGGATCGCGAAGAGGGACACTTCGAACCACTGCCGCCCTGACTTGCCAACCTCAATGGAGAGCGGGAAGCGCTGCACCGGCTCCTTGGGTTTCTCGCGCGCCTGGTAGGCGACCGGACAGTTGCGGTAGCAGTAGACGTTCCCGTTCGCGTCCCGGCCGCCCATGGCGTCGTAGCAGCGCTTTCCGAGCACGCTGCGCGCGGGCTTGCCCAGCAGCTCCTCGCACTTCTTGTTCCAGAGAATGATCTTGTCGGCCGAATCGATGGCGAAGACCGCCTCCCCGCTGCGGGCGATCTTGTCGAGGGTCTCGGAGGTGTGAGGCATAGGGACGGCGGATAAGGTACCACCGACACACCCTCGCCGACCAGCCCAGAAAGGCCTTTCGGCCTGTCGGGCAGCTGTCGCGGGCCGCTTAGCTCGCCTTGCGACGCCGCGGAGGCCGCACGACGGTCACGGGCCGTCGTGCCACGTAGATCAGGCGCAGAGCGACTCCGCCGACCACCCATTCGTTCAGGGTGTCCCGGCCCTCGCTCCCGACCACGACGAGGTCCGCCTTGAGACGGTCCGCTTCGCGGGAGATCGCCTCCGGAACCGGAGTTCGCTTGTCGGCCGACACGAAGTGGTACCGGGCCTGCAGACCGCAAC
>DATIRW010000298.1:0-3006 GCA_035469365.1 Thermoanaerobaculia bacterium
GGCCAAAGTCTCAAATCCAGAAACCTGACCGAGCGGCTCTCCGAAATCGGCGCGTGCGACGCTGCAGGCGCGACAGCGGATCGTCCGGGAGTGGCATCAATGATGCACGTCTTGGCTGGGCGCCATGAAGATCCACACCGAAATCGAAACGCCCGATCACCGATGGAGGAATGCGCCATGGGGAATCCCTTCGTACACGCCGAACTGAACACCACAGACGTGGACAAGGCCAAGGCCTTCTACGGAAGACTCTTCGACTGGTCTCTCGAAGACATCACCGTCGGAGGAGGAATGGCCTACACGCTGATCAAGGTCGGGGAAGGAACCGGCGGAGGAATGATGAAGCAGCCGATCCCCGGCGCTGCCTCGGCATGGATGCCCTACGTGCTGGTGGCCGACATTTCGGCGGCCACGAAGAAGGCGAAAGCCCTGGGAGCGACGGTCATGAAGGACGTCGACGAAGTCCCGGACATGGGTTGGCTGAGCATCATCGTCGACCCGACCCTAGCCATGCTCGGCCTCTGGCAGACCAGGATGTAGATCGAGCGCCGGCCGGCCCACCAAACTGTTGCGAACGGGGCGAATCTGGCCGAAGCTGGAGGTCTGGAGGTACGGATCGTTGGCCGATCCTGACGCGACGGTGCCGGCTGTTGAGGTGAGTCCGCCATCCCGGGAGGAATCCCGGACGCCGCACCCGCACATCGAGGCCGCCCGGGTCCGCGGCTCGGAGCCGACCGCCGCCTTCGCGCCCTCGGGCCCCACGGGATCGCGCGATTTCCTCGCGGAGCGCCTCGCGCTCTTCGGCCGCGTCGCGTGCCTGGCGTCCAGCGGTTTTCTCCTCATGCGCTTCGCCATCATCGCTTCTTCCGGGGGGAACGTGCTTGAAAACCTCCCGGTTGCTCACATGGCGGCGACGCTGATCCTCCTCCTGGTCTGGATCCTGGCCGGCAACCGGGCGTTCTCCGACCGCGGGCTGCGCCGCCTGGATGCCGCGGGGACGATTGCGGCCTCGCTCGCGTACGCGATGATGGTCGTGACGATGCCGCTCGTCTGGCGGCCGGATCAGCTCGTGCTGCTGATCCTGAACGCCGTGCTCCTCGGCCGCGCCGCTTTCGTTCCGAGCGAGCCGCGCCGCACGGCGTGGATCTCCGCCGCCTCCGTCGCAACGATGCCCATCGTGACCCTCCTCCTCCTCCGGGCAAGCGCGTCTCGTGAGCTCCCCACCGGCGCCGTCGTGATCCAGGCGATCCTCTGGGCGACGTTCACGGTGGTTCTCGCGACGCTCATCTCGGGCGTGACTTTCCACCTGCGTCGCTCGATCGCCCGCGCGCGGCGCCTGGGCCAGTACACGCTCCTCGAGAAGATCGGCGAAGGCGGCATGGGCGTCGTCTGGCGGGCCGAGCACGAGATGCTGCGGCGCCCGACGGCGATCAAGCTGCTTCCCCCGGCGAGCGCCGGGGAGCAGAACCTGAAGCGCTTCGAACGCGAGGCGCAGCTGACCGCGCGCCTGACCAGCCCTCACACCGTTTCCGTCTACGACTTCGGACGCACGCCCGAGGTCGCGTTCTACTACGTGATGGAGTACCTCGACGGCCTCGACCTCGAAAGCCTTGTTCGCGAGGCGGGCCCGCTCCCGCCCGGCCGGGTCGTGCATGTCCTCCTGCAGGTGTGCGAAGCGCTGGCCGAGGCGCACGCCGTCGGCCTCGTCCACAGAGACATCAAGCCGGCGAACATCCTCTTGTCGGAGGTCGGCGGCATCCCGGACTTCGCGAAGGTCGTTGATTTCGGCCTGGTCAAGGACTTGACCGGATCCGCGGGCGCGCGCCTGACGCGCGAAGACGTCCTCGCCGGCACGCCGCAATACCTCGCTCCGGAAACGATCCGCGACGGCTCCTCGTCCGACCCCCGGAGCGACCTCTACGCCCTCGGCGCCGTTGCGTATTACCTCCTGACAGCGACTCCCGTCTTCGATGGCCGCCCCGTCGCCGTGATCCAGAGCCACCTCAATGCGCTTCCCGAGCCGCCCTCTAAACGCCTCGGCCGCCCCCTGCCGCCGAAGCTCGAGGCCCTCGTTCTCGCCTGCCTCGAGAAAGACCCGACCCTCCGTCCCGAAACCGCCCGGGCCCTCGCGGACCGCCTCGACGCCTGCGATGACGTCGAGCCCTGGGACGCCGAGGCGGCGCGAAGGTGGTGGAGAAGAAGAAAAACGGCATAGCCGGCCAGGCGCGGGCAAGTTGACCGCGGACCTGCCTCGAGGTCTCGGCGCCGGGGCACAAGCCGCTCGTCACGCGCCCCGCGGCCTATCTCCGCGAGGAGCGGCGGCGGCGCGTGGAACGCCCGTAGAGATCGCGCAGCGCGTCCTTGGCTTTCTCGAGCCGAGCGCGCTGCATCTTTGGAAGGGCCCGGCCGGCGCGGTTGATGTAGAAGTTGAGCATCGACATCGCTGAGCGAAAAGCATCGGTCTTGCGGCGGCGGCTGCGATCGGCCGAGCGCTTCAGGGAACGCGCGATGTCGCGCGGGTCGCGCCTCGTGAACACTCCTCGCTCCAGATCGAGCGCGTTGCTGGTTTGGGTGACGCGCCGGGACCAAAGCTTTCGCTTCGAAACGGCCATCGTCACACCACCTTGAGAACGGCTCTTCTTACCGCTGTTGACTCGGGCATGCAGGACCAGCAAGCCACATGCCCCGCGCCTCTCATGCCCGCTTCCGAGACCAACATTTCCCTCTTCGAAGTCCTGGCCCGAGAGTAGATCCGTCGCTGCGCTCAGGATGACAGAGGGGGCGAAGAGATGACAGGGGTCGCCCCCGACACAGCGGGCGGGCTTATTCGTACTCCCGGACCTCGATTCTTCCCGGCTCACCAGGCGAGGCCAGGATGAGGAGCGCGTCGCGGAGGATCGACCTGTGGAGCTCGCGGTCGTTGGGTCGCCCGAAGGTCCGACCGACCGAGAATCCCGGATCGATGTCGGCCCGGAAAACCGGCGACAGCGCGCGCGGCGGCCGCGC
>DATIRW010000299.1:0-11582 GCA_035469365.1 Thermoanaerobaculia bacterium
GTGCAGGTTCGCGAGCTCTCGGCGATGATCCGGCATCTCCTCGAAGAGAAGAGCGATCTCGATGGCGCGCGGCGCCTCGCTCCGAATCTGGCCCGCCGCTGGGACGCGCACACTGCCCGCGAGGAGCGCGAGCTCTTCACCCGGAGGAGGGATGACGGCTAAGCTGGATTTCGACAAAAAGCATCGCGTGGACTACGTCGCGCCGAAGAAACCCGCGCTGGTCACGATCCCTCGCGCCAGGTATCTCGCGATCGAAGGAAGGGGCATGCCGGGAGCCGCTTTCAGATCCTGAGCGGAAGCGAAGGATCTGCCCTCGCGCTTCCGAGGTTCCGGAGCAGATCCCTCGTCGCTTTGCTCCCGGGATGACAAACGAATTCCTCGCTCACGTTGAAGGATCGGCTTTCGCCGCGACAGTCCCGGTCGTCTTCCGGTTCGAGGGTCAGCCGCCTTCTGATCCGGCCGAGGCGAAACGATGCATTCGAACCTTGTCGTTTGCGTGCGGCCCGGACTATGACTGCGGCTCAGAAGGGAGGCCCGTATGATCAGGAGAATTCCAGCAGCATGTCTGTTTGCGGCAGCCATTGGCGCCGTCTTTTTCCTCGTCGCGACCGCGGCGGAGGGCAAAGCGGGAGCGGCTGCCAAGCCGCTGACGCCTGTTTTCTCGGAGGCCGTGGCGTTCGACGTTTCGCCCCCGCTGTACCGCCTCGCGCAGGAGCAACACTTTAGGAAAGCGCCGTTTGCGCCCTCGGCGGAGCCGATCGAAATCCGTCCCGAGCGCGGACCGGTCGTCAAGGACCTTGGTTACTCGGGCGATGGAGCCCTTCAGGGAGCCGATGGAAAGCGGATTTCCCAAACGGCCCCGACGATTCCCTCCCCATTGCTCGCCTTCGAAGGACTGAGCAACCAGGACAACTTCAACGTGTTCGGCGGTCGCGTCAACCCGCCGGACCCCGATGGCGCCGTAGGTCCGAATCACTACGTCGAGATGATCAACCTGGTCTTCGGCGTCTACGACAAGGCGGGCAACCTGCTGCTCGGACCCGTCGACACCGGCTCGCTGTGGGCCGGCTTCGCGGTGCCCGACTGCACCGACCCCTCGGGCGACCCGATCGTCCTCTACGACAAGCTCGAGGATCGGTGGCTGCTCACGCAGTTTACAACGCGCGGCCCGTATTACAACTGCGTCGCTGTCTCAATGACCGGCGACCCGACTGGCGCCTACTTTCGCTATGCCTTCCTGACCACGACCAATGACGAGCCGTTCTTTCCCGACTACCCGAAATACGGCAACTGGAAGAAAACGTACGTGCTCACGTCTCGCGACTTTGGGGACTACGGCTCCTATGGCATCAGTGTCTACGCGCTGGAAAAGAACAAGATGATCGCGGGCAACCCGAACGCGCGCATGGTGCGCTTCTACCTCGATTCGGACCTCGTGCCGATCAACCTAATGGGCGACGGCCTGCTCCCGGCGGACATCGACGGAACGCGCCAGCCAGCGGAAGATGCCCCCATTCCAATTGTCGGCACGCAGGACGACGACGGACCGTACGGAGCGACCTTCGACGCCCTGAACATCTGGGAGCTCACGATCAAGTGGCAGTTCAATCCGGTGGCCTCGCTCAGTCTCGCTGCGCAGCTCCCGGTGGCCGGCTTCGACTCGATCTTCCCGTGCACCCCGACGTCCCGCGACTGCCTGCCGCAGCCGGGAATCACGAACCCGGCGCAGTATCTCGACATCCTGTCCTACCGACAGCGGCCGACCTGGCGCCTCGCCTACCGCAACTTCAAGAACTACGAGTCGATGGTGACGAACCAAGCGGTCGAAGCGCTCCCCGGTGTCGCCGGAGTGCGCTGGTACGAGATCCGGCGCACCAACGGCGTGTACTCCCTCAACCAGCAGGGCACCTACGCCCCCGCTGATGGTGTGCACCGCTGGATGGGCTCGATCGCCCAGGACTGGCAGGGCAACATGGCTCTGGGCTACAGCGTGGTCAATGGCGTGGATGTCTTTCCCGGAATCCGGTACACGGGCAGGCTCGCCGGCGACCCGCTCGGCCAGATGACCCTCGGCGAGGGAGTCATCATCAACGGCAGCGGCGTCCAGCGGACGACTAACTCCCGATGGGGCGACTACACCTCGATGAACGTGGACCCGACCGACGAGTGCACGTTCTGGTACGTCAACGAGTACTACACGCTCGCGGGGCAGCTGAGCTCCACCGCCGGCTGGCAGACCCGCATCGGCAGCTTCAAGCTTCCGGGCTGCGTTCCGGAGCAGTAACACTCGCGCGGTTCGAAGGGCCGGTGCGAAGTCACAGACTTCGCGCCGGCCCGCCTCTGCCTCGCTAACTCAGCTTGAGCCGAGGGCGCTGACGCGCACGGCGCGTTCGCGGGGGCCGTCGAGCTCGATCAGGAAGATCCCCTGCCAGCGGCCGAGCACCGGGCGACCTCTCTCGAGAGGCACGAGGCAGGAGACTCCGATCGCTTCGGAGAGGAAGTGGGCGGGGGAATTGCCTTCGCCGTGATCGAAGCGGACGTCTGGAACCCAGGCCGCGAGGGCCCGCTCGACGTCGTGGGTCACGTCCTCGTCCCAGTTTTCCCCGACCGTCACCGCGGCGGTGGTGTGGGGGAGGGAAACGAGGAGCGCGCCGGAATCCACCCCGAGCTTCGCCGCGGCCTTCGTGACCTGGTCGGTGATGTCGTGGCGCTCGATTTTCTTCTTCGTCTGGACGTGGAACTCGACGGCGTCAGACATGAAGTAAGACTATCCACATTCACAACTCGCGATTCACAATTCACATCTATTTGTACAGCTCGCGGTAGGACTCGGCGTAGAGGAGGACGCGGCGCACGTAGTCGCGGGTCTCGTAGGCCGGGTGCGACTCGAAGATCTCGTCGTCGTCGCTGTTGGAGTTCTCCTTCAGGACGCGGGCCATGCGCGTGGGACCGCCGTTGTAGGCCGCGAGGGCGAAGAGGGTCTTTCCACCGAAGCGATTGAGAAGCTGCCTGAAATACGCCGCGCCCAGCCGCGCGTTGACCCCCGGATCGTAGAGGAACGCCTCGCGGTAGCGCGCGCGCAGGACGGAGCGGGCGAGGCTCTTCGCCGTCGACGGCATCAACTGGGTCAGACCGAGCGCGCCGGCGCGGGAGCGGGCTCGCGGCTCGAAGATGCTCTCCTGCCGCACGAGAGCGCGCAGCAGGGACGGATCGAGACCGAACTCCTTCGCGCGGCTGGAGAGGTAGCCCTTCTCCTCGATCGGATAGTAGAGCCGCCTCCAGCCGTCCGGGACACGAGCCTCGAACGTGGTGCCGAGATCCGGAAAGGCCCGGCGCGCGGCTTCGGTGGCCGCCGGGAAACGGCCCAGCGCGAATTCCGCCTCGGCGAGCCTCAGGTCGCGGCCCCGGGAAGGTTCGAGCGCCCGGGCTTCGCCGGCCGCCTCTTCGAACATCCGCAGGAGAAGCAGCTCGTCCGTCCTGCGGAAGGTCGCGGTCGCCACCGACGGGTCCGGCAACAGGGCCGGCCTGGACGCCGGAAAGGCGGGGATGCGGCGGCGAGCGAAGAGGGCGTAGACATCGGCGGGATCGGCCGCGGCGAGCGATTCGTAGAGAGGCGCGGCCTCGTTCCTTCGCCCCTCGCGATCGAGGCACCGGCCCCGCCAGTAGGAGAGCCGTCTCTGTCTCGACACGTCCGGGTAAATCTCCGCGAGCGTCTCCATTCGCCCGCGCGCAATCGCGAACTCGCGCTTCAGGTACGAATCCCAAGCCAGTTTCCAGAGGGTCTCGAATCCGGCGATCGAGCCCGGACTTTCGCGCTCGATCGTCCGCGCGCGCGCAACCGCGTCCTCGAAGCGATCCGCGTCGCAGTCCAGACGCAGCAGCCGGGCGAGCGCTCCGATGCGGACCGGCAGCGGCGCGGGCGGCGCGGCGAGTGGAACGAGCGCTCGTGCCGCGGCGACGGCGAGCGGATTCGCCGGGGAGAGTTTCGGCGCGTCCTTCCTGGCCCGATCGAGCTGGAGATCGACGGCGAAGAGTCTCGCCTCGAAGTCCGCGTCGCTCCCGTCGCGGGGGACGGCGGCAACCGCCCGCTGCGCCGCCGGGGCGTGCCCCAGGCGGGCCTCTCCCCGGGCCAGCGCGAGCTGGTTCACGGAGCGTTCCGCCGGCGGCCAGAGTGCGGGCCGGCCGCTTCTCAAGAGCTGCACGCCGTGCTCGACGTTTCCCGAGGCGATGAGGAGGACTCCCAGCCTGCCTCGCTCCGCGGGCGTCAGGAGCGACTCTTCCTGCCGGAGCGGGCGGCGCGCAAACCCCGGGGCCGTATTCGGAGTGATCCCCGAAAACAGCAGGTCACGGGACGCCGCGCGGACGCCGGAGGAGTCGTTGACGGCAAGTCCCAGGCGGATTCGCTCGGTTGCGATCCCGGCCGCCTCGGATCTCGGCGCGCCGGCAGCCGCCCTGGACAGGACCGCCGCCGCTCCCCGCGGGTCGCCACTCTTCTCGAGAATGCCGGCCAGAACGCGGCCGGCCGCCGAGCGCCCGGCGAAGGGCTCGTCCGTTTCGAAGGCCGCGCGGATCTCGCGGGCTGCCTCCGCGTGCAGACCCGCCGCATCGAGCGCCCGGGCCAGGGCAACCCGCCGGTACGGCTCCAATCCCACGGCCGCCGCAGGAGCCAGGCGCAGGCGTCTCACTGCCGCCGCAAAGTCCTTTCGCCGCAGGTCGTCGGCCGCCAGGAGAAGCGCGATTCGCGCCTCCCAGGCGCGCTCGGCCGACTTGACGCGGATCGTCTCGAGCGACTGCTCCGCCTCGGGCCGCCGGCCCGCCTCGAGCAGATCGGCCGCGCGCGCAAACCCGGCGTCGAAGTCCGGCCGAGGCGGTTGTGAGCCGACGTCGGCCCGGACGGCAGCTGTCGCCAGGCTGAGAGAGAGGGTGACGAGAAGAGCTCGAGGAGAGGGCAAAGAACGAATCGTGATTTGTGATCGGTGATTTGTGATCAGCCGGGTCAATCACTCACTCGGATTGGGCATCCGGCCATTATAAAGGGGAGGAAGCGACCGGAAGACGGCTCTAAGTCTCTCTAAATGCTTGAGATGGAAGGAGTTGACACGCTCGACTGCGGCGCCTAAGATACTCGTCCCTTTTGGCACCGCGGTGAAGGGGGTGAGTGTTCGTGCCTCTGGTCCATGTCAAGGAAGACGAGTCGTTCGAAAACGCCATGCGGCGTTTCAAGAGAAAGTGCGAAAAATCGGGAATCCTGTCGGAACTGAAGAAGCGGCAGCATTACGAAAAACCGAGCGCAAAGCGCAAGCGCAAGATGATCCAGGCCCGCAAGAAGATGCTCCGGAAGCTCTCGGAGGACAAGCGGGTCACCCCCTAGGGGAACCCTTCACCGGCGGCGAGGGGGACGCCGAGGCTCTCGAGCTCCCCCTCGTCCTCCGGCTCGTCGCTGCCCTCGCCCGCACCGCGCCCGGCCGGCGCGCGATCCTGGAGCTCACTCCCGCCTTCGAGGAGTCCGCCGTGCGCGAACTCCTCGCGGAGACGTCCGAGGCCTGGGAGTTTCGAGCGCGCAACGGACGACTGCCGCTCGCGGGCGTCGAAGAGATCTCGCCGACGCTCGAAGCCCTGCGCGGCTCGGGAGGAGCGGCGGGACCGGAGGATTTCCGGCCGATCCTCGCCGTGGCGCGCGCGGCCGAAGCCGTGCGGCGCGCCCTCGCGGAGGCGGAGTCCCCGCGCCTCGTCCGGCGGCGCGACGCGATTCCCGGGTTCATCGAGCTCATCGGGCAGGCGCGCAGACTCTTCGACGCGGACGGCGCGATCCGCGACGACGCCTCGAGCGAGCTTCACGACGCCCGCTCGAAGCTGCGCCGCCGCCGCTCGGAGGTCTCCCGAAGCCTGAGCAGGATCCTGGACGAGCGCCGCGATTTCCTTGGAGACGCGGTCGTGGTCCTTCGCAACGACCGCTACTGCCTCCCGGTTCTCGCGTCGGCCCGTTCGCGTGTTCCGGGCATCGTGCACGACCGCTCCGGATCGGGTCAGACCGTTTTCGTCGAGCCACTCGATGTCATCGAATCCAACAACGAGCTTGCTCTCCTGGCTGCGGAAGAGCGGCACGAGGTGGAACGCCTTCTGGCGGCCTTTGGCCAGCAGGTCCTGGACGCTTCCGAGGACCTGGAAGATGCCGTCGCGCAGATGGCGGCGCTCGACGCCCTCGAGGCGAAGGTCGAGTTCGGTGAGACGGCCGGGGGACGCCTTCCCGAGCTCTCGGACAACGGAGGGTGGACGCTCTCGGCGGCAAGGCACCCGCTGCTCGATCCCGCCCTGGCCCCGCTGCGGAGCCGGGCGCTCGCCGAGGCCCGGCCCGCGCGTGCCGCCCAGGCCGTGGTCCCGCTCGACTTCGAGCTACCGGCGCAGAAACGCCTGCTCGTCGTCTCCGGTCCCAACGCCGGCGGCAAGACCGTGGTGCTCAAGACCGCCGGGCTCTTCTCCCTGATGGCGCAGGCAGGTCTGCCTCTCCCCTGCGGTCCGGCCACGCGCGTGCCCGTCTTCCGGGCGATCCGGGCGGAGATCGGCGACGCGCAGGAGATCCTGGCCGGCCGCTCGACGTTCTCCTCTTCGATGGAAACGCTCGCCGCGGTTTTGGGCGGGGCGGGGCAAGGCTCGCTCGCTCTCATCGACGAGATTGGCGGCTCGACTGATCCGGAGGAAGGGAGCGCGCTCGCGATCGCCTTCATCGAGGAATACCTGTCGCGCGGCGGGCGCGCCCTGGTAACCACGCATTTCTCGGCGCTCAAGAACTTCGCGGCATCGCGCCCGGACGCGGTCTGCGCGGCCATGGAGTTCGACGAGGTCTCCGGACGCCCCAACTACCGGCTTCATCCCGGCCTTTCCGGCAGGAGCCGCGCGCTCTCGGTCGCGCGGGAGCAGGGATTGCCCGAGGCGGTCCTGCGCCGCGCGCGGGAGATCCTGGGAGAAGCCTGGCGCCGGCGGGAGGAGCGCGAATCGGAAGCGGAAGCCGCGATCGAGAGACTCCGGCAATCCGAACGGGATCTCGCGGCCGAGCGCGAGAAGGCGCGGCGAGAGGCGCAGATGCTCGCCAGGGAACGCGAGACCCGTGCCGCCGCCCACGCGCGGATGCTCGAAGAAGGACTGGCCGGGTTCGAGCGCGCCCGGGCGGACCTCGCGCGGCGCGTGGAGGAGGAGATCACGGCCATCCGGCTCGATGCCTCGCGGCGCGCGGAAGCCTCGGCTCCGAAGCTCCTCGCCCGGGCGGAGGCCGCGATGGCGCCCGAGCCCGTCGTCGGGGAGGCGCGTGAGGAAGCCCTCGCCCGAACGCGAGAGCTCGCCGCCGGAGATCAGGTCCGAGTCCGCGGCTCGAAGACCTCCGGCGTGCTCGTCTCGCTCGATCGCGACACGGCCTGGCTCGAGGTTTCGGGAAAGAGGATGCGCGTCAATCGGTCGGACCTGGAGCAGGTCGCCGGGAAGGGACCCGCGCCGGCGAAAGCACCGGCCTCCTTCTCTGCGGCTGCGAAACCCGAGCCCGCCGCAGCCTCGCCGGCGCGCGAGGTCAACGTCATTGGTCAGAGGATCGAAGACGCCATCCCGCAGATCGAGAAGAGCCTGGACGAGGCCCTCCTCGCCGGAGCCGCGCACATCCGCATCGTCCACGGCCACGGCACGGGCCGTCTCCGCGAAGCCGTGCGCGAGCATTTCCGAGCCCATCCCGCGGTCGCGTCGCTGCGCGCCGGGCAAGCCCGTGAGGGCGGAAACGGCGTGACCGTCGTGGAACTCGCATGAGACAAGTCCAACGTCCAAGGTCCAAGGTCCAAGGTAGAACCGGCACTCTGCCTTTCGGGCTACTTTGGACTTTGGACTTTGGACCTTGGACTCTCACACATGAGTGATCTGGACATCAACGACGCCGTCATGGCCGAGCTCCGCAGCGCGGCGGACATCGTGCAGGTCATCGGCGAGCACACGCGCCTGAAGAAGGCGGGGCGCTCCTGGAAGGGTCTCTGTCCCTTCCACAACGAGCGAACGCCCTCCTTCACCGTGGATCGCGAGAAGGGCCTCTACCACTGCTTCGGTTGCGGGGCCGGAGGCGATGTCGTCCACTTCGTCCGGCAGATGGACCGGCTCGATTTTCCGGAGGCGGTCGAAGCGCTCGCCTCGCGCTTCGGCGTCACGATTCCTCGCCGCGCCTCGCGCGGTCCCCGCGACGACCGAAGAGAGAAGCTCTTCGACGCGCTCTCCGCCGCTCACCGCTTCTACCAGGAACAACTGAACAAGCCCGGCAACAAGGCGGCGCAGTATCTGAAAGAACGGGACGTGTCCGTCGACCTGACGAAGAGGCTGGCTCTGGGCTGCGCGCCGGACTCCTGGGACTCGCTCTCGCGGGCGCTCCAGCCCGCCTATCCAGAGAGCCTGCTCGTCGAGGCCGGCCTCCTCCAGCCGAGGCAGGACGGAAAGCCGGGCTCGTACGACCGTTTCCGCGACCGCCTTCTCTTCGTCCTGCGCGATGAGCGGGGCCGCCCTGTCGGATTCGGCGGGCGCGCGCTCGGACCGGAAGGCGAGCCCAAGTACCTGAACTCGCCGGAGACGCCGGTCTTCCAGAAGAAGCGCCTCCTCTACGGCCTCTCGGACGCCCGCGACGCGATCCGGAAACGTGACCGCGTCGTCCTGGTCGAGGGGTATTTCGATCATCTGGCCCTCGTCGCCGCGGGGATCGAGGAGGCGGTCGCCTCGATGGGCACGGCGCTCACGCCGGAACAGGCGGCGAAGCTCCGGCGTCTCTCCCCTTCCGTCGTCGTCTGTTACGACGGCGACCCGGCGGGACGGGCGGCCACGCGCGGCGCCTTGAGCCATCTGCTCGGCCAGGGCTTCTCGTGCCGGGTCGCGCGGCTGCCCGCCGGCCGCGATCCCCACGACGTCCTCCGCGAGGAGGGACCGGAGAGTCTCGTCGCCCGCATCGAGGAGGCGCCGGATTACCTTACCTGGCTCGTCGAGGACGCCGACCCCCGCGACCCGAACCTCTCCTCCGGGGAGAAAACCGAACGGATTTCAGCGTTGCTCGGGATCATCGGGGTCATCCCCGACACGATCCTCCGGCACCAGGAATGCCGCCGGCTGGAGGGCCTCACCGGTGTCCCGTTCGAACTCCTCTGGGATCGGATCAAGCCCTCAGCCGGCCGGGCCGGGGCGACGGCCGCCGGCGCTGTGGCTGCGGGAACGCCGCAGCCGGTTCCGGTGTTATCTGACGGAGGGATTCCTGAAACAGAGCGGGCCCTCATCTCGCTTCTCGTGCGTGGGGAATCTATCTCTTTGATTCGAGAGACTTTGAAAGACGAATGGCTCGCGGATGAGAGCGTCAAAAGGATTGTGGCGGCCTATCGAAAACTTGATTTTCCGAGCCAAATCCCTCACCTTAGCGACGAAAACGATACTAAGGTACTCGCCCGAGCGGACTTAGAGGAGAAGTTCGACCCGTCGCCGACATGGCCGGGCCAGGTGCTCGGCGCGCTCCGGAAGGCGCATCTCGAGCGTCGCGTCAAGACTATTAATGAGGCGATCGCAAGGGCCAAGGCCGAAGGGCGGCCCGAGAACGACCTCTTGAAAGAGCAGTTGGAAGTACAGAAAGAAATTCAGCGTTTGAAGCCGTCGCGGAAAGGAAAAGCGCTTGCTGATTGAGGAAAAGTACCCGGAAGTTCAGTTGCTCTTCAAGGCGGGCAAGGACAAGGGCTACCTGCTTTACGAGGAGATTCAGACGGTCCTCTCCGACGAGGTGACGGCCGAGCCGAGGGACCTGGAAGAGGTCTACACGCGCTTCTTCGATCTGGGCATCGAGATCGTGACGGACCCCGACCGGGCCGCGAGGAAGCGCGCGGCGCTCGAAGCCGAGACCGCGGAAGAAGCGCGCGAGGCGGTCGAGAAGACCAACGACCCGGTGCGCATGTACCTGCGCGAGATGGGGACGGTCAAGCTGCTCGACCGCGAGGGAGAAGTCCGCATCGCCAAGCGCATCGAGCAGGGCGAGGCGAAGATCTACCAGGCGCTCGCCAACAACCCGATCGTTCTCCAGGAGCTCCTGAAGCTGCTGGAGAGCGCCGGCCGCGACACGCGCATGGTCACCGAGCTCGTCAACCTTTCCGACGACGAGGAAGAGGACCTGGATGACCGCGCCTCACAGCGCATTGAGGGGGTGCTCGCCAGCTTCAAGAAGATCGGCGCGCTCGACAAGGACATCAAGCGGCTGAAGTTCAAGGCGCGCACGATCAAGCGGGGAACCAAGGGGCTCGCCCGCATCGAAGCGTCGATCGACAAGAAGATCGCCACGATGGCCAAGCTGATCCGCGCGGCGGACTTCACGCCGGCTGTGCTGAACCGCGCGATCGGGATTCTCAAGGACATCGACCGGCAGATGTCGGCGCCGGAGTCCACGATCCGCCAGGACACCAACACCCTGAAGAAAGAGAAGAACGCGACGCGGATCGACTTCTATAAGCGCCGCATCGCCAAGTACCGCAAGTCGCTGCGGGAGCTCGAGCAGAAGTTCGGGGTCACGCACGAGGACGTCAAGAAGACCCTGCGGATGGTCCGCGAGGGCGAAGAGGAAGCCGACCAGGCCAAGCACGAGCTGATCGTTGCGAACCTGCGCCTCGTCGTCTCGATCGCCAAGAAATACACAAACAGGGGCCTCCAGTTCCTCGACCTGATCCAGGAAGGCAACATCGGCCTGATGAAGGCCGTCGAGAAACTCGAGCACCGCCGCGGATACAAGTTCTCCACCTACGCGACCTGGTGGATCCGCCAGGCGATCACGCGAGCGATCGCCGACCAGGCGCGCACCATCCGCATCCCGGTGCACATGATCGAGACGATCAACAAGCTGACGCGAACCTCGCGCTCGCTCGTGCAGGAGCTCGGACGGGAGCCCAACGCGGAGGAGATCGCCAAGCGCATGGACATGCCGGTCTCCAAGGTCCGCAAGATCATGAAGATCGCGCAGGAGCCGATCTCGCTCGAGACGCCGATCGGAGAGGAAGAGGATTCGCATCTGGGCGACTTCATCGAGGACCGGGGTGTGCTCTCCCCGATCGAGTCGGTCCTCGTGTCGAACCTCCAGGACCAGACGCGAAGGGTCTTGAAGTCCCTGACGCCGCGCGAGGAGCAGGTCCTCAAGATGCGATTCGGCGTCGGCGACGGCTCGGAGCACACGCTGGAGGAGGTCGGCCGCTCCTTCAACGTGACGCGGGAACGGATCCGGCAGATCGAATCGAAGGCGCTGCGCAAGCTGCGGCACCCCTCGCGGGCCAAGAAGCTCAAGCCTTTCCTCGAGACCATCCGGTAAGGGATATCGGGTGATCTGCGATCGGGCGATCTGCGATTGACCAGGGACCCGATCACCCGATCACCCGATGGTCCGATTACCCGATCCGCTCTGATATATTGGCGGCCGGACGCGGCTACCGGGGTCCATAGCTCAGCGGTCCAGAGCCACCGGCTCATAACCGGTCAGACCTCGGTTCGAATCCGAGTGGACCCACCAGACCGTGGGCATGAAGGGGTACGGGGAGCTTGAGGGGATCGCAAAG
>DATIRW010000300.1:0-5842 GCA_035469365.1 Thermoanaerobaculia bacterium
CCCCGTCGAAATCTCCGAACAGGAGATCGTCGATCCCCTCGGCCTTGGCACTCAAGTACCGCCACTCCGCCGCCCCGGCCGGGGCGAAGTACCAGGCGGTGCCGGTGGCGAGGAAGAGATCGTCCTTTCCATCGCCGTCGAAATCCGCGACGCCGAGCCGTTGAGTGGGATCGCCGCTTCCGAAAGAGTTGTCGGCCGTGACGTCGAGCCAGGTCGGGAACGAAGGTCCATTATGTCCGTTGCCGCCGTTGTCGAACCACTTGATCGTGTCGGAGTTACTCCGGACGATGTTCTGACTGAACCGGTCGGCGCCGCACGGTGCTCCGCGTAACCAGACGTTGTCGCGGTTCGTTCCCAGGAAGGTGTTGCGCGCGATCTCGACGTCGGAGCCCCCCGGCGGACCGTATCCTCCCCGGCTTCCGTGCATGTCGAAGTCCTGCTGATAGCAGCAGCCGTATCGCGTCGCGCGCGAGAGCACGAGGTTGAACCAGGCGCCGTAGCCCGCAAGAGCGGTGCCATCGCCGGCGATCGAGTGCCGGTTCTGGAGGAAAGTGTTGCCGACGATCGACGCGAATCCGCCGCTCCCGACGACGATTCCATAGCCGCTGCCCTCGTTGTTCCTCTGGTCGTGGATGAAGTTGCGAACGACCCGCACGTCGAGCTGCCGAGTGACGGGATCCGGGTGGCCGGTCACGGAACAGTCGCGCGAGCCGTTGGATCCGTCGATGTTGACGCCGGCGACCGTCCAGTCCGAGAGATCGTTGTGATCGATGATCAAGCCCCTCCAGTCACATCCGGGGTGCGCCTCCAGATCGCAGTTGGGCCGGTGAATCCCATTGGCGGCGAGACCCGTCGCGTCCTTATCGCGGGTTGGACCGCGCAGACGCATCCCGGTGATTCGGACGTCGTTGCCGCCGATGACCAGCATTCCCATCGGATCCGGCTGGCTCGTCGTGTTCGGCGCGGAGATCTCCGGCCCGAGCAGCGTGAACCGGCGGTTTCCCCGGATCGTGACGCCGGGGCCCACGTTGATCGGCTCCAGGTCCGGATAGGCGGCCTGATACGTCGGATCGACCTCGACGACGTCGCCCCACTTTGCGCCTGTGACCGCCGCTCCGAAAGACGCATCCTGCGGCACGCGGATGAAGCCGCGGGTCGGCTTGCGGTCGACCCGGTCCGCGGTGGCGAACGTCCAGAACTCCGTGTCGTCCAGGTCGCGGTTGCCCAGAACGAGAGGGGTGCCGTTGGCGCCCCGTCCGTTCCTCACCTCGACGACGAGGTTCCGATCGCGCGCGAGGATGATGCTGTCACCGTCGAGCTGAAAGGTTTGCGCGGAAGAGAGCGGCTGGTAGTCCTGAAGCTCGAGCGGCGCCTGGGCGGCCAGGAACCCGCCGGCAATGCCGATGACTTTGCCGCCGGCATGCAGGACGACCTCATGAGACTCATTGATTTCTTCGACGAAGATTTGCTGCAGGACGCGCTGGGGCACGACTCTCGATGACGCTGTTCCGACGCAATCGGAGATGGTGACGGGAGACCCGCTCGCCAGCGGCGGTCCGGGAGCTGCCGCCGGCAGGGTGCCGTACGTCAGACACTTGCCGATGTAGCTCTGTACAAAAAAGGGACCGTTCAAGGGACCCGTGACCGCCGGCCTTGTCGGCGCGGCGCCGGCGGATAGACAGGACTCGAACGCGAAGGCACAGGAGACCAGATAGAGAAGCTGCGACCCACGCGACGAGGTCATCTGCCCCTCCCGGGGAAACCCCAGGCGAACGTTTCCGGCGGGGAATGTCCGCCGCCCGGAGTCTACTCCCGGACATGCCTGCCGTCCCGCTCCTTCGGCGGAATCGGCCGGAAGAAGACTCCCGTGTGACCTTCTCGTCCGGATTGCCCGCGTTAAATGCTTCGCGCGACAGCGGCGCTCAGTTCGCGGCGACGAGCTCCGGATGCCGCAGCCGCAGCGGGCGGGTAGAATCGCGCGCCAGGAAAATCATGGCGCTTTTGCCGGGGACTCGGCTGGGGGCTTACGAGATCCTTGCGCCGCTGGGCGCGGGCGGGATGGGGGAGGTCTACCGGGCGAAGGACTCCAGGCTAGGGCGCGAGGCGGCGATCAAGGTGCTTCCGGAGGAGATGGCGCGGGACGCGGAGCGCCTGGCCCGGTTCGAGCGCGAGGCTCGCGCGCTCGCCGCGCTGAACCACCCCGGGATCGTCACGATCTACGCGGTGGAGCAGTCGGGGGAGACGCTCTACCTGGCGATGGAGCTCGTCGAGGGGAAGAGCCTCGACAAGGCGATGGAGGCGGGCGCCCTTTCACTTTCCCGCTTCTTCGAGATCGCCGTGCCGCTGGCCGAGGCGCTGTCGGCGGCGCACGAGCGCGGGATCGTGCACCGCGACTTGAAGCCCGCCAACGTCATGATCACGCGGGAGGGGAGAGTCAAGGTCCTCGACTTCGGACTGGCCAGGCTCGAAGCGCCGGGCTCCGACCCGAACCTCACCGGCGGGCCGACGGCGAGCCGGGTCGAGCTGACGGGGGAAGGGCAGATCTTCGGCACGGTGGCCTACATGTCACCGGAGCAGGCGCGCGGAGAAAAAATCGACGCGCGGTCGGACGTCTTCTCGCTGGGGATCGTCCTCTACCAGATGCTGGCGGGGACGAGGCCATTCCATGGGGAGTCGGCGTTAGACCTGCTCACTTCGATCCTGCGGGACAGGCCGGCTTCGATCACCGACTTCCGCACGGACGTGCCTCCGCACCTGGCCAGGATCCTTCGCCGGTGCCTGGAGAAGGACCCGCTCGACCGCTACCAGACGTCGCGCGACGTCTTCAACGAGCTGCGAGAGCTCCAGGCGGAGGCCTCGGCGCCGCCGACGGTCCGGCTCACTCCGCCGCCGAGCGATTCGGGGTCGGTCCGAGCGGAGGAAGGTTTCTGGATCGCTGTCCTGCCATTTCAATCCCGCGGCGGCGATCCTGCTCTCGAGGCGCTGGCGGATGGCCTGACCGACGACATCCTGACCGGTCTCTCGCGTTTCTCTTACCTGCGCGTCATCGCCCGGAGCTCGACCGCCCAGCTCGCCGGGCAGGCCCTGGATGTCCGCGCCGCCGGCAAGTCTCTCGGCGCGCGCTACGTGATGGAGGGCAGCCTTCGCCAGGCAGGAACGAAATTGCGCCTCGCCGTGCAGCTCCTCGACGCGGCGACCGGCGCTCATCTCTGGGCGGAGAACTACGAACGCAGCTTCAGTCCGGAGTCGGTCTTCGAACTGCAGGACGACCTGGTCCCGAGGATCGTTTCGACGATCGCCGACATGCACGGGGTCCTGCCCCGGAGCATGAGCGAGGCTCTGCGCAGCCGCCCTCCCGAGGAGTTGACTCCCTACGAGGCCGTGATGCGCAGCTTCGGCTACTCGGACCGGAACAGCGCCGAGGAGCTTGCCGCGGTGCGATTTTGCCTCGAGCTGGCGGTGCGCAAGGCGCCGGCGAATGCCGATGCCTGGGCGATGCTGGCGCTGATGTGCGTTCAGGACCACGCGCAGGGATTCCACCTTCAGGCCGATTCGCTCGCGACCGGGCTGGCCGCCGCGCATCGGGCCGTGGAGTTGGCGCCGGCCAATCACCTGGCGCAGAGCAGCCTGGCTCAGGCGCTCTTCTTTCGTCAGGAGTTCCAGAGCTTTCGAAATGCGGCGGAGCGGGCCGTCGCGCTCAATCCCATGAACGGCGACGTCATCGCTTTGCTCGGAGAGCTGCTGATTTGTGCAGGCGACTCGGAGCGAGGGCTCGAGCTGGCCCGGCGCGCCAGACAGCTCAATCCCCATCATCCCGGGTGGTACTGGTACGCGGACTTCTACGATTCGTACACCCGGGGCGACTACCGCGGCGCGCTCGATTTCGTTCTGAAGGTCAATCTGCCGGGCCACTGGTTTTCGCACGCGGCGATGGCCGCGGCGCTCGGGCAGCTCGGAGAACGAGGAGCGGCCGCCAGGGCCCTGGCGGAGGCGCTCCGGCTGCGGCCGGGATTTGCCTCCACGGTCCGCGAGGACGTCGAGAAGTGGTGGTGGAAACCGGAGCACGCAGAGCGCCTGATCGACGGTTTGCGCAAGGCGGGACTGGACGTGCCAGCGCCGTCGGGAGCCGATCCCGCGGCGAAGCCCGCTGCTGCGGTCGCCATCGCGGTCCTGCCCTTCGAGGACATGAGCCCTGAGAAGGACCAGGACTACCTCTGCGAGGGGATGGCCGAGGAGATCATGAACTCGCTCGTGCGGATCCCGGGAATCCGTGTCGCGTCGCGCACATCGGCCTTCCGCGCCGCGCGGGAGGGGAAGGACCTGGCGGAGATCGCCCGCGCTCTTTCCGTGAGCCATGTCCTCGAGGGCGGCGTGCGGGCGGCCGGCAGCAGTCTGCGGGTCACCGCCCGGCTGACCGACGCGGAGACCGGCTACCAGCTCTGGTCCGAACGCTATGACCGGGACGCCGCGGATCTCTTCGCCCTGCAGGACGACATCGCCGCGGGCGTGGTTGAGGCGGTCGAGGCCCGCCTCGCGCCGGGAGAACGCGCCGTCCGCGCCCGCCCCCAGGTCGGCAACCTCGAGGCGTACCGGCATTACCTGATGGGCCGGCATCTCCGATATTCGAAGAACGATCTCGCCGGCGCCTTGAAGGCCTTCGAGGAGGCCGTGCGTCTGGACCCGGCGCACGCGCCGGCATGGGTGGCGCTGGCCGAGGCCAGGATCCTGGCCAGCTTCTACGGCCTGGTGCCCGCCTCGGAAGCCTACGCACTGGCGAAGAGACCGCTCGCGGCCGCGACGGCGCAGCAGGGGGAGGCAGCGGACGCGCTCTACGTCGAGGCTCTGATCGCCTTCGGCGACCGGGACTGGTCCGCGTCGGAGCGCGCCCTGCGCCGGGCGGTCGCGCTCGCCCCCGACGCTCCGCCGGCCCGCTGCTGGAGCGGAATCCTCTTCACGCTGACCGGGCGCGCGGGCGAGGCGGCGCCGCACTTCCAGCGCGCCCGCGAGGCGGACCCGCTCGCGCCCTATCCCTACGCGATGAGCGGGCTCGGCCTGCAGCTCGAGGGGCGCGCGGACGAGGCCGCCGCTCTGTACGAACAGGCCCTGGCCTTCGAGCCCGAGAGCACGCTGGCGCTCTGGGGAGCGGGCCTCGCCCACGTCGCCCGCGGCCGCGCTGCAGACGGTGTCGCGATGCTCGAGCGGGCCCTGACGCCGTCTCACCGCGGCGGCTTCATCCACGGCGCCCTCGGGTGGGCGCTCGCGAAAGCCGGGCGCGTTGAAGACGCGCGGCAGATTCTCTCGGAGCTTCAGGCCCGGCCGGCGTCCGCTCCCGCCGTCGTCTCGGAAGCGTGGCTCCTGTCGGAGCTCGGCGAGACGGACGCGGCCTTCCGGCTGCTCGAGCGCGCCGAGGCGGAGCGCCAGCCCGCGCTCGCGTTCGTCGGCCTTCCGGGCTTCGACTCGCTCCGCGCGGATTCGAGGTTCGAAGCGCTTCTCGTTAGAATGCGCTTACCGTCTTCGAAAGTTCCATGACACTACGAGCGGGCACGCGTCTGGGCGCCTACGAGATCCTCGCGCCGCTGGGGGCGGGCGGGATGGGAGAGGTGTATCGGGCGCGAGACGCGAAGCTCGAGCGAGACGTCGCGGTGAAGGTGCTGCCGGAGTCCGTGGCCGGCGATCCCGAGGCGCTGTCGCGATTCGAGCGGGAGGCGAAGGCGGTGGCGGCGCTGTCGCATCCGAACATCCTGGCGATCTTCGACTTCGGGCGGCACGAGGGGGTCGTCTACGCGGTCACGGAGCTTCTGGAAGGCGAGACGCTGCGCGAAAAGCTCCACGCAGGGCCGGT
>DATIRW010000301.1:0-9541 GCA_035469365.1 Thermoanaerobaculia bacterium
CGATCGAGTCGGGCGGCGAAGTACTGTTCGTGTCGACTTCCGCTGAGGGCGTCTGGACTCTCTCTCCTCTCGAGCCTCGCGTCCACCCGCCTGTCCAACCGGTCCCTTTCCGGCGCTAGCGCTAGCCCGGTAGTCTTGCCCGCCCTCCTCGGAGGCGAGGCTCACTCGAAATCGAGGCAGTGAGCAATGGCGTCGACGCCTCGACGAACCATCTCAGTGGCGCCGCCGAAGGAGAGGCGGAAGTGGGCGGGGGAGTCGAAGAAGCGGCCGGGGGCGACGGCGACGCTGTGGTTCTCAAAGAGGCGCTGGATGAAGGGCCCGGCATCGCGGCCGTCGCGGAAACGGGGGAAGGCAATGGTGGCGCGGGAGGGGACACATTCGAGCTCAGCATGCGCGGCAAGGAAGTCGGAGACGAGGCGGGAGTTTGGCTCGATGAGGGCGCGGGCGCGCTTGGCGAGCCGGCCGAGGTGCTGGAAAGCGAGGACGGAGAGGCGGTCGGCGGGAATCGGGCCCCAGACGTCCACGATGTCCCTCGCGCGGCGGATGCGGTGCGTGATCTCGGGGGAGGCGAGGGTCCAGCCGCAGCGCAGCGACGCCAGCCCATAAGACTTGGTCAGGCTGTTAGATGAGATGAAGGCCGGCGAGAGGCATGCCGCCGGAGGGTGCTTCTCCCCCAGCGCGGCGTCGAGGTATACCTCGTCCACGAGGACGTGAACGCCGGCCTTCTCAGCGACGCGCCCCAGGGCGTCGAGGGACTCCGGGGATGCGAGGACCCCGGAAGGGTTGTGGGGGCTCGAGAGAATAACGAGGCGAGTCCTCGAAGTCAGGGCCGCCGCCACGCGGTCCGCGTCCGGGACATAGCCCTCCTCGAAGCGCCTCTCGAAGAAGCGGACGGTCGCGCCGAGCATCCGCGCCGCCGCGGCGAGGGGATCGTAGGCAGGATGCTCGATCAACACCTCGTCGCCGGTCTCGAGGATCGCGGCGCAGGCGAGGAAATTCGCGCCGGAGCAGCCGCCGGCCGTGGCGACGCAGTCGGGGGCCACGCCGTATCGGCTCGCGATCGCGTCGACGAGCGGCGGGTAGCCGTCCGGGCTCTCGCCCGCGATGTCCAGAGCCTCGCGCGCTCCGGGGAGGTCGTCGAGCGTGCAGGGGAGCAGGTTCGAGCCGGCCAGATCCACCTCCGGACTCGGGCGATGCCGGGCCCATTCCATGTAGGGGGCGCGGGAGACGGTCATCGGTCACGCCTTTCCGCCGATCCGGCGCCCTCACCCCGGCCGTCTCCCGAGCGGAGAGAGGGAAGTCCGCGGCGTCGGTTCGCGTAGAAGAGATAGACCGGGAAGCCCGTGGCGAGCAAGCCGGTGCCGATCAGGGAACGCCTCGGGTTGGAAGCGATAGCGCTCGCGACCGCGGCGACGCCGGTCACGACGAAAAAAGCCGGAAACCAGGGGTAGCCGGGGGAGCGGAAGGAACCCGGCGGGCGGGACTCGATCGGAAAGCGGCGCCGGAAGAGGAAGACCGCCGCCACGGTCAGGGTGAAGAAGATCCAGTCACCGAAGACGACGGAGTCCACGAGGTCGGCGTAGGTTCCCGTCAGGACGAGCACGACACCCCAGGCAGCCTGCAGGAGGATCGCGAGGGAAGGGGTCTGGAAGCGGGGGTGCAGGCGGCCGAGCCCTTCGAAGAAGAGCCGGTCGGCACCCATCGCGTAGTAGATGCGGGTCTGAGCCAGAAGCGTCAGGTCGAGGAAGCCGAAGGCCGAGATCGTGATCGCGGCCGATATCAAGCGATCCGCGCCGGGACCGAAGATGCGCCGCACGGCGTCCGCCGCCGGCGTCGTCGTCGCGGCCAGGCCTTCGCGGGTCAGGGCCGACAGGTAGACGACGTTGGCGAGCAGGTAGATCAGGATCACGATGGCCGTCCCGGCCACGAGGGCCAGCGGCAGGGTCCGGCGCGGCTCGCGCATCTCTTCGGCGATGATGTTTGCGCTCTGCCAGCCGCCGTACGTGAACAGGATCGGAATCAGCGCGGCGCCGAAGGCGACGAGACCCGAGCCGCCTGAAAACGAGGAGGCCGGAGCCGCCGCGGCCGCAGGGCGACGGGCCAGAAAGAGCCCGCCGCCGATCAGGACAGCAAGCGCCGCGATCTTCGCGACCACGAGCACGTTCAGGAGCCGGCTCCCCGGCTTCACGCCGGCGTAGTTGACCGCCGCGACGAGCGCGATCGCCGCGACGGCGAGCGGCGCGGCCGAGGCCGGGTTGCCGCCGACCAGCCGCAGAGTGTATTGGGAGAATGCGATCGCGACCGCCGCGAGTCCGCCCCCCTGGATCATGAGGAGCGAGGCCCAGCCGAAGAGAAACGCGACTCCCGGATGGTAGGCCTCGCGCAGATAGACATATTCGCCGCCCGCCTTCGGGAAGAGCGCCCCGAGCTCCGCGAAGGCGAATGCTCCCGCGAGCGCGATCGCTCCTCCGACGACCCACGCGGCGAGCACCAGCCCGCCGGAGGAGAGCCTCTGCGCCACGATGTACGGATTGATGAAGATCCCGCTCCCGATGATCCCGCCGACGACGACCATCGTCGCGTCGAACGGCCCGAGCGCGCGGCGAAAGGACATCGGCGAAAGGATACCGGAGCCGCAAGACGAGAAACGAGAAACGAGAAACCGTGACCAATCCATCCGTTTCCCGTCTCCCGTTTTCCGTTTCCCGGCTCTGCTTCCTCGCAAGAATCAGCCTCGAAGCTTCGGACATCAATTGGGAGAAGATCTGCCTTACAATCGGAAGGTGCCCGGCGATTTCGTCCATCTTCACCTTCACAGCCAGTACTCCCTGCTCGACGGCGCGAACCGGTTGCCGGAGCTGTGCAGACGCATCGCCGAGTTGGGGATGCCGGCCGTCGCGGTGACCGATCACGGCAACATGTTCGGAGCCTTCGCCTTCTACAACGAGGCCTTGAAAAACGGCGTCCGGCCGATTCTCGGCGTCGAGGCCTACATCGCGCCCGCCGACCGCAGGGACAGGGAAGCCGTGGCCGCGAGCGAATCGGGGGACGGATACGCCTATCACCTGACGATCCTCGCCGCGACACAGACGGGCTACCGCAACCTCGTCCGGCTCGTGTCGGAGGCATACCTGACCGGTTTCTACCACCGCCCGCGCATGGACAAGGCGCTCCTGCGCCGGTACTCCGAAGGCCTGATCGGGCTCTCCGGGTGCCTCAAGGGAGAAGTCGCCGGCGCGCTCGTGCGGGGCAATTTCGGCGCGGCGAAGAAGGCCTTCCTCGAATACGAGGAGATCTTCGGCAAGGGCAACTTCTTCGTCGAGATCATGGACCACGGCCTTCCCCAGCAGACCGCGATCATCCCGGACCTCCTGCGGCTCTCCAAGGAGACAGGAGCGGGCGCGGTCGCGACCAACGACAGCCATTACCTGAACCGGGACGACGCCTACGCGCACGAGGTGCTCCTCTGCATCGGCATGGGCAAGACGCTCGAAGACGAGCGGAGGATGCGCTTCTACAACGACGAGTTCTACGTCAAGAGCCCGGAGGAGATGAAGGCCCGCTTCCAGCATTGGAGCGGGGAACTGGTGAGCAACACGGTTGCGATCGCGGAGCGTTGCGCCGTCACGTTCGACATGGAAGGGCGCCATCTGCCGACATTCACTCCCCCCGAAGGCAAGTCGCCGGCCCAGCATTTCGGCGACCTCGCCCGGGAGGGGCTGGAGAGACGGCTCGCCTGCGGCGAAGGGGCCCCGGCGATCGCGGTCGAGAAGTACCGGGAACGCCTCGCCTACGAGATGGCCGTCATCGAGAAGGTAGGATTCCCCTCCTACTTTCTGATCGTCTCCGACTTCATCCGGTTCGCCCGGGAGCAGAAAATCTCCGTCGGCCCGGGGCGAGGCAGCTCCGCGGGCTCGATCGTGGCGTGGTCGCTGCGGATCACCGAGATCGACCCGCTGAAGTACGACCTGCTCTTCGAGCGGTTCCTGAACCCGGAGCGGGTCTCGATGCCGGACATCGACATCGACTTCTGCCAGGCCCGGCGCGGGGAGGTCATCGAGTACGTCACCCGCAAGTACGGCCGGGAAAACGTCGCGCAGATCGTGACGTTCTCACAATTGAAGCCCAAGCTCGCGGTCCGGGACGTGGCCCGCGTGCTCTCGCTCCCGATCGCCCTGGGAGACCGGATCGCCAAGCTCATCCCCGACGGCCCCGACGTCAACTTCAAGAAGGCGATGGAGGAGTCCTCGGCCCTCGCCGAGCTGGTCGAATCGGACGAGTCGGTCCGCAAGATCGTTCGAATCGCGGAGCGCCTGGAGGGGCTCTCGCGGCACGCCGGGATGCACGCGGCAGGCGTCGTTATCGCGCCGCGGCCGATCATCGAGTACCTGCCGCTCTACCGCACGAACAAGGACGAGATCACGACGCAGTTCGACATGAACGCCGTCGAGAAGATGGGACTTCTGAAGATCGATTTCCTGGGTCTGATCACGCTCGACATCATCGACGAGACCCTCGGCGCGATCCGGGACAGGACGGGAGAGGCACCGGACCTGGATCACCTCCCTCTGGACGACGAGAAGACCTACGAGCTCTTCCGCTCCGGCAGGACGGCCTGCGTCTTCCAGTTCGATTCGTCGGGGATGCGGGACCTGTTGCGTCGGGCCAAGCCGCGCGTCTTCGCGGACCTGGCCGCGTTGAACGCCCTCTACCGGCCGGGGGCGCTCGACGCGGGAACCGTCGAGGAGTACGTGCGGCGAAGAAGCGGCACGAGCAAGGTCACCTACCCTCTGCCGGAGATTCAGGACGTCCTGGAGGAGACGCTCGGCATCCTCGTCTACCAGGAGCAGGTCATGCAGATCGCCCAGCGGGTCGCGGGCTACTCGCTGGCGGAGGCCGATCTCCTGCGCAAGGCGATCGGCAAGAAGAAACGCGAGATCATGGCCGCGGAGGCGAAGAATTTCTTCAACCGGGCCAAGGAACACGGCACACCGCTCAAGAAAGTCCAGGAGCTGTGGGGCCTGATCGAACCGTTCGCCCGCTACGGGTTCCCCAAGGCTCACGCGGTCGCATACGCCCTCGTGGCCTACAGGACCGCGTATCTGAAGGCCCACTACCCGGTGGATTTCCTGGCGGCCACGCTCTCGGCCGAGATCGGCTCGACCGACGGCATCGTGAAGGTCATCGGAGACTGCGTCGAGATGGGGATCCCGGTGTTGCCTCCGGACATCAATGAATCGAGGCAGAAATTCGCGGCAGTGGGGCCGGCGATCCGTTTCGGGTTGGCGGCCGTCAAGGGTGTCGGAGACGCAGCGGCGGAAGCGATCCTGGAGGAGCGGCGCAAGGGACCGTTCCTCTCTTTCACCGACTTCGCCCTCCGGCTGGACTCGCACCTCGTCAACAAACGAACGCTCGACGCGTTGATCGGCGCGGGGGCGTTCGACTCCCTCGGGAAGAACCGGGCGACGCTGGCCGCGGCTTCGGAGCGGGTTTTCGCGCGGGCGGCCCGGGCGCGAGAAGAACAAGAGATCGGACAGTCGACCCTCTTCGGCGGGAGCGCGGAGGAGCCCCTGCCCGCGGGCGAGGATTTCCCGGACCTTCCGGAGTGGTCGCTGGAAGAACGGCTAAAAGGGGAGAAGGACGTCCTCGGTTTTTACGTCACGGGACATCCCCTGACGCGATTTGCCGAAGCGATCGAGCGTTTCGCGGACGTGAGAGTCTCGGAGCTCGCCTCGCAGACGGACAAGACGGTCCGGGTCGGCGGGGTCCTCGTCGGCCTGAAGAAACAGAAGATCAAGAAGGGATTGAACGAGGGCAAGACCATGCTGAAGGCCGTCCTCGAAGACATGACCGGAAGCGTGCCGGTCGCGATCTTCGCGAGCCTCTACGAGAAGGTCGAGACCTGGGTGCGGCCGGACCTTCCGGTCCTCATCACGGCCACGGTCCGGGAGTCCGGGCCCTCGTGCGAGCTGAACGTGCAGGAGATCACTCCGCTCGAGGGAATTTCCGAGCGTCTGGCGCGCGGCCTGCAGATCCGCGTCAACCTGGCGTTTGCCGACGAGCGGGTCCTCGCGCGGCTGAAAGACCGCCTGAAGTCCCATCCCGGCACGATGCCCGTCTCCATCCGCCTCTTCCGCCCCGGCGAGTTCGAAGCGACGCTGAAGGCGGCGGACTCGATGAGGATCGCTCCCTCCCCGGTCCTGACCAGCGAGATACGCGCGCTCGCGGGCGAGGACTCGGTGGAATACGTGTTTGAATAGAAAGTCTAAGGTCCAAAGTCCAAGGTCGAAGGTCTTCTTGCCGGGTCTGGGGTCCCTTCCGACTCCTTTGCGAAAGAGGCTTGCCGCGGCGCGGAGGGTTGCGTCGAAGAGACGGTCGCCGCTGTATCTCGTAGGGGGCGCCGTGAGGGATCTTCTGCTGGGGAGGCCCGTGGCCGATATCGACCTGGCTGTCGAAGGAGACGGTGTCGTCTTCGCGCGCGCCCTGGCCCGGGAGCTCGGCGCGCGCCCGCGCCCCCACGAGCGTTTCGGCACCGGGACGCTGGAGTTTCCGGACGGATCACGCCTCGACATCGCTTCGACGCGCGCGGAGACATATGAGGCCCGTGGCGCGCTTCCCCGCGTCGCGGCGGCCCCGCTCGGCCGGGACCTCGCCCGGCGCGACTTCACGATCAACGCGATCGCGCTCCGGCTCGCGCCGAGGCGCCGTCCTGTCCTCATCGACCCCTTCGGGGGCGCGCGGGACATCGGGAGCGGGACCATACGGATGCTGCACGAAAACTCGCCCCAGGACGACCCGACAAGGGCGTTCCGCGCGGTCCGCTATGCCAATCGCCTTCGGTTCAGGATCGACCCGAGCACGCGTCGCTGGATCGGGCAGGCCGCGCACCATGGAGCCTTCGACGGGGTCTCGGGAGACCGGATGCGCCGGGAGTTGCGGCTCCTTTTTTCGGAGCCCGATCGCGCGACGGCGGTGCGCCTCATGGGAGCGCTCGGGATCGACCGGATGGTGGACCCAGACCTGCGCCACGATGAGCGGGTCCTGGCGAGCCTGCGTCGCGCCGAAGCCATCGCGCGGCGTCACCCTGGTCAGACAACCTGGCTCCTCTTCCTCCTCGTCTGGTCCGGCGAGCTCGATCCTTCCGCCCGCGAACGTCTGTCGCGACGGCTCTCCCTGGCGGGAGAGGCTGACAGGAGACTCCGCTCCTTCTCCGCCCTCCTCGGCGACCTCCGGGAGGACCCTTCCCGCGTCGTGCCGTCCACCCTGCTCGAGCGCGTCACTGACCGCGATGAGATCGCCGCCGCGGCGGCCCACCTCGGCGGTACCGCCGGGCGGCGGCTCGAACGGGCTCTCCGGGTTTCTTCGACGCGTCTCCAGATCCGGGGCCGAGACCTGATCGCCGCCGGGATTGCCGCCGGCCCGCGCATCGGACGCGCCCTGAAGGTCACCCTGGCCGCCCGGCGGGACGGAAGGATCTCAAGCAGCGGAGAGCTCGCGTTCGCCATCCGCGAGGCGCGCCGGACAGCGTCCTGATGAGTCCGTTTCCGCTCCTGGCCCTCGCCGTCCTTCTCGCCTCGCCGGCGGAGCAGAAGGCCTCTCCTCCCACGTTCTGCGTGGAGTGGATCCGGCAGTCCCGGGAAGGGTACGAGCGGTTCACGCTCTTCAGGGATCGAATGCTGGTCTGGAAGTCCGCGCGAGGCAAGGATGAGGAGGAGCGCCGCAAGAAGCTCGAGCCCGAGGAACTTTCTTTCTACTGCGCCTACGTCGCCCGTCCCGAGCTCTGGGAGCTTCCGGAAGACCTGCGCACCGGGTTGACGGGAGAGTTCACGGCCCAGTCGAGAGTGACGCTCGCGAGAGCCGACGGATCCCGCAAGCAGGTCCGTTTCGACGACCTCACGGCGCTGCCGGCCGACGCCGCGTCGTTGCGGGCCGCCCTGGAGGGACTGAAGCGCACTTTCGCCAGTCCCCTCGCTCCGGCGTCGCGGTTCACGCCGGAGACGCTCTCGCCGGGAACATATCTGAGGAGATTCGACGGCACCGTGTTCCGGGTCCGCCAGCTCATCAAGGACAAGGGAATCGTCGAGCTCGAAGGAGTGCGCGAGCCCTACAGCGAATTCCGGAAGATCGAAGACCTCCGTTTCCAGTTTTCGCCGCCCGATTGAAGCGATCCGATGAGACGACAAAAGGCCCCGTCCATCCGTATCTTCGCGGGTCAGTGGAAGCGGCGGCATCTCGAAGTTCCGGCGGGCGCGCGGCCCACCTCCGGGCGCGCCCGCGAGGCTCTTTTCAGCATCCTGCAGAAGAGAATCCCGGGCGCCCGCGTTCTCGATCTCTACGCGGGCAGCGGCGCCGTGGGGATCGAGGCCATCTCCCGGGGAGCCGACCGCGCGGTGCTCGTCGATCGGGACGCCGCCGTGCTCCGCAAGAACCTCGCGAAGCTCCCTCCCGCGCGGGGCGAGATCGAAATCCTGGAGGAGGACTCGGATGCGGCCCTGGACCGCCTCGCGAGCAGGGGAGTGCGGTTCGACCTCGTGTTCTCGGATCCGCCCTATGCTCCCGGCAGCCCGTCCCCGGATCCGCGAGCGAGGGTCGCCAGGGTGCTGGCGCCGGAGGGAATCTTCGTTCTTCAGATCGACCGATTCGAGGACTGGCCCTCCGACTCGCACGATCTGCGTTTGCTGGACCGCCGGGAATATGGCCGCAACGTCTTTGTCTTCTTCGCCCGGAACCGCGGTGTCCGCGTCTCGGGCCGAAGCCTCGCGCTTTGACCGGCCCGGCCGCGAGATGTTAGGCTCCCACGCCTTGAATCGCCCGCCCCTGTCGCCCAAAGGAGTCGCCTGATGCTTCAAGACGGCCGCCACTTTTTTACTTCCGAGTCCGTGACAGAAGGTCATCCGGACAAGATCGCGGACCAGATCTCCGACGCCATCCTGGACGCCGTCCTGCGTGACGATCCGATGGGACGCGTGGCCTGCGAGACCCTGGTCACCACGGGTCTCGCTTTCATCGCCGGAGAAATCTCGACGAGGACCTACGTGGACTTCCCCTCCGTCGTCCGCCACACGATCAAGGAGATCGGATACACGAGGGCCAAGTTCGGATTCGATTACGAGACGTGCGCGGTCATCTCCTCGATCGATCCGCAGTCTTCCGACATCGCCCAGGGCGTGGACACCGGGGGAGCGGGGGATCAGGGCCTGATGTTCGGGTTCGCCGTCCGGGAGACCGAGGGGCTGATGCCGCTGCCGCTGACCCTGGCCCACCGGCTCGTCATGCGGCTCTCCCAGGCGAGGCGAACGGGACAGATGGATTTCCTGCGCCCCGACGGGAAGTCCCAGGTCACCGTCGAGTACGAGGGGAACCGGCCGATCGCGGTCGAGGCCGTCGTCGTTTCCACCCAGCACGCCGAAGCGATCAAACACGCGGAGCTCAAGGAAGCCATCATCGAAGAGATCATCAAGCCGTCGATCCCCGAGGGCTTCCTCACGAAGAACACGAAGTTCCACGTCAACCCCACGGGCCGTTTCGTCATCGGCGGGCC
>DATIRW010000302.1:0-10718 GCA_035469365.1 Thermoanaerobaculia bacterium
AGCCGGCCGCCCTCGCTCGCGTCGCCTTCGCGCGGGCTCTCTACGGCGAACACGTCTACGGGCGGGTCACGGAAGGCTCCCAGCAGTCCGTGCGCGGGTTGACAAGGGCCGACCTCCATCGGTTCCACTCCTCCTTCGTCCAGCCAGGCAACACCACGATCGTCGCCGTAGGGGACGTGACCGCGCCGGTTCTCCTCGCGAGGCTCGAGGAGGTTTTCGGCTCCTGGAGCGGGGCCGGCGCGCGGCCGCCGGTCGTGGCCGCCGCGCCGCAGGTGCGGGCGCGCTCGGTCTGGCTGATCGACCTGCCGGGGGCTCCCCAGTCCGAGATCCGCATCGGCCGCGTCGGGCCGCCGCGCTCAACCCCGGACTATTTCCCGCTCATAGTCGCCAATGCCGTGCTCGGAGGCTCCTTCACCTCGCGCTTGAACCAAAACCTGCGGGAGCAGCACGGCTATACCTACGGGGCGAGCTCGAGGTTCGATTTTCGCCTTTCGACGGGGCCGTTCGTGGCGGGAGCGGCCGTCGAGACGTCCAAGACGGCTCTCGCGCTGGCGGAGTTCTTCAAGGAGCTCGAAGGGATCCGGAAACCCATCGGTGAAGAGGAACTTGCCAGGGCCAGAAATTACGTCGCCCTGCGTTACCCGGCCGGATTCGAGACGACCGGCGAGCTCGCGGGGAAGCTCGAAGGAAAGGTCCTCTTCGACCTGCCGGACGATTACTTCACCACGTACATGGACCGCGTGGCCAAGGTGACCCCGTCGGATGTCGAGCGCGTCACGGCGCAATACATTGATCCGCACGGGGTGGCGGTCATCGTCGTCGGGGACCGCAAGAGAATCGAGCCGGAGATCCGGGTGCTCAACCTCGGCCCGCTGAGGGTCCTGTCGGTCGACGAGATCCTGGGACGGCCGCCGGGTCCAAAGTCCAGGGACCAGGGGCCAAAGTAGACTTCCCAGCCGGATGAATCCGGTACGGAAGAAGGCGGCGCGGCGAAGGCCGCGCAGCAAGGCTCACAACCTGGCCTGGGCCATCTTCTTCTTCATCCTCGGCGTGATCGGCGTGATGGTGCCGATCATGCCGCAGATCCCGTTCTTCGTCATGAGCGTGCTCTTCTTCTCCCTCGTCTTCCCGTCGGTGCGCCGGAAGCTGCGCCGCTTCCTCCACCACCACCCGAAAGTCGCCCATGCCTATAAGAAGTGGCGCGACTCGGCTCGCCGCAAACGACAGGCGATGATCCGCAGGGAGAAAGAGTGGGAGGAAAAGTTCGGCCTCCACCCCAGGTAATTGACGATTGATTGATTGACGATCGGGCCGGCGGGCCCACGCTCAATCCGTCAATCTTCCAATCTTCAATCCTTCAATCCCTCAATCCATCTGCCGGCGCAACACGGTGGGTATGTCGAAGTCGTCCTTCGAGGAGGCGTTGGGGCCGAAGCCGCCGGAGTCGTCACCGCGCAGGAAGGTCCTGGCCGCGCGCTGCGGCGCCGCCGCGCGCGTCTCTTCCTCGAGGAGGGCCTCCTCGGAATCGGGACGGTCGAAGCCGGTGGCGATGACGGTCACCTTGACGGCGCCTGCCATCGTCTCGTCGTGCACGCAGCCGAACAGGATCTCGGCGTCGGGGTCGGCGGCCTGATGGATGATCTCGGCCGCCTCGTTGACCTCGAAGAGCGTGAGGTCCGCCCCTCCGGTGATGTTGATCAGGATTCCGCGGGCTCCTTCGATCGAAGCGTCCTCCAGGAGGGGCGAGGAGATCGCGGCCTGGGCCGCGTGCACCGCACGGCTCTCCCCTTCCGCGACGGCCGTGCCCATCAAGGCGCGCCCCATGTCCGACATGATCTTCTTGACGTCCGCGAAGTCGAGATTGATCTCGCCCGGGCAGTTAATCAGGTCCGAGATCCCCTGGATCGCCTGCCGAAGAACGTCGTCGGCGATCTTGAAGGACTCGTGGAGCGGCGTTTTCTGCTCGACGAAGGACAGGAGCCGCTGGTTGGGGATCGTGATCAGCGTGTCCACGTGATCGCGGAGCTCACGGGCCGCGCGCTCGGCCTGGCGCATCCTCTTCTTCCCTTCGAAGAGAAACGGCTTGGTGACGACGGCGACGGTCAGCGCTCCGGCCTCCGCGGCGAGCTTGGCGATGACCGGACCCGCGCCCGAGCCCGTTCCCCCGCCGAGCCCCGCGGCGAGAAAGACCATGTCAACGCCCTTCATCGCGTCCGCCAGCTTCTCCTGGTCCTCGATCGCCGCGTTTCGTCCGACGTCGGGATCCGCGCCCGCGCCCAGGCCCTTGGTCAGGCGCGATCCGATCTGCAGCTTCATCGAGGCCGAGGCCCGCCGCAGGGCCTGCAGATCGGTGTTGCAGGCGATGTAGCCCACCCCCTTCAGCCCGGCCGAGATCATCCGGTTGACGGCGTTCGAGCCTCCGCCTCCGACGCCGATCACCTTGATGACGGCCGGAGATGCCTCGTCGCTTTCCAGCTCGATCATCAAGCGGTGCTCCTCTTCGGGAACGAACTCGATCATGGATTGCTCCCTCCGACTTGGGCCGCCCGCGTTTCCCTCGCGAACTGCGGCCGATGGTTTCGACCCCCGGGCCGTTTCTGGACGCATCAGAAGAAGTCCCGGAACATCTTCGACACGGATGCGGTCAATCGCGTCACCCCGCGGCTCCGGCGCCGCGAGGACTTGTGACGGTGTCCGTAGAGAAGGAGGCCTGTCGCCGTCGCCCACTCGGGCCGGGAGACGACGTCGGTCAGGCCTCCGACCCCGGTGGGGACGCCCCGGCGCACCGGGCCGTCGAAGATCCCCTCGGCGACCTCGACGATGCCTTCGAGCTCCGCACCGCCTCCCGTCAGGACAACGCCGGAACGAAGCTCCTTGTCGAGCCCGAGTCTTTCCAGGTCCTCGCGGATCAGGCCGAAGAGCTCCTCGGCGCGCGGCTGCAGGATGTCCGAGAGCGTCGTCCTCGGGCAGAGCTTGGGGGCGCGGCCTCCGACCATCGGGACCTCGACCATTTCCTCTTCGCCGACGGCGCTGCGCAGGGCGCAGCCGTATTTCTTCTTGATCCTCTCCGCGTCCGTGATCGGGGCGCGAAGCACGACCGCGAGGTCGTTGGTGAAATGGTCACCGCCGATCGGGATGACGGCGGTGTGGGCGATCGCCCCCTTCTGGTAGACGGCCACCTCGGTCGTGCCTCCCCCGATGTCCACGAGCGCGATGCCCAATTCCTTTTCGTCCTGCGTCAGGACGGCCTCGGCGGCCGCGAACTGCTCGAGGACGAGCTGGATGACCTCGATGCCCGCCTTGTTGGCGCAGGTCACGATGTTCTGCGTCACTGCCACGGGCGCGGTCACGACGTGCACCTCCGCCTCCAGGCGCGCGCCGACCATCCCGACGGGGTCCGAGACCCCGTCCTGGCCGTCCACGGCGAACTCCCGCGGAATGACGTGGATGATCTCGTGGTCCTGGGGGATCTGGACGCCGCGGGCAGCGTCGATGACCCGGGCGACGTCCTCCTTGGTGATCTCGCGGTCCTTGCCTGCCACCGCTACGACTCCCCGGCTGTTGAACGAGCGGACGTTCGACCCGGAGGCGCCCACCCAGGCGCGCGCGATCTGCACGCCGGCCATGATCTCCGCCTCCTCGGCTGCGCGCTTGATCGCCTCGATCGTCGCGTCCACGTTGACGATGTTCCCCTTGCGGGTCCCGCGGTTGGCGGCCGCGCCCTTTCCGATGACGTCGAGCGAGCCATTGGCGCCCTGCTCGCCGATCAAGACGCAGATCTTGGTCGTCCCGATGTCGCAGGCGACGAGAAAGTTCTCAGGCTTGGACATCAGAGGAGACAGCCTTCGGCCGGCGTTCTCAAAGGGAGTTCCCGGCGCCGTAAGCGCCTTCGAGCAGGATCCGATCCGCGAAACGAAGGTCTATGGCCCGCGCCTCCCACCCGCGATTCTCAATGAGGCCCCGCGCCTTCAAGAGCGCGCCGATCTTCTCCGGAGCGTCGAACCGAAGAACTCGAACCGGTCTTCGGAAGATGGAATCCATCATACCGAAACCTCCGTCCGGGAGCGCAGCAATTTCGGAGAGCGCGGAAAAATATTCTGGTCTCGCGACGCGTAGGTCTTCCAGGAGGGCGACGGCTTCCGGCAGCGCGTCGCGCTCGCCCGTCACGAGCACGTACTCCGCGTGATCGGTCCTCGGATCGTAGGGAGCAATCGGCTCGCCCCGCGCGTCGAGCCACGAGAGCTTCCCCTCCTCCCGCAGCAGGGCGACCGCCTTCCGTTCCGCCACGCGCACGGAGAGACCGTCGGGAAACTTCTTGGACAGCGTCACGCGCTCGATCCAGGGAAGATTCTGGAGCCGCCCCGCCAGCGGCGCGAGATCGAGCGTTACGAGATTCGACGCTCGCCAGGGCTCGAGAGCCTTCAGGATTTCCTCGGTGCGTGCCCGCTCGTTGCCGGAGATGTCGAAGCGTTGGAGCACGAAAAGCGAACCGCCGAGGAACCGGTACAGTCCGGCGCCGACGAGAACAAGGAGGGTGGCGGCGACCACGGCCCGGACGATTCGTCGCGGACTCCTCTTCTTGGGCAGGACCCGCCCCCGCCGCAGAAAGAGAGGCTCGCTATCCAACGAGTGCTCCTCCCAGATAGGCCTCGCCCAGGCGCACGACATCCCCCGCGCCCATCGTCACGAGCAGGTCTCCGGGCCTCAAGACTCGCTCCAGCTCGCCGATAACTTCTTCCTTGTCAGGCACATAGATGACATTGGCGTGGCCCGCGTTTCTGGCCGCCTGCGCCACCAGCTCGCCTGTCACGCCGGGCAGCGGTTTCTCGCGCGAGGGATAGACGTCCGTCACGATCGCCACGTCGCAGGCCAGCAGCGCTTTTCCGAACCGCGCGGCGAAGTCCCTGGTGCGCGAATAGAGATGCGGCTGAAAGAGCGCGACCAACCGCCGCGCCGGATGAACCTGCCGGGCGGCCGCGAGCGTCGCCGCGATTTCGGTCGGGTGATGCGCATAGTCGTCGAGCACGAGCACGCCGTCCCTTTCCCCCTTCGTCTCGAAGCGGCGGATGACGCCCGTGAAATCCTTCAAGGCCTTCGCGATCGTCGGAAACGGGATCGACAGCTCCCGGCCGACGGCGATCGCCGCGAGGGCGTTCAACACGTTGTGCCTCCCGGGCAACGACAGCCGGACCGTCCCGAGCGACCAGGTCCGCCCCTCCCAGACCTCGAAGGTCGCGCCGGAGGCTTCGAGACGGATCTGGCTCGCGCGCAGGTTCGCGTCGGGCGATTCTCCCTAAGTGCCGACGCGGCGCTTGACGCGGGGAAGAATTTCGAGAACGCCGGGGTCGTCGAGACATCCCACGACCGTCCCGTAGAACGGGACGCGGTTGGCGAAGATCGTGAAGGCCTCCAGGATGTCCGCGAGGTCACGGTAGGTGTCGAGGTGATCCTCTTCGATGTTGGTCACGACCGCGACGACCGGAGTCAATTCCAGGAACGAGCGGTCGTACTCGTCCGCCTCGGCGACGAGAAAGTCTCCCTTGCCCAGGCGCGCGTTCGTGCCCAGGATCCGGACGCGCCCGCCCACGACAATCGTGGGATCGAAGCCCGCTGCGGTCAGGACCATCCCGGTCAGGGATGTGGTCGTCGTCTTGCCGTGAGTGCCGGCAACCGCGATTCCCTGCTTCAGCCGCATGATCTCGGCGAGCATCTCCGCCCGACGGATAACGGGGATGCCGCGCTGGTGCGCGGCCACCACCTCGGGGCTCGACTCCGCGACGGCGGAGGAGATCACGACCAGGTCCGCGTGCTCGACGTGCGCCGGGTCATGCCCGTAGGCGATCTTCGCGCCCAGGGCTGTCAGGCGCTCCGTGTTCTCGCTTCTCTCCTTGTCGCAGCCGGTAATCTCCAGGGGTGTCGAGAGGAGAAGGATCTCCGCGAGACCGCTCATCCCGACGCCGCCCGCGCCCACGAAGTGCAGCCGACGCAGCCTCAGGAATCTCATGCCGTTTGCGCTCCCGTCTCGGCTTCGAAGAGGAGCCCGGCCAGACGGCCGGCGGCGTCCGACACCGCGAGGCTGCGCGCGGCTTCTCCCATCTTTACGAGGCGCTCCCGGTCGCCGATCAAATCTACGACGGCCGCCGCCAGGACCTCTCCCGTGAGCCCGGATTCCTCGATCATCCGCGCCGCCCCCGCCTCGACGAGCGCCCGGGCGTTCTCGAGCTGGTGGCCGTGCGTCGCCGAGCCGAAGGGAACGAGAATCGAGGGCCGCCCCGCCGCGGCGAGCTCGGCCAGAGTCATCGCGCCGGCCCGCGAGACGACGAGGTCCGACCAGGCGAGATCCTCGTAGATCCTCGGCAGGAACGGCGCCAGGCGCCAACCCGCGGGAACCTCTCCATAGCGCCCCTGGACGCTCGCGAAGTGGCTCTCCCCAGTCTGGTGCACCACTTCGAGGCCTTTGCCGGCCAGGCTCCGCGCCGCGCCGGCCATCGCCCGGTTCAGGACCTCCGAGCCCTGGCTTCCTCCGAATACGAGGAGGCGCCGCGTCCGCGCGGTAGCCTGGACCGGAGGGATCGCGAAGAACTCGGCGCGCACCGGGGTTCCGGTCACGGTCCCCGGCCTCTTCAAGAACACGTTGGACCGGGCGAGCCCGACGGCCGTGCGCGCGGCGAAGCGGTTGAGCAGCCTGGTGGCGATCCCGGGCAGCGCGTTGGAATCGTGGACGAGCGTTGGAATGCCGAGCGAGCGCGCCGCGGCGAGCACCGGCACGCTGACGTATCCGCCCATTCCGGCCACCGCCCTTGCTCTGTGGCGCGAGAGCAGGGCTCTCGCCTCCAGGAAACCGGCCGGGAGACGGGCGAGCGACAGCACCTTGCCGGGGAGGCTCTTGCCGGCGAAACCCGAAGCCGTGACCGTCTCCAGGCGAAAGCCCGCCTCGGGCACGAGCCGGCTCTCCAATTCCCCCGCCGTTCCGATGAAGAGGACCGGCGCCTCCGGCCGCCTCGCGCGGATCTCTCGCGCGAGTGCGATTCCAGGGAAGATGTGGCCTCCCGTCTTGCCCGCCACGATCACGTACGCTCCCTCTGTTTCATTCATGCCCTGGGCTTCAGACGCCGTCGGTTCTTTCGACCTCGTGCTGCGAGATATTCAAGATCAGTCCCCCGGCGATCCAGGAGGCGACGAGGGAGGAGCCGCCGTACGAGACGAACGGCAGTGGAATCCCCTTCGTCGGCATCAGGCCGAGGACGACCGACACATTGATGGCCGCCTGCACCACGATCAACGCGGTGGCTCCGGCGGCGAGAAAGGCCGCGAAGGGCTCCGGGGCGCGGCGCGCGGCGCGAAAGCCTCTCCAGGCCACGACAGCGAAGCAGGCGATGACGCCGAGAGCCCCGAGGAAGCCGAGCTCCTCCCCGACGATCGCGAAGATGAAGTCAGTGTGCGGATAGGGGAGGAAGAAGAGTTTCTGACGACTGCCGCCCAGGCCGCTGCCGGACAGGCCCCCGGCGCCGACCGCGATGAGCGATTGGATGGCCTGGAATCCCGCGCCCAGCGGATCCGCTTCCGGGCGCAGGAAAGAGAGCAGGCGCGCCCGGCGATAACTCGCCGAGAACGCGAGAGCCGCCAGGAGAGGAATGACGCCCGCCAGGCCGATCAGGAAGAGACGCGCCCGCACGCCCGCCAGCCACAGTACGACCGCGCAGAGCATCAAGTAGGAGGCGGCCGTCCCGAGATCCGGCTCGAGCACGACGACGCCGGCCGCGAGACCGGTCAGAAGGAGCGCCGCCGGCAGGACCCGTTCGGGCTGCGCCGGGCCGGCCGCCCTGCTCGTCACAAGGCGGGCGAGGACCAGCACAAGGCCCACCTTCAGGATCTCCGACGGCTGGAGCATGATGGGCCCCAGCGTCAGCCAGCGGCGCGCCGAGTTGATCGGGGGGCGGAAGAGGGCCAGGACGCACAGCAGGAGCGCAACCCCGTAGACCCCGTACCCGACCCAGCGCCGCGAGAAGAGGCGGTAGTCGGCGCGGTAAACGGCGAAGGCGGCCAGCCCGCCGGCGGCGAGCGCCACGATCTGCTTGATCACGTACTTGTAGGGATTGCCGAGCGTCACTCCCGCCGAAACCGCCGAGGCGCTGTAGATCATGACGCAGCCAAAGAGCGAGAGCGCCACGAGCGCCACGAAGAGCACCTTGTCCGAAGAGAGCTTACGAGCCATGAGCGCCTCCGGCGCGGTCCGCTTCGCGGCGGGCGAGCGAGGCGAAGTGGTCTCCCCGCTCCTCGTAGTTCTTGTACTGGTCGAAGGACGCGCAGGCGGGCGAGAGCAAGACCGTGTCGCCGGGTCGGGCGAGCGCGGCCGCGCGCTCGACGGCCCGGTCCATGGTCCCCGCGCGCTCGACGGACACGACACCGGCCAGAGCCGCCTCGATCAGGCCGGCGGCCTCGCCGATCGTGAGCACTTCCCTCGCGGCGCGGGCGACCGCCGGGACGAGCGCCGGGAAGTCGCCGTGTTTGTCGCGCCCTCCCAGGATCAGGACGACGCTGCCGCCGGGAAAGGCCTCGAGCGACTTCTTCGTGGCGTCCACGTTGGTCCCTTTCGAGTCGTCGACCCAGGCAATGCCCGCCGCCTCGGCGACGAGCTCTGTGCGGTGCGGCAGGCCGCGGAAATCCTTCAGGCCCGCGGCAATCGCCTCCGCGGGCGTTCCCAGGCAATCGGCCGCGGCCAGGGTCGCCAGGGCGTTCTCGAGGTTGTGGGCGCCCGGCAGCGCAAGGTCCTTCTCGGAAACGACCGCGCGACGCTTCCCGGCAACCTCCGAGATGATCGAGCCGCCTTCCAGCCAGGCGCCTCCGGGAACGCTCTCCCGGCGCGAGAACGCAACGCGCCTCGCGCGCGTCACGATCGGACGCGAGGCGGCGTCATCCGCGTTGACGACGGCGAAGTCGCGGGGCAGCTGGTTCTCGAAGACCCGTTTCTTGGCGCGGACGTAATCCTCGAACCCCTCGTGCCGGTCCAGGTGGTCCGGCGTGATGTTAGTCAGGACGGCGACGTGAGCCGCGAAGCGCTCGATCGCCTCGAGCTGAAAGGAAGAGACTTCGCAGACGAAGTCGCGGGGAGAACGGTCCGAGAGAAACGCGGAGAGCGGGACACCGATGTTTCCCGCGAGCGCGACCGGACGGCCCGCCCGCTTCAAGATCTCGGCAATCCAGGCCGTCGTCGTGGATTTCCCGTTCGTCCCGGTGATCGCGACCCAGCGGTTCTTTCCTTCGGCCTCCCCCTCGGCGATTCGCCAGGCGATCTCGATCTCCGCCAGCACGGGAATGGCGCGCTCGCGCGCGGTCAGGACGAGAGGCGAGGCCAGTGGAACTCCCGGAGAGAGAGCCAGCCAATCGGCCCGTTCGAGAAAATCCTCCGATGGCCCGTCGAAGAAGAACCGCGCGCCCGCCGCCTCGAGCTCCGCGACGGCGCTTTCCGGAAAGGCCAACCGGGGTTTGGCGTCTCCCACCGCGATCGCGACGTCCCTGGCGGCGAGCGCGCGGGCGAGCGCCTGGCCGCTCCGGGCAAAACCCAGGATCGCCACGCGCGCGGGCAGGCCTGGCGGCGGCTTGCCCCCTCCGCTCTCCGAACTCCACCCGGCCGTCATCGCAGCTTCAACGTCGAGAGTCCGAGGACCGCGAAGAGGATCGCGAGGATCCAGAAACGGATGATCACCCGCGACTCGGGCCACCCGGCCAGCTCGAAATGATGATGCAGCGGCGCCATCCGGAGGACGCGCCGGCCCGTCGTCTGGAACGACGCGACCTGCAGAATGACCGACACCGCTTCGAGCACGAAGAGGCCGCCCACGATCGCCAGCAGCATCTCGTTCTTGGTCATGACGGCGACGGCCGCAATCGCGCCTCCAAGCGGGAGCGATCCGACGTCCCCCATGAAGACGTCCGCCGGATGGCAGTTGAACCAGAGAAACCCGAGCGAAGCGCCCACGATCGCGCCGCAGAAGACGGAGAGCTCTCCCGTCTGCGGCACGAAGGGAATCTGGAGATATCGCGCCGCGACCGCGTTGCCGGTCAGGTACGCCAGGATCGCGTAGGTCCCGGCGGCGATCCCGACGGCGCCGATCGCGAGGCCGTCCAGGCCGTCGGTCAGGTTGACGGCGTTGGAAGACCCGACGACGATCAGGGCGACGAAGGGGACGTAGAGGGCTCCGAGATCGAGAACGAAACGCTTGAGAAAGGGAAACGTCAGCACCGTCGAGATGGACTCCGGGCCCGCCCAGTGCCGGATGGCCCACGCGATCGCGAACGCCGCCAGGAACTGCGGCACGAGCTTTCCCCGCCCGCTCAAGCCCAGGCTGCGCCGTCGCGTGAACTTCACGAAATCGTCGGCGAAACCCACGAGGCCCAGTGCCCCGAGCGTCGCCAGGGCGATCCAGACGAAGCGGTTGGAGAGGTCCATCCACAGGAGCGTCGCCACGATCACGGCGAGCAGGATGAGCAAGCCGCCCATCGTCGGCGTTCCCGCCTTGGCCTGGTGCGATCGGGGGCCTTCCTCGCGGATCGACTGGCCGATCTGCCGCCTCCTGAGCAGCCGGATCATCGGCAACCCGAAAACGAGCGCCAGCAGAAGTGCCGTTACCGCCGCCATCGCGACGCGGAACGTGATGTAGCGAAAGACGTTGAACGCCGGAATGGATTTCGCCAGCGGATAGAGAAGCTTGTAGAGC
>DATIRW010000303.1:0-4387 GCA_035469365.1 Thermoanaerobaculia bacterium
TCAGGAAGGAGAGCCGAAAGGAGGCGCCCCGGATCTTGAAAGAACCGGTGAGCTGAAGCGACTCGAGCTTCAACCAGGCGGGAACACCGAGAATCTCGGAGAGGGCCGGAGACTCCTCCATCGGCGTGCGCCGGATGCGTCCGGCCAGGAACGCGCGCGCCTTCTCGATCAAGGAGAGCGACAGCGGCGGCACTCGGTCGGGCATGAATCCTTTCGCGCTGGCCCCGCTTATATTACGGTGCGCCCGCCGTGCGCCGATCGAGAAAGGATCTTTCATGCCAAGGTGGTTCTTCGAGCCGGGTCACACGGCCGCCGAGTTCCGGGCCCGCCACATGATGGTCACCTGGGTGCGCGGGCACTTCAAGGACGTGCACGGAACGATGGAATTTGACCCGGAGAACCCGCGCGCCACCTCGGTCGACGTCACGATCGACGCCCGGAAGATCTGGACCGGCGAGCCGGATCGCGACGCCCATCTGAAGAGCGCCGATTTCCTGGATGCCGAGAAGTATCCTGCGATCACGTTCCGGGGCCACGACGTCGAGCTGTGCGGCGCGAACCTGGCGAAGCTCACGGGCGATCTGACGATCCGAGGCGTCACCCGTCCGGTCACGCTCGACGTCCAGTACCTCGGGCAGTGGCAGACCCCGTGGTGGGAAGGGGACGTGGACAAGGGGCCGAAGACGCGAGCGGGGTTCGTCGCCACGACCCGGATCAACCGGCACGACTTCGGCGTCAGCTGGAATGGAGTCCTCGACCGCGGCGGATTCGTCGTCGGCGATGACGTGGACATCACGGTGGACGCCGAGGCGATCCGGGAGAGATGACCGGCGCCTATTTCCTCTTGAAGAACTGAACGGCGCGCTCGTGCTTCTGCGCGGCCGCCAGGCTCTTAAACGTCCCGAGGTTCTTGCGTCTGCCGGTCTTCGGGTCTTTCTTTCGCGAGTACAACCGGTACCGGCCGGATGCCAGCTTGCGGATCATGAGCTCTCCTTTCGCCGCGGACGCCGTCGCCGCGGCTCTCGACTCTCGACTCGCGACAGCGGACCCGGTCATTTTGACGCCTTCCACATCGGGTGCTCGAAGGAGAGGTAGAGGAAGAGGCTTCGCTGGCCGCGGCTCGGACCCACGCCGATCGGCGCGGCGATTCCCGGAACGATCTGGAGTCCCGTCGGGAGGTTGTAGGCCCAGCGGATTCCCGGGCTCACGAGGAAGGCGTGCGCGGCCGCTGTCCGGCTACCCCCCACCACGCCCTGCGTCTCGTACCAGACGGTCTCGACCAGCACGTTGAAGTTGGAGCGCGCCAGCCAGATGAAGCTCTGTCCCAGGTTCCAACCGAGCGTCGCCGCGACATCGCCCGCCGCGTCCTTCGCCCGCGGGTTCCATGTCCCTCCGATGTTGGTGTGCATGACGAATTCCTGCGAGAGAACAGTGCTTATCGCGATGTTGGTCTGGAAGCCGATGCCCCCGGCGCCGAGATCCTTCCTCTGATCGCCTGTGGGCAAGAGGAGTGACACTCGGGGAGCGACCGCGAACTTCGCCTCGCTATTACCGACGAGCTGGTAGCGGTAGTTCAGGGCGATGTCTCCCAGCCCGATACGCGACTGCGACGCCCCCTCGACCCTCGCATACAGGATCGTGTAGCTCAACTGGTGGGCCTGCCGGGGAACGGGCCACTCCTGCGTGAAGGTCGCGACCCAGGCCCCGCCGCGGAAGACCTGGAAGGAGTTGATGTGCTGGACGACCCCTTCCTCCTGGTTGTACGCCTCCTCCATCAGGAAGCTGTTGTCCTGGATTTGCGGAATCCCGCTCTTCGCCTCCTCCGGAGGGAGAGACTGCGCGCCGGCGGCGCGCGCGCACGCCAGCGCCAGGACGACAGCGGCGAGCCGCGGCAAGGTCTCGATAGAATAACTTCAACATGACCCGCGCGCCTCGGAGGCATCTCGAGGCGAGACGTAAAGACTGCGACGGCGAGTGAATCCGCGGCAGCGGGACAGTTCAGCGCGAGTGGCTCGCGGTCAGCTTTTCAGGTAATCGGTGATCGGTGCTCGGTCAGAGCCCCGTAGATGAGCATCGGGGCGTCGAAGGCCGGATAATTCCCGGATGCTCCGGTGGAAGGCCGTCGCGGCGCCGCTCTCGCTCCTCGTCTGGGCGAGCTACGTCCTCATCGTCATCGCCTGGACGCCCCTCGTCTTCTTCTACCGCCTGGCGACGCGCCGGTCCGACCCGGACCGCTACCGGCTCGGGCGATTCTTCCGGAAATCGGCGGTCCTGGCCGGAAACCTGAACCCCTTCTGGAAGTTCCGGATCGTCGACAGTGTCCATCCCGATCCGCGGCGGCCGTTTGTCTTCGTCGCCAACCACTCTTCCTCGACGGACGTATTCCTGATCGCGAGGCTTCCGTGGGAGATGAAGTGGCTGTCCAAGCGGTCCATCATGCAGATCCCGCTACTCGGATGGCAGATGCGAACCGCGGGCGACGTCCCGGTCATCCGCGGAAACAAGGAGAGCGCGCGGCATGCCATGGAAGAGCTGCGACGCTGGCTCGACCGGCGCGTCTCGGTCTTCTTCTTCCCGGAAGGAACGCGCAGCGCCGGAGCCCTGGGGCGATTTCGGGAGGGCGCCTTCCGGCTGGCGATCGAGGCGGGCGTGGACGTCGTGCCGCTTGCCCTCGCGGGCACGGAAGCGGGATTGCCGAAGCACTCGATCGTGTTCGCGCCGACGACGGCCACTCTCACGGTGCTCCCGCCTGTCTCGACGGCCGGACTGGCGGCCTCCGACGCGTCCCGTCTGGCAGAGACCGTCCGCGGCGCCATCGCCCGAGCGCTCGAAGACGCGGACGGCCGCTCCATTTGATCTGACTTAGCGCTCGATTAAGCGGCCCTCAAAACCGAATTAATCGCGGGCGTCCGGGCGACATCCTCACCACAATCGCGGCAGGCGTCGGAGGTTTTCTGGGCGCCGCGTGGGCAATCGCGGCGAAGCCGCATTGGAAAAGGAGGGTGTATGGCTGCTGGTGTCTCCGCTTCTCGCCGTTCTGTTGTCAACCTGCTCATTGCCGTTTGCCTCGTGGCCGTCTCGTGCTCCGATCGCGACTCGCCGACGTCGCCGATGTCCTCGTCTTCCTCCCCAGGCAAGGCGACGATCTCCGGCACGCTGCTCGCGGCGGGAGATGGGCCCGCGGGCGGCTCGCCCGGCGCCGGCCAACCGCTCGCCAACGCCATAGTGCGCGTCGCCTCCACCGGGCAGACGGCGCAGACCGACGCGTCCGGCAACTTCACGCTCTCCGGAGTCTCGCCGGGCGCCGTGGCGCTCGAAATCCGAGGCGCCGGTGTCCAGGCCTCCGCGACGGTCAACGCTTCCCCCGCTGCGGTCACGAGGGTCACGGTGACCGTGAGCCGCGCCCGCTCGACGGTGTCCCTGGTCCCGCGCGGCGGCATCGAGGGGATCGTGGACAGCATCCCCACCGCCACGAGCTTCGTCGTGAAGAGCTCGCGCGGAATGGTCACGGTCAGGACGGACGCCGCCACGAATTTCCGGATGGACGGCGCTTCGATCGGGTTCGGAGACCTGAAGGTGGGTCAGCGGGTCGAGGTCGAAGGCTCGCCCCAGCCGGACGGCTCCCTCCTCGCCGCGAGAGTCAGCATCGAGAAGACGGAAAAGGAGGAGAACACCAGGACGCCGACGGTGACGGGAACCCCCCCGACGGCGACGCCCACGAAGACTCCCCGCCCCGACGACGATGACGACAAGACGCGGACGCCGACTGTGACAGGAACTCCGCCGACAGCGACGCCGACGAAGACTTCCCGGCCGGACGACGGTGACGACAAGACCAGGACGCCGAGCGCGACGCCAACGGCAACGGTGACGGGAGGCGCTGCTTCGTCTCCGACTCCGACTCGGACGCCGGAGGCGGAGGATGGGGTCGAGCGGGAAGGCACGGTCAGCAGCGTCGTCGGCACGAGTTTCGTCATCATGACGGGATCCGGCCCCGTGACGGTCCGGACGAATTCGGCGACGGCGTTCCGCAGGGACGGAGACCCGGCGAGTTTCGCCGATATCACGATGGGTGTCGAGGTTGACGTCGAGGCCGCCCTTCAAGCGGACGGCTCCCTCCTCGCGTCCCGGGTCTCGATCAAGGGACACTAGCTCGAAGCGGCAAGGGATCTGCTCCGCGAGTACGCGGGGTGCTCCGGAGCAGATCCCTCGCTCCGCTCGGGATGACACGAACAGCGGCGAGTCTCTACGGCTTCTTGGGTTCGGGAGGCGGTGAGTTCTCGTCCTGGACCGGCTGGCGCCGGAAGTAGGCCGTGACGTTAACGGCGTTGCCGCCGCGCCGCAGAACCAGGCGCGTCGAGTCGCCCCATTTCTTCTCCGCCACGAG
>DATIRW010000304.1:0-5278 GCA_035469365.1 Thermoanaerobaculia bacterium
GGGGCGACCCTCCCGGTTCTTTCGAGAGCTCTGGTTGGGCAGGGGTCCCGCCTGGGTCTGCGAGTGGGAGGCCTCTATGCCGTCAATACCGCCGGCGCCGTCGCCGGAGCCTTTCTGGCGGGCTTTCACCTGCTCGGCACCTACGGCGTGCTGCGCACGAATTCTCTCGCGGCGCTCCTGAACCTCGTTGCCGCCCTGGGTGCTTATGCGCTCTCGCTCTCGATGGAAAGGGCTCCGCGCGCGAAGGAGATCGGCACGGCAGGCGAGGAATCGGAGGAATTGCCTGCCGAAAACCGCCGCGCGGAGCCGGTCGCTTCTCTTGTTCTCCTGGGCACGCTGGTGACGGGCGTCGTTTCCATGGCCGCTCAGGTTATCTGGTCGCGCGGCCTCGTCTTCGCCTTCGAATACTTGAAGAACACGACTTATGCATTCTCGGCCATGCTCACTGTCTTCCTCGCGGGTCTGGCGGCGGGCAGCGCCCTCTGCGGGCTCTTGATCGACCGCGCCGAGCGACCCGCGCGTCTCTACGGTCTCGTCGTGGGCTTGCTCGGCGTTTCGATTGCCTGCTCGGTCAGCGTGCTCCACTGGGGCGCCTGGGAATCGCTTCTTCCCGTCCCCTTCCATCCGGCGACACAGGAATTCCGCTGGACCACGGCTGTCGGCAACATCCTGGCGCAGTCGGCGCTCGTCCTGGGTGTCCCGACCCTGCTGATGGGGATGGCCTTTCCCATAGCGGTGCGCGCGATCATTTCGACGGGCGAGGTCGGCCGCGGGGTCGGGCGCCTCTACGCCCTCAGCACGGCCGGCTCCCTCATCGGCCCTCTGCTGGCCTGCTTTCTGATCATTCCCCGCGCGGGACTGACCGCGGGCCTTCTGGCTCTGGCGGCTGTCGAGGCAGGCCTGGGTCTCGTGATCTTCTGGCGGGCCTCGGACTCGAGACGTTCGGCAATCGGGTTGGTCGTGCTTTGCGCGCTGGCCTTCGCGGGCGTCCTGCTGACGATCCCCCGCGGAAGGGGGATGCAGCAGGTCAACCCCGGGGAGCGAGTCGCCTATTACGACGAAGGCCCCATGGCGACGGTCTCCGTCGTGAAGAACAACTTCGGCTACAGCACGCTTTGCATCGACGGTGTGGGAGTGGCGGGAACCGATCCGCTTCTCCAGACCGACCAGAAGTCTCTCGCCCATCTGCCGATGCTGCTCGCCGAGAACCCGCGCCGCGTTCTGACGGTGGGGTTCGGCAGCGGCGGGGCGTCGTATTCCTACCTCCTGCACGACCGGCTGGAGCAAGTCCACTGCGCCGAGATCTGCCCGGAGGTCCCGCGGGCGGCGCCCTTTCTGACCGACGCCAACCACGGCTTCTGGAGGAAGCCCGACCCGCGCTACAGAGTGATCTTCGACGACGTGCGCAGTTACCTGCGGCACACGTCAGACATGTACGACGTCATCGCCACCGACTGCACCGACCTGCGGTACAAGTCGAACGCCAACCTCTACGACGTCGAATACTTCCGCTTCTCGCGAGCGCGCCTGCGCCCCGGAGGAATGGTCGTGGTCTGGATGCCCCTGGGCGGGCTTTCTCTCGACATGTTCAAGCTCGCCCTGCGCACGTTTCATGTCGTCTTTCCCGAAATGGCCGTTTTCTTCATGGACAACCAGCCGACTCACTACATCCTCCTGGTCGGCTGGCGCGACAAGATCGAGATCGACGTTGCGCGGATGAAGAGGCGGCTTGCCGAGCCGGATGTCAGGGCCGACCTCGGGGAGCTGTCACTCGACGATCCGGTCAAGATCCTCTCGACCTGGATCACGGGCGGCGAGGCCCTCCGGGCGTACCTCGCGGGCGACGCCCTCAACACGGAAAACTTCCCCTACCTGGAGTTTGGCTCGCCCAGGTACGGTTACGCGGACCGCCCCATTCTGGACAACCTCGCCTCGCTCGTCGCGATCCGCAACTCTTCGCGCCGGTTTCTCTCTCCCGGCGGAATCACCCCGGGCGAGCTTGCCGCTCTCGATCGCTACGAGCGCGCGCTCCCGAAGATCATCGAGGGACACGCCCATTACCGCAGTCTGGAGATCGAGGAGGCCACACGCTCGTATCTGGAGGCCCTGGCGATCACGCCGGAGGACAGGAGCGTTGCGCAACTGCTCACCTTCCCGGAACTGACGCTCGGAGCCAGGCTCGGCAGTCCCTGGTCGTGGCTGATGCTCGGGCGGTCGCTGCAGTTGCAGGGCCGCGGAGAGGAGGCGGCGCGTTGCTACCGGAAGGTAGAGGAGATGCTGACCGCGCGCAAGGCAGATGCAGATCCTCGCAAGGCCGCCTGGCTCGCGAGCGCGCGGCGTTGGCAGAGCGAGATCGGCCCGCCTCGCTGACCACGACCTCGGTTCTGTCATTCCGAGGAGCGCAGCGACGAACGGCCCAGGTCTTGAAGGACGAGGGCAGCTCCCTCGCTGCGCTCGGGATGACAGGGAGCGGTCAGGCGCTCGGGATGACAGGGAGGACACGTCGCTCGGGATGACTTGAGGACTCAGGTCCGCGACTCTGTAGAATGAAGCTCCAATCAGCTCCGGGTCGCGCCCGATTTTGCAAGGAGGCCTGATCCTCACTGCGATGCGGTGACAAGCCATGCTCATGTCTTCTCCCTTCGAGACTTATGGCGTGTTCGGCTGCGTTAGCGCGGGTCTCTTCGGCCTCGTCATCGGCAGCTTCCTGAACGTTCTCGTCCATCGGCTTCCGCGCGGCGAGTCGGTTGTCTCTCCCGGCTCGCATTGTCCGGCCTGTGGCGCGGGAGTCCTCGCGCGCGACAACATCCCGGTCGTCTCCTGGCTTCTCCTCGGAGGGCGCTGCCGGACGTGCGGAGCGCCGATCTCGGTGCGGTATCCGATGCTGGAACTGACAAACGCGGTCCTCTGGGTGCTCGTATTTCTGCGGGCGCGGCAGTGGCCCGATCTTTTCGCGGGCGTCTTCTTCGCGTCGGCCTGTCTGGCCCTCGCGGCGATCGATCTCGAGTTCCAGATCCTTCCGGACAAGATCACTCTGACGGGCCTCGCCGCCGGTCTCCTTCTCTCCTTCTTTTCGAAGACGAAGACCCCGGCGACGGCGCTTGCCGGCGCCGCAATCGGCGGCGGTGGTCTTTTTCTCCTCGCGTTTCTCTACGAGAAGATTGCCGGACACGAGGGAATGGGGCTGGGCGACGTCAAGATGCTCGCGATGATCGGCGCGTTTCTCGGCCCGGCGGGCGTGCTCGTTTCGGTGCTCCTTGCCTCGCTCTCGGGAAGCGCCGTGGGCCTCACCGCGATCGCGTTTGGTCGCGGGAACGGCAAGACGCGGCTGCCGTTCGGCGTCTTTCTGGCGGCCGGCGGGATCGCGGCGCTCTTCTTCGGCGACGCGCTCGCGGCGCGATATCGCGCCCTCTGGAGATGAGCGAAGTCCCCCGCTCGTTCCGGCGGGAGTCCAGACTCTTCCTCTGGGTCGCGCTGGGGCTCATCCTTTTTCTGAACCTCTCCACCCTTCTCTTTCTCCGAGCGAGTGTGGCCTGGGGGAGCCAGCAGACCGAGCGGCGCGCGGCGGAGGTCCTGCGGCGGCTCTCGGCGGCGGCCGACTCCAGGAACGCGCTCGAGCGCGCGGCGTCGGAGTCCGACGTTGTGTTCGTCGCCTTCTACGACGCGGCCGGGCGGCGCGCTCGATACGCGAGCCGCGGCCTCGAAGCGCCGGAGTCGCTTCCGACGGACCGGCCCGAACCCGGGCGGTTCCGGGCGGAATGGAGGACGCGCCCTTCTCTGCTGATCGCGAGCCTCGCGATTCCCGACGGCTTCCTCGCGGCGGCATTCGACCCGGGGATCGGTGGCGCCATGCGCTCGACGGTCCGCGGTCTGACCATTCTGATTCCCGTGGCCGGCGCGATCCTCGTGGTTCTCGCCTTGATCTACCTGCGTTCCCTCCTGCACCCGTATGAGCGCTTACTCGCGGCCGCGGGAGCGGCGCCGCAGGAGGCCCAGGCGGGAAAACCTCCCGCGGACGAGAGGGACTTCCTGATCGCCCGGTTCGAATCGACGATCGCGGCGCTCTCCCGAAAGGAACAGGAGCTGGAGAGGCTCGCGCGCGCGGAGAAGGAACGTGCCGACGACCTGGAGATCGCCGCCCGCACGCTCGCGCGCAATCTGCCCACCGGTCTTCTCTCCGTGGACAGCGATGGGCTCATCATCGAGCTGAACGAATCCGGCCGCGAAATCCTCGACCTCCCGGAAGCCGTGCGGGGTAAGCCCTGCGCGGAGGCCCTCGCGGGGATTCCCGATCTGCGCGATGCCGTGCTCTCGGTCCTTCACGACCACGCCAACTTCAGCCGCCGCGAGATCCACTGGCGACAGGGGGAGCAGGAACACGTGGTCGGCGTCACGGCGACTCCCGCGACGGGGGGCGACGGCCGCTTCCTCGGCGTCCTTGCTCTCTTCACCGATGTGTCCCACGTTCGGCGACTGGAATCGCGCGTCGCGCTCGCGCGCCATCTGGCGGATCTCGGGCACGTTTCGGCCGGCGCGGCGCACGAGTTCCGCAACGCCGCCGCGGCCATCGACGGATTCGCCGATCTGGCCATGCGCCATCCCGAGCGGGCCGCGGAACACTTGAAGGCGATCCGGCACGAGGCCCAGGAGATGAGCCGCGTTACGAGCGACTTTCTTCTTTTTGCGCGTCCCGAGAGCTTCGTGCCTGACCAGGTCAGCCTGGTGGGAGTCACCGAGACAGCGGCTGAGGATACGGAAAGGACGTTTCCCGACGTCCGGGTCGAGCGTGGCGGGGAGTTCCCGGAAGTGCCGGGCTCCTCCGTCCTCCTGCGCCGCGCGCTGGTCAACCTGCTGCGCAACGCGGTGGAAGCGACGCCGCCGGAGCGGCGCGCGGAGGCGGACGCCATCGCGCTCGTGGGGGAGACGCGGGGCCGTGAGGTCCTGCTCTCGATCGGCGATCGCGGTCCCGGCGTGGAACCCTCTCAGCGGGAGAAGGTCTTTCTTCCTTTCTATTCGACCAAGCGCGAAGGGATCGGCTTCGGCCTCGCCATCGTCGCCCGGATCGCCGAGCTTCACGGCGGTACCGTCGAAGTGGCGCCCAGGCGCGGCGGAGGATCTCTATTTACGCTGAGAATTCCGACCGGCGCGGGTGGCACCGTGCAGCCCGGCCGCTGACGGTCCCTGGCCAGGGACTTTGCGAGCTGGCGTCACGCCTTGATTCGTGCTAGGTTGAAGAGTCCTCATCGCCTGCAAGGCGTCTCCTCGGCAAGAGGAGGCC
>DATIRW010000305.1:0-17744 GCA_035469365.1 Thermoanaerobaculia bacterium
CCCTGCCGGTGAATTTCCTCGATCGCCTCGAAGATCGCGTGGACGAGAATCGGCGCGAGGCCCAGAGAGGGCTCATCCAGGAGCAGGACCTGGGGCCGGGACATCAGGGCGCGCCCGATCGCGAGCATCTGCTGCTCCCCGCCCGAGAGAGTTCCGCCGGACTGCTTCTCCCTCTCCTTCAATCTCGGAAAGATCCCGTACACCTTCTCGAAATCCTTCGCGGCCGGGCGGTCCCGGCGCGCGTAGGCGCCCATCTCCAGGTTCTCGCGAACCGTCAGATTGGCGAAGATCGCCCTCCCCTCCGGCACGAGGATCAGGCCCTCGCGCACAAGGCGGAACGTCGGCCGGGAACGCGTCGGTTGCCCTCGGAACCGGACCTCGCCGCGCCGCGGGGCAACGAGCCCCATGATCGCCCGGAGCGTCGTGGACTTGCCGGCTCCGTTGGCCCCGATGAGCGTCACGATCTCTCCGGCGCCGAGCGTGAGGGAGATGCCCCGCAGGGCCTCGATCGCGCCGTAGGAGACGCGCAGGTCGCGGACCTCGAGGATCGGCTGGCCGTTGCCCTGCGCCCCGCTCACGCGCCCCCCAGATAGGCCTCGATGACCTTCGGATTCGACTGAATCTCGGCCGGCTTTCCGATGGCGACCGTCGAGCCGTAGTCGAGCGCGTGGACGGTCTCGCAGATTCCCATGACGACCTTCATGTTGTGCTCGACCAGGAGGATCGCCATTCCGAATCGGTCGCGCACCCAGCGAATGAGATCCATGAGCTCCTTCGCCTCCTGCGGGTTCATGCCGGCGGCGGGCTCGTCCAGGAGGAGCAGGCGCGGCGAGGTCGCCATCGCGCGCGCGATCTCGAGCCGACGCTGGCTGCCGTAGGGGAGGTTCCTGGCCTTCTCCTCGGCGGCCGCTTCCAGATGGAAGATCTTCAACAGCTCGCGGCTCTCCCGGTCGACCCGGACTTCTTCCGAAGAGTGTTTCGGCGCGCGAAAGACGGCCGCGGCGAGACCCGCTTCCTGCCGGCAGTGGAAGGCGACCTTGACGTTGGCGAGCACCGTCATGTCTCCGAAGAGCCGGATGTTCTGGAACGTGCGGGCGACTCCCCGCCGCGTGATCCGGACGGTGCGCTCTCCCGCGATGTCGGCTCCGTCGAACCGGATCGTCCCCGAGGTCGGCTTGTAGACGCCGGTGATGACGTTGAACACCGTGGTCTTTCCGGCGCCGTTGGGGCCGATCAGCCCGTAGAGACACCCGGCCTTGAGCGTCAGGTGGACGTCGTTGACGGCAATGAGGCCGCCGAACCGCATCGTGACGCCGGAGAGCTCGAGCAGGGCCACCGATCGGCTCCGGTCAGCTCTGCAGCGGGGCAGAGGGCGCCGCCGGCAACCGCCGCCGCCGGGTCAGGAACGAAACGAACTCTCGGTGGCCGAGGATCCCCTGCGGCCGCACGATCATGATGATGACGAGCATCAGGGAGAAGAGGACCATCCGGTACTGCGCGAACTCCCGGAATCCTTCGGTCAGGGTGATGTAGAGCACGGCGCCCAGCACCGAGCCGGTGATCGAGCCCAGGCCGCCGATGACGATCATGATGATGATCTCGATCGACTTCAGGAACGTGAACGAGTTCGTATGGAGGTACATCAGGTAGTGCCCGAAGAGGCCCCCTCCGACGCCGGCCATCGCGGAAGAGACGACGAAGGAGATGACCTTGCTGCGGGTCGTGTCCACCCCCATTGCCTCCGCGGCGATCTCGTCCTCGCGAATCGCAATGAGCGTGCGTCCGAAAGAGGAATGGACGATCCGGTAGACAACCACGATCGTCAGCGCGGCGAAGAGGTAGATCCAGAAGAAGCTCGCGATCTTCGGGATCCCGGAGAAGCCGCGAGCGCCACCCACCGCATCGATGTTCAGGATGAAGACGCGGATGATCTCGCCGAAGCCGAGCGTCACGATCGCGAGATAGTCCCCACGGAGGCGAAGCGACGGAACTCCGACGAAGAAACCGGCAATCGCCGCGAGCAGCGCCCCCGCGGCCAGGGCGACGAGCAGGAGCGCGCCGTCGCTGGCGGCGGAAGGCAGGAATGAGAGGACGGAATGAACGCGATCGCCGAAGTTCACCGTCACGTAAGCCGAAGTGTACGCCCCGATCGCCATGAACCCGGCGTGGCCGATGGAAAACTGCCCTGTGAATCCGTTGATCAGGTTCAGGCTCACGGCGAGGATGATGTTGATGCCCGCCAGGCAGATGACCTGCAAGAGATAGGGGGACATCGCGAGGCCCGCGCCCAGCGCCCCGGTGAACACGGCGTTGGCGGCGTAGAGCACGGCGACGACGGCGACCGCGAGGAGGAATCCCTTCAAACCTTCTCCTTCTGGACGCGCCCGAGGATCCCCTGGGGCCGCAGGAGCAGGACGAGGATCAGGATCCCGAACGCGATGGCGTCACGGTAGGTCGACGAGAGGTAGCCGACGACCATCACCTCGGAAATCCCGATGAGGAGGCCTCCGAGAACGGCTCCCGGAACATTGCCGATCCCTCCGAGGACGGCCGCCACGAAAGCCTTCAACCCGTAGATGATTCCCATGAGCGGATCGATCTTTGGGATCTGCATGCCGATCAGGACACCGGCGGCCGCGGCCAGGGCCGAACCCAACGCGAAGGTCACGGCGATGATCCAGTCAGTTGAGATCCCCATGAGCTTCGCCGCGTCGAGGTTGAAGGAGACGGCGCGCATGGCCTTGCCGGTGCGCGTCTTCATGATGAAGAGGCGCAGCAGGATCATGAGCAGGAAGGAGACGCCGATGACGGTGGTCTGCTCGCTCGTCAGCCGCACGTCCGCGACGAGAAAATCGAAATGGGGGGCGAGCGAGGGGAAGAACTTCGGGTCCGGGCCGAAGACGAGCTGTCCTCCGTTCTCGAGGAAGAGCGACACGCCGATCGCCGTGATGAGGAGGGTCAGGCGCGAAGCCCGGCGCACGGGGCGATAGGCGAGCCGCTCGATGACGAGCCCGAGGAGGGCGCACGCGGCCATGGCGCCCAGCATGACGATGAACGCCGAAACGAACGACGGCTCCCGCCCGGCCATCTTCCGCGAGAGGTAGTACCCGACGTAGGCGCCGACCATGTACACGTCGCCGTGCGCGAAGTTGATGAGCCGCAGAACGCCGTAGACCATCGTGTATCCGAGCGCGATCAGGGCGTAGATCGACCCGAGCGAGAGCCCGTTGACGATCTGCTGGAGGAAGGTGTTCATGGAAAGGAGTTGTGGGTTGTGAGTTGTGAGTTGTGAGAGGACTCCGGGGATCTCAACGCGGAACCCTCACTCAGCGCGCAAAGTGGGGTGACCCCGGGAGTTACGGGGTCACCGTCTCGACGTAGACGAACTTGCCGTTCTCGACCTTGAGGACCACCGCGGGCTTGATCGCGTTGCGATCCTTGTTGATGGTGATCTTCCCCGTCACGCCCGCGAAATCCTTCGTGGCTGCGAGCGCATCGCGCACCTTGGCTCCATCCGTCGAGCCGGCCCGCGACATCGCGTCCGCGAGGATCTTCGCCGCGTCGTAGCCCAGGGCGGCCAGGGCGTCGGGAACCTCCTTGAAGCGCGCCTTGTAGTCCGCGACGAACTTCTGCACGAGCGGAGAGGGGTCGTCGACCGAGTAGTGGTTCGAGAGGTAGCAGCCGTTCAGGGCCGCTCCCCCGATCTCCCACAGCTTGGGCGAATCCCAGCCGTCGCCGCCCAGGAGGGGAACCGTCGAAGGGATGCCGAGCTCGCGGGCCTGCCGGGCGATCGTGCCGACCTCCGTGTAATAGCCGGGGACGTAGATCGCGTCGGGATTGATCGCCTTGATCTGGGTCAGCTGGGCGCGGAAATCGGAGTCGCCCTGACTGTACGACTGCTCGGAGACGATCTGGCCTCCGAGCTGCTTGAACTGCTCGCGGAAGAAGGTCTGCAGGCCCACGGAGTAATCGCTGCGCACGTCCACGAGGATCGCGACTCTCTTCGCCTTGAGCGTGTTCGTCGCGAACTTCGCCATGACGGCTCCCTGAAAGGGATCGATGAAGCAGACGCGGAAGATGTAGTCCCCCACCTGCGTCACACGCGGGTTCGTAGAAGAGGGGGAGACCATCGGGATGTTGTTTGCCTGGCAGATGGGGGCCGCCGCGAGGGAATGAGAGGAGGCGACCTGCCCGATGACCGCGAGGACGTGGTTCTGGTTGATGAGCTTGGTGACGACCGTGCCGGCTTCTTCGGGCTTGGACTGGTCGTCCTCGACGAGGAGCTTGAACTTCTTGCCGAGGATACCGCCGGCGCTGTTGATCTCGTCGAAAGCCATCGTGGAGCCGTTCTTGGTCGAGATCCCGAAGGTCGCGATGCCGCCTGTCAGCGACCCGTATTCGCCGATGAGGATCTCGTCCGTGGTCCGGCCCTTGCCGCAACCCAGTGCCGGCAGGGCCATGGCCGCCGCCGCGACCCAGGCCAGTGAGCGCAATCGCATCGTGAAGCCTCCTCGCGCAGTGTTCTCGAAACGGGCTATTCTTTCGCAGAGCCCGAAGCAAAGTCAAAACATCAGTTCTTCCAATGATTTCGGATAGAATAGGGGCTCCCGCGACGCTCCACGGGGAGACGAGCGATTAGCGAAACGATTTCAGCAATTCAGACCCCAGACTCCAGAATCGAGACACCTCCGGAGACACCGCCGCGCATCCGCCCGCGCGGCGAGCACCCCATATCCCGCCGGCAGATCGATCCGGACGCCCTGAAGGTGCTCTACCGGATCTCGGGCGCCGGCTACAAGGCCTACCTGGTCGGAGGCAGCGTCCGGGACCTGCTCCTGGCGCGCAGGCCCAAGGACTTCGACATCGGGACCAACGCGCATCCGCAGGCGCTCAAGCGTCTCTTCCGCAACTGCCGCCTGATCGGACGGCGCTTCCGGCTCGCCCACATCCTCTTCGCCGAGGGGAAGGTTATCGAGGTGGCGACGTTCCGGCGCCGCCCGGAGCCGCTGGATCCGAACGCTCCGGAGCTCCTGATGACTTCCGACAATGTGTTCGGCACCGCCCGCGAGGACGCCCTGCGGCGGGACTTCACGATCAACGGGCTCTTCTACAACATCGCCGACTTTTCCGTCATCGACTACGTGGGCGGCCTGGAAGACCTCGAGGCGGGCCTGGTCCGCACGATCGGCGACCCCGAAATCCGCTTTCGGGAGGACCCGGTCCGCATGATGCGTGCGGTGGAGTTCGCGAGCCGCCTGGGCTTCGCGATCACGCCGGACGCCTACGAGGCGATCCTGAATCACCGCCGGGAGATCGCCAAGTCGGCGCCCCCTCGCGTTACGGAGGAGCTCTCGCAGTCCCTGAAGGGAGGGCATGCGCTGACCACGTTTCTTCTGATGCGGGAGGTCGGGCTTCTGGATATCCTCCTTCCCGAGCTGGCCGAGGTCCTCCGGGAGACAGACCCGGAGCATCCCCACGGCACCGGCCACCTCTTCTGGGGGCTGCTCGACGTCCTGGATGCCGAGCGCCGGCGCGGCCGGATCTACGAAGATGCGGTCGTCTTCGCTCTCTTCTTCCTTCCAATCGTGCGGTCCCGGGTCCGCGAGGCCGCTCCCGACGGCGAGCCCTCGCCGGCCCTGCTTTCGACGCTGCTCGAAGACCTCGTCACGCCGATCGCGATCCGCATGGCGCTGCCGCACGCCGTCTCGCACCGTATCAAGCAGGCGCTCGCGATCGTCGGAAGGCTTTCGCACCGGCCCGATTCGCGTCTGGCGACGCCCCGCCTGGCGCTGCGGGAGGCCTTCCCGGCCGCTCTGGAGCTGTTCGAACTGCGTGCGATGGCGACGGGGCGCGGCGATGAGCTCGTGCGCGAGTGGCGGGCCCTCGCGGCGCGGGTGGAAAGGACGCGGCAGGCCTATTCCACCGCCCGGGGCGAGGCGGCGCCGGCGGCCGCGCGGCGTCGGCGCCGCCGGCGCGGCGGACGCGGACGGAGGGCCGGGCCGTGATGTCCACGGTCCAGGTCCAAGGAAGAACGTCGAGACTGTCCTATCCCCTTTGGAACTTTGGACTTTGGACTTTGGACCTCCCGAACATTTTTGGCCAGAGTGCGTTTTGAGTGGATGAACACATGAACGGCACCGATGAAAAAGCCCTCGTCGAGCGGTGCCGCCGGGGCGAAGACGAGGCCTGGAGAGAGCTGGTGGACCGTTTCGGCCAGAAGATCTACTCGGTGGCCTATCACTTCACGTTGAAGCGAGAGGACGCCGAGGAGCTGGCCCAGGAGATCTTCCTGAAGATTTTCGAGAACCTCCACCGATACGACGGCGGCTTCCCGCTGGTCGCCTGGATCGTGTCGCTTTCGCGAAACCTCTGCATCGACCGCTACCGCCGCCGCAAGCGCGAGAAGTCCTTCCGCTTCGTCTCCGACGATGCGGTCGCGCCTCTGCTCAAATCGCAGGACGACCCGGCGAGCGAGGCCCTGAAACGGGAGCGCGCGAAGCTCCTGTTTTCCGCGCTGGCCGAGATTCCGGAGGACCTCTCCGAGATCCTGGTCCTGCGGGACCTGGACGGGCTGGCCTATGAGGAGATCGCAAGAGCCCTGGCGCTGCCGGACGGGACCGTCAAGTCGCGACTCTTCCGGGCCCGAGCGGAGGTCGCCAGGGTCATCCGGGAACGCCACGAGAGCCGGCCCGGCGGGACTCTCGCGTCGCTCGCGCTCGCGGCGGGAGCATTCGTATGAGCTGCGCGGAGCTGGAGCGGCTTTTTCTGGCGGACGCCTCCGGGGGGGAGATGTCTGCCCACCGCGCTGCCTGCGGGCCCTGTGCGCGGCTCGCGGCGGGGCTCGATCGGGTCGAGGCCGCCCTGTCGGACTTGCGTCCCGCGGCCGTGAGTCCGGCGCTTCGCGAACGGTTGCTTTCCATCCCGGCGCGGACCGTCTCCTGTGAGCGCGCGGATGAGCTCGTCGCAATCGCTCTCGAAGACGCGTTGCCGCCGGCAGACCTCGCTCGCCTCGAGTTCCATTGCTCGCGTTGCGAAGCGTGCGCCGAGGCCTCGCAGACACTTGCCGGTCTTCGTGAGCTCGCCCGCCCCGAGCCGGCCCCGTGGCTTGGCGGCCGCATCGCCGCGAACCGGCCCCGGCGTCGGGAGCGCCGCGGATGGCGCGTCGTGGCGAGCCCGAAGGTGGTCATCGCGCTGGCCTATGCCGCGGCGGTCATCGTGATGCTGGCCGGCTTCAATCCGGCGGATCTGGCGCGCAAGGCGGGTGTGGGCCGGATCGAGGAAACCGCCCGGGCTTCGGTCCAGGTGGCCGGCAACTCGCTGGCGGACCGGCTGGGTGCGGCCGAGGAGAACGCCCTGCGCACGCTCGCGAGGTGGAAAGGCCACGTGACTGGCTACAGCCGCGCCGCGATTTCGACCGCCATCGCGCTCGTCATGAAATCAGAACCGCAGCGTCCCCCGAACCGCCCGCGCAGCGGCGAGGACAAGGGCGTTCTGCAGAAAAACGAAATCGAGACATCGACATGGCGCGCGTAAGAGCCGCCTCAGAGGAGTAAAGATCATGGATCCCAACAGCCCGGCGACTTCGCCCGCACCGCAGCCATCACCGCCGCCGCCCGCGCCTCCCCCGGTCGCGCCAGTACCCCCGGTGACGCCGGTCATCGTCGAACGAAAATCCCCCGGCCTGGCCGGCTTCCTGTCGATCTTTCCCGGCCTGGGCCACCTGTACCTTGGTCTCTACCAGCGCGGATTTGCCTTCGCCGGCGCCTTCTGCCTGTTGATCTTCTTCAATTCGCACGGCCGAATACAAGTTCTCTCGGGTCCCGCGACCTTCTTCCTGTGGGTCTTCGCGATTATCGACGCGGTGCGCCAGGCCAAGGCCATCAACCGCGGCTACGTCTCCGAAAGCGGCTTCGCGGCCGAGCCGCAGCTGCGCAAGGCGTCGGATGGAACCGGCTCGCTGACGTGGGGCGTGATCCTCGTCGGCCTCGGAGCGCTCTGGCTCGTGGACCGCTACGTGGACATCGATTGGTCCTTCATGGAGAACTGGGGAGGGCCGGCGGTGCTCATCCTGCTCGGCCTGGTGCTCGTCATCTCCCACGTGCGCCGCAAGCGGACCGAGCACGAAGCCGGCGTCGGAATGCCCCCGAGATCCTCTTAGGAATCTCCCAGTCTCCCAGTCTCCCTGTCCCCCAGTCCATCGCTTCGAGAGGCGGACTGGGGGACTGTGGGAATTGGGGACTGGGAGAAACTCGATCAGCGGCGCTTGAAGTACTTCTCGAGGTCTTCCTCTGTCATCGAGAGCACCACGGGGCGTCCGTGCGGGCAGGTGAACCGGTCGGCGGCCTTGACCCAGTCGGTGAGCAGGTGCCGGATCTCCTCCGGCGCCAGGTGGTAGCGGATCGTCACGGCGCTGCGGCAGGCGAGCCTGGCCGCCAGCCGGTCGCGCCTGTTTGCAGAGTCCCCGGGGCCCGGCTGCGCCAGCGCCTCCAGCGCCTCGTGCAACGTGTCTCCGGGATCGCGGTTGGTGGTCTCCGCCGGAAGGGCCGCGATGGCGTAGGAATTCCCCGACATCGGCTCGATCTCGAATCCGGCGGCGGAGAGGTCATCGAAGGCCGAAGCCAGCGTCTCCGCCTCCTCCGGAGTGGCCTCGAACAGGGCGCGCATCAGGAGCGTCTGGGAGAGAACGCGCCCGGAAGCGATGCGGTCCCGCAACCGCTCGTAGAGGATTCTCTCGTGGGCTGCGTGCTGATCGATCACGAGCAGGCCTTCCGGGCCCGAAGCGAGGATGTAGGACTCGCGGTGCTGCCCGATCGCCACGATCTCGGGCGGCCGCTTTTCGGCGGGAGCCGAGGGAGGAGGAGGAACCGGAGGCGCCGGGACGGGCGCGCGGTGTGAGACGGCCGGTGTCCCGTCCTCACCGTAGGAGCCTGCCGGCTCGGCGACGGAGGGCTCATTGGAAACCGGCCGCAACCTCCGTTCCTCCTTGCCCGAGATCAACGCCGAAGAGAGCGCGTGGTAGACGAGGCGATAGGCCGTTCCCGAGTCCGCGAATCGAACCTGGGTCTTGGCCGGCGAGACATTGACGTCCACGTCGGCGCCCGCGGCGGCCAGGAAGAGAAACACCGCCGGATGCCGGTCGGTTCGAATCGCGTCGCGCGAGGCCTGCCCGACCGCCCGGGTCAGGGAGCGGTCCTCGATCGGACGGCCATTGACGAAGAGATACTGAAACCGTCGGCTCGCGAAGGTGACGGAGCCGCGGGTCACGAACCCCGTCAGCCGCAGCGCTCCCGAGCGCGCCTCGAACTCCTCGAGGTCTCCCAGCGTCTCGCGGCCGAAAACCTGCAGGATGCGCGCCGCGCGGTCCACGGCGGAGGGCGCATCCAGGGTCTCCCGGCCGTTGGACCGCAGGGAAAAAGCCACGGACGGATTGGCCAGAGCGGCGCGCATGACGGCCGCGGCGGCGGCGCGCGCCTCCGCCTCGGGCTTTCCGAGGAACTTCCGGCGGGCCGGGGTGTGCGCGAAGAGCCCCTCGACGAGCACGTCGGTACCGCGCGGCCGGCCCGCCGGCCCTTCGACGGCTTCTGCGCCGTACTCGATCCGGAGGCGGATCGCCTCGGGGGAAGAGCCGTCGCAGGTCGTCAAGGTGAGTTTCGACACGGAGGCGATCGAGGGAAGGGCCTCGCCGCGGAATCCGTAGCTGTGAATCTCCGAAAGGTCCCGATCGGAGGAGATCTTGGACGTCGCGTGCCGCTCGAGAGAGAGCCGAGCGTCTTCCGGCGACATCCCGCAGCCGTCGTCGCGGACGAGGATGCGCTCGGTTCCGCCGTCCTCGAGATCCACCTCGATGCGAGATGCTCCGGCGTCCAGAGCGTTCTCGATCAGCTCCTTGACGACCGAGGCCGGGCGCTCGACCACCTCGCCGGCGGCGATCCGGTCGATGACCTCGCTCGAGAGCCGGTGGATCTTCGGCATTTCGTTGGTCCTGAGTCCCTGGTCCCTGATCCCTAGTCTAAGACCAGAGATCAGGGAACTCAGGACTAAGGACTCTCGTAAACGAGCCGCCCGCCGACGACGGTCATGACGACCGCAGTCTTCTCGATTCGTTCCGGTTCGATGGAGAGCGGGTCGCCGGAGAGGACGACGAAGTCCGCGAGCTTCCCGACAACGAGCGTTCCCTTCTCGTTCTCCTCGAAGGCGGCGTAGGCCGCGGACGACGTGTAGGCGCGCAGGGCCTCTTCGACGGAGATCCTCTGCTCCGGAAACCAGCCTCCGGGGTTCTTCCCGTCGATCGTCCGGCGCGTCACGGCGGCAAACACGCCGTCCAGAGGCGAGAGTGGAGCCACGTCCCAGTCCGACCCGAACGCCAGGACGGCCTTCGCGTCGAGAAGCGATCGGAATGCGTAGGTGGTCTTGCAGCGCGCGCGGCCGATCCGCATCTGCGCCCAGCGGCCGTCGTCGATCGCGTGGTACGGCTGCATGGAAGCGACGACCGACAGCCCGGCGAACCGCGGGATGTCGGAGGCCCGCAGATGCTGGGCGTGCTCGATGCGAAAGCGCCGGTCCCTGGGGCCGTTTCTCGCCGCGACGCGCTCGAAGAGATCGAGGATCTCGGCATTGGCGCGGTCGCCGATCGAATGGATCTCGACCTGGAGACCGGCCCTGTCGGCGCCGGCCACGCGCTCCTCCATCTTCGAGAGCGGAATCGCGTCGGCGGCGGCGACACCACGGTTCTTTGGATCGTCGTCGTACGGCTCGAAGAAGAGGGCGGTTCCCGACCCGAGCGAGCCGTCGGCGAATCCCTTCACGCCTCCGACGCGCAGCCACTCGTCGTTCTTCATCGCGGCCCGTCTCGCTCGCGCCTTCTCCCAGTCCGTCAGGGAAGGCCGGTAATTGACCCGCACGGTCATCTCCCCGCGCCCCCGCAGCTTTTCCCAGGCGTCGAGGTCCCGCGAGTTGCCCGGAAGATCCTGGACGGAGGTGACACCGCTCTTCGCCGCGTGTTTCATCGCGGTCCGCAGGGCCTCGGTCACTTCTTCGGGCGTGCGGGGCGGGCGCACGGCCCAGATCGCGTCCATCGCGGCGTCTTTCAGGACGCCCGTCGGCTCGCCCGAGGCGTCCCGCACGATGACACCTCCCGGCGGATCCGCAGTGGCGCGCGTGATCTTCGCGAGCTTCAACGCGAGGCTGTTACAGACGGCCATGTGGCCGTCCTGCCGCGAGAGGCAGGTCGGGCGGTCTCCCGTCGCGGGATCGAGGAGGGCGCGCGTCGGCAGACGCGGAACGGCCCATTGCTGATGGTCCCAGGCCCCGTCGGTGATCCATTGTCCGGCGGGCCGGGTCTTCGCGAAGCGTGCCAGCGTCTCCGTGAAGTCGCTCTCGTTCTCCGTGTGACGGAGATCCACCGCCAGGAGGTTGAAACCGCCCATCGACATATGCGTGTGCGCATCGATCAACCCGGGGAGGACTCGCCGGCCGCGCCCTTCGACGACGCGGGTCGCCGGGCCCCGAAACGCTTCGATATCGGCGTTGGTTCCGACGGCGACGATCCGGCCCTGGCGAACAGCGAGGGCTTGCGCCGGCGGCCATGCCGGCTCCCCCGTCCAGATCTTCGCTGACAGCAGGACGAGATCGGCCGGGACAGGCGCTCGAGCGGCCGCCGTCATGAAAAAGAGGAGCGCGAACGCGCTCACGCCGTCGAGGAGATACCGGCCTTCCCGGCGAGGGCCGCGCGCGCCGCCGCCAGGCGCGCGACCGGAACCCGGAATGGGGAGCAGGAGACGTAGTCGAGGCCGGCCCGGTGGAAGAACTCGATCGAACGCGGGTCGCCGCCGTGCTCCCCGCAGATGCCCACCTTGAGCCTGGGATTCGTCGAGCGCCCCCGCTCGGTCGCCAGCGCGACGAGCTCCCCAACTCCCGCCTGGTCGAGGCTCGCGAACGGGTCCTCCGGGAGGATCTTCTTCTCGATATACGCGGGCAGGAAGGACGCCGCGTCGTCGCGCGAGTAGCCGAACGTCATCTGCGTCAGGTCGTTGGTGCCGAAGGAGAAGAAGTCCGCGTTCCCGGCGATCTCCTTCGCTTGCAGCGCCGCGCGCGGGATCTCGATCATCGTTCCGACCTTGTACGCGATCGTCCGTCCGGTCTCCTGGATGACGCGGCGCGCCACATCGTCTACGAGGATCCGCAATCTATCGAGCTCCGCCTTCGTGCCGATCAGGGGGATCATGACTTCCGGGTTCGGCGAGAGCCCTTCCTTGACGGCCGCGGCCGCGGCCTCGAAGATGGCCCGCACCTGCGTCTCGTAGATCTCCGGATGCGTGATGCCGAGCCGGCAGCCGCGGTGCCCGAGCATCGGGTTCGCCTCGTGGAGCTGCGCGACACGTTCGCGGATTCTCTCCACGGGAACCTTGAGATCCGCCGCGGTCTTCGCGAGCGCCGCCGGCTCGTTGGGGAGAAACTCGTGGAGCGGCGGATCGAGCAACCGGATGGTAACGGGCCGCTCCCCCATTTCCCGGAAGATGCCGAGGAAGTCGTCCCGCTGCATCGGCAGGATCCTCTCGAGCGGCTCCCGGCGTCCCTCGGCCGTCTCCGCGAGGATCATCTCCCTGACAGCCAGGATGCGGTGCTCTTCAAAGAACATGTGCTCCGTGCGGCAGAGCCCGATTCCCTGGGCGCCGAAGCGCACGGCCACGCGGGAGTCTGTGGGCGTGTCGGCGTTGGCGCGCACGCCCAGGCGCCGTCGGGCGTCCGCCCATTTCAGAAGCCGGGTAAATGCCCTGGCGAGGGCGGAATTCTCCAGGGGCAGCGTCCCGTCGATGACGACCTGCAGGACCTCCGACGGCTGCGTCGGGAGTTTCCCGAGGAGGACCTCCCCCGTCGTCCCGTCTATGGAGATCCAGTCCCCTTCCTTCGCCTCGAGTTTCTTCGCGCGGACCCGCCCGCCGGCGGCGTCTACCGTGATCTCCCCCGCTCCCACGACGCACGTCTTTCCCATTCCCCGCGCCACGACCGCCGCGTGACTCGTCATCCCCCCGCGGGTGGTGAGGATTCCGACGGAGGCGTTCATTCCGGCGATGTCTTCGGGCGAGGTCTCGACCCGTACGAGCACGATGGGATGGCCTCCGGCCGCCATCTCCACCGCTTTCTCGGCCGTCAGGGCGATCCGTCCGCAGGCGGCGCCGGGACCGGCCGGGAGACCCGTTCCCAGAAGGCGTCCTTCCTTGACCGCGGCCGCTTTTTCCTTCAGCGGGAAAACGGGAGCGAGGAGCTGGATCAATTGTTCCGGTTCGACGCGCAGGACGGCCTCTTCCTCCGTGATCAGCCCCTCGTCCACCATGTCGGCCGCGACCCGCACCGCCGCGAAACCGGTGCGCTTGCCGCTGCGCGTCTGAAGCAGGTAGAGCTTGCCTTCTTCGATCGTGAACTCGAGGTCCTGCATGTCGCGGAAGTTCTTCTCCAGGAGGTCCCGAACGTGCAGGAGCTCCGCATGGGCCTGCGGCATCGTTTCTTCGAGCGAAGTCCCGGAGCCGTCGCTGTTCAACGGCCGCGGTGTGCGGATACCCGCCACGACGTCCTCCCCCTGCGCGTTGGGGAGGAACTCGCCGTAGAACCGCTTTTCTCCCGTCGAAGGGTCGCGCGTGAAGGCGACGCCGGTGGCCGAGGTCTCACCGCGGTTTCCGAAGACCATCGCCTGCACGTTGACAGCGGTTCCCCAGTCGTTGGGAATGTGGTACAGGCGGCGGTACTCCTTCGCGCGCTCGTTGTCCCACGACCGGAAGACTGCCCCGATGGCGCCCCAGAGCTGCTCCTGCGGGTCCTCCGGGAACTCGCGGCCCGTGTGCCTGCGGATGATGTCTTCGAATCGGGCCACGAGATCCGCGAGATCCGCCGCCGAAAGCTCCGCGTCCGACGCGACGCCCTTCTCCCGGCGCTTGGCCGTCAACGCCTCCTCGAATTCCTTCTTGCCCGTGTCGAGGACGACGTCGCCGTACATCTGGAGAAATCGCCGCCGGCAGTCGAGCGCGAAACGCTCTCCCGCGGCCGCGGAGAGGCCCTTGACGGTCGAGGAGTTCAGGCCCAGGTTCAGGATCGTGTCCATCATTCCCGGCATCGAGGAGCGCGCGCCCGACCGGACCGAGACGAGGAGCGGGTTGGCGGGGTCGCCGAAGCGCCTCCCGGCCGCGGCTTCCACTTTCGAAAGGGATTCCGCGACCTCGCTCTTCAACCCGTCCAGGCTGACGCCCCGCGAGTACTCGGCCGAGACCGACGTCTCGATGGTGAAACCGGGTGGCACCGGAATGCCGAGCGCTGTCATCTCCGCCAGGCCGGAGCCTTTGCCGCCGAGGCGTTCCTTGCCGAGACCGGCGCCCTCGGCCTTGCCGTTCCCGAAGTAATAGACGCGCTTCATTTTTCCTTCTCCACAACGATCTCGGAAAAGTCCGCGATTCGCGAGAATTCTTTCTGAATCGAAGCCAGGAGGGCAAGACGATTTCGCCTCAGATTCTCTTCGGGGCAGTTGACCAGGACTTCGACGAAGAATCGGTCGAGGGAGGGAGCGATCGAGGCGATCATCTCCAGCGCCTCCCGGTAGCGCCGCGAGGCCGCGAGCTCCTCGATCACGCGCCGCGCCTGGAGAAAATCGGACGCCAGCCGCCTCTCCGCTTCTTCCTCGTAGAGGCCGGCGGAGGGAGCGGGCGGATGCTCCTCGCCCAGGATGTTGCGAATTCGCTTGAAGGCGAGGATCAGCGAACGAAAGTCCATCTGCTTTCGCGCCTGCGAAAGGGCGAGCGCCCGGTCGGCCACGTCCGCGAAGTTCCAGACGCCCGCGCCCGCGACGGCCGAGATCTCGTCGTATGCCTGCCCGCGCCGCTCGAGAAGGTGGCGCAGCCTTTCCGCGAAGAACTCCTCGAGCGCCGCGAGCGCTTCGTCCGGGCCGGCGGCGCCCGCGCCGCCCGGAAAGAGAGCCAGGGCCTGACGGACGACCGGTTTCCAGTCCACCCGCCAGCCTTGCGCCAGGACGATCGAGACGGCGCCCAGGGCCGCTCGCCGCAGCCCGTAGGGGTCTTTCGAACCGGTGGGAGCGAAGCCGATCTGAAAGAGGCCGGCCAGCGTGTCGAACCGGTCCGCGAGAGACACGATGCATCCGGCGGCCTCGCGCGGCGGATCCGCTCCCGCCGCGGCCGGCCGGTACTGGTCGTAGATCGCCTTCCAGACCGGATCGGGCTGTCCCTCGCGGCGGGCATAGATGCCGCCGACCACTCCCTGCAGGTCCGTGAACTCCTTGACCATGCGTGTCGTCAGGTCCGCCTTCGAGAGACGCGCCGCCGCGCGGACCGTCTCGACCAGATCGGGCAGTCCGACGGCGCCCGCGATCACCTGCGCGAGCTCCTCGAGGCGCGCTGTCTTCTGCCGGTAATCGCCGAGGCGGTCCTGGAAGGCGAGTCGCGCCAGCTGCGGCAGCCGCGACTCGAGAGTCTCCCGGATGTCCTCGTCGTAGAAGAAGCGCGCGTCGGCGAGGCGGGCGTTCAGGACCCACTCGTTCCCCTTGGCGATCAGACCCTTCGTGTCTTCGCGGTTGTCCATCACCGCGACGAAGTAGGGCATCAGGCCCGACGGCCCTCGGATCGGCAGGTACTTCTGATGGGTGCGCATCGCCGTCGTCGTGATCTCCTCGGGCAGATCGAGAAACTCCGGCGCGAAAGAGCCGCGCACGACACCGGGCCACTCCACCAGGTCGGCCAGCGTCGCCGCGAGGTCGGCGTCCGCCTCGATCGAGCCTCCGACTTCGGCGGCCAGGCGGCGCGCCGATTCCAGGATCGCGCGGCGGCGCGCGTGCCCTTCCGGCTCGACGCACCGCGCGCGCAACTTTTCCAGGTAGTCGTCCGGCCCGCTGACGGGAAACTCTCCGTCGGACAGGATGCGGTGGCCGCGGGTCGAATCGGCCGCCGCGACTCCGAGGATCTCCATGGGGACTACGCTGCCGCCCAGAAGTGTAAGAAGCCCGCGGACCGGCCGGACGAATGCACGCTCGCCCGAGCCCCAGCGCATCGTCTTGGGGAACGTCAGCGTGGAAACCGCCCGTGGAACGATCTCCGCGAGCACTTCCCCGGCCGGACGCCCGGGGATCCTTCGCCGCGCCGCCGCCGTCGCCCCTCGCGGGGTCTCGACGACGGCCAGGTCGGCGGGGTCCACTTTCTGGGCGCGCGCGAAGCCCTCTCCCGCGCGGGTCGGTTTCCCGTCGGCGTCGAACGCAACCGCGGCCGGCGGACCCAGGACCTCCGACACGCGGTCCTCCTGGCGTTCCGGAAGGCCCCGCAGGACCAGGATCAATCGCTGAGGAGTGGCCAGCGATTGGGAAGACTCCGCCACGAGCCCCTCCTCCGCAAGCCCCTCCGTGACGCGCGTCAGAAGATCCTGGCGCGCGCCCGCGAGCGAGGGGGCCGGGATCTCTTCGGTCCGGATCTCGAGAAGAAAGTCGTGCCTGTTCATCGGATGGTTTCGAGGTTCAAGAGGCCCCGGGCCCTTCTTGAAACCTGAAACCTGGAACCGGAAACATTGCGCGCTCTCAGACCGCCGCCGGCTCGGGCTGCGAGACGGCGCGAGCCGGCCCCTCGCGGGCGGCAAGGTATGCGCGGGCGCAGGAACACGCGAGATCGCGCACGCGGCGGATGAGACCCACCCGATCGGTCGCGGACACCGCGCCGCGAGAGTCGAGCACGTTGAACGCGTGCGAGCATGCGAGCGCCGCCTCGTAGGCGGGCAGCACGAGACCGGCTTCGAGTGCCCGTTTCCCCTCCCGCTCGTTGCGCTCGAAGATGAGCGTCTGGAACTCCACGTCCGCGACATCGAAACAGTACCGCGACAGCTCCACCTCCTCGGACCGGCGGACCTGTCCGTAGGAGAGCGTGTCGTTCCACATCACGTCGTAGATGGAATTGACCTTCGAGAGGAACATCGCGATCCTCTCCAGCCCGTAGGTGATCTCAGCCGTGATCGGAGCCAGATCGATTCCGCCCGCCTGTTGAAAGTAGGTGAACTGCGTGATCTCCATGCCGTCCATGACGACCTGCCAGCCCACGCCCCAGGCTCCGAGTGTCGGGGACTCCCAGTTGTCCTCTTCGAATCGGATGTCGTGCTCGGGTAGCTTGATCCCGAGCGTCTCCAGGCTGCGCAGGTAGGTCTGCTGCACGTCCTCGGGGGAGGGTTTCAGTACGACCTGATACTGCTGGTGTTTGTGCAGGCGGAAAGGGTTCTCGCCATAGCGGCCATCAGCGGGGCGCCGGGAGGGCTGCACATAGCCGCACCGCCACGGGTCGGGGCCCAGCACTTTCAGGAACGTGGCCGGGTGCATCGTGCCGGCGCCCACGGGCATGTCGTAGGGTTGCTCGATCAGGCAACCCTCCTCCTCCCAGAAAGCCGCGAGATTCGCGATCAGCCGCTGCAGAGTGAGCATGGGGTGGAGGAGTTTAGCAGTTCTCAGTTCCCCAGGACTTCCCCGAGAACTCTCTGCGACTTCAGCTCGTGCCCGAGGAAATGGCGGCGCGCCAGGCCCGCCACGGCTGAGATCTCCGGGATTCCCCCGTAGGGCTTCGCGGCATCCAACGGCGCCGAGAGAAACGCGCGCAGGGTCTCCGTGGCCGCCGGGGAGAGCCGCATGCCTTCGCCCCCCCGGCACTCGGGGCCGACGAAACCCGGCCGTGTGCCGTCGAAGAGGAGCGGGAGCTTCGGATCAAGAGGCCGCTCGCATC
>DATIRW010000306.1:0-12153 GCA_035469365.1 Thermoanaerobaculia bacterium
GACCGCGGTTATACGGTGTGCGCGGCGCTGCACTGGATGAGATCGTCGAAAGGAGCCTGCGGAGCGCAGCGCTTTGGGAGGATGTCAAGGATAAACTCAAACAATCCGGTCTTGCGCTCTCCGGCGGCCAGCAGCAGCGCCTGTGCATTGCCCGGGCTATCGCCGTTGAGCCGGAGGTGATCCTGATGGACGAGCCGGCCGCGGCACTCGACCCCATTTCCACGCTGCGCATCGAAGAATTGATGCATGACATCGTTAAGCAGTACACGATCGTCATCGTCACGCACAACATGCAGCAGGCCGCCCGGGTCTCCGAGTACACTGCCTTCTTCATGCTCGGCCGCCTGGTGGAGCACGACCGCACGGAGAAGATCTTCACGAACCCGGGGCAGAAGATCACGGAGGACTACATCACCGGGCGGTTCGGCTGAGGCGGCTGCGGTGAGAGCTTCCGCTTCGCGCGGGCGAGGCGAGTCTCCGACGTCCTCGAAGGATGGGGGCGCGGTCAAGCGCATCGCTCTGATCGAGGACGACGCGGACATTGCCTACACGATCCGCCTGAACCTGCGCAAGGAGAAGCGCTACCAGGTGGAGCACTACCTGTCGGGGCTGGCGGCCCTCGCGGCCCTCCAGGAGAAGCCGTTCGATCTCGTAATCCTGGACCTGAACCTCCCGGACATCGACGGCCTCGCCCTCTGCCGGGAGCTGCGCCGCGCGGACGAGACGCGCCGCGTGCCGATCATCATGCTGACCGCGCGGGTCGAGGAGCGGGACAAGCTGCTCGGGTTCGATATCGGCGCCGACGACTACATCACCAAGCCATTCTCGATGCGGGAACTGCTCGCCCGGGTGCACGCCCAGCTTCGCCGGGTGGCGTCCTTCGAGACCTCCGACGAGGAGGTCTTCGACGACGGTCCGCTCCACGTGGACCGGGCGCGCTTCGAGGTGCGCGTCGGCGGCGAGCGGGTCCACCTGACCAAGAAGGAGTTTGATCTGCTCTGGCTCCTCATCAGGAGCCGCGGCCGGGTCGTCACCCGCGACGCGATCCTCGCGCGCCTCTGGGATTACGATGCGGACGTGGAGACGCGCACCGTGGACGTGCACATCCGGTCGCTCCGCCGCAAGCTCGGCGACGAGCGCATCGAGACCGTCGTCGGCCTGGGCTACCGCTACCGCGACACGCAATCCCCCTGACGTGCCATCGGTGCTCGCTTTCGGTTCACGATTCACAAATCACAAATCACAATTTCCATGAGACTCCGCTCCCGCTTCACGGTGCTCTTCGGCGTCCTCGCGGCGGCGGCGGCGCTTTCGCTCATCCTGGTCATGGACGCGACGCTGCACCGGGCCGTCGAGGACAGGGTCACGGAGCGGATCGAGCGGGAGATCGGTCACGTGGCGCAGGACATGCGGGGGACCGCGCCCGAGAATCTGGACGCGTTCTTGCGGAGGTCGGCCCGCGAGCTCGACTGCCGCATCACCCTGATTCGCCCCGACGGGCGCGTCTCCAACGACACGGACCTGCGGCCGTCCGAAGTTCCCGAGATGGAGAACCACGCCCGGCGGCCGGAAGTCCTGGAGGCCCACCGCTCCGGGCGCGGAGATTCCCGCCGGTTCTCGGCGACCGAGCAGGAGAACCGCTTCTATTTCGCCCGGCTGCTTTCCGACGGGAACGTACTCCGGATCTCGGTCGCGGCGGCCCAGGTCCGGGAACTCGAAAGCGGCTATCTCTGGTCGGCGCGCGGCGCGGTTGTCCTTGCCTGCGTTCTCCTCTTCGCCATCGGCACGGCCGCTTCGCGGCGATTCTCTGAGCCGATCGCGCGCCTGACCGGGGCGGCCTCGGCGATCGCCGCGGGGATGCCGGGCGACCTGCCGCGGGAAGGTGGAGAAGAGGTCCAGCTCCTGGTGGCGGCGCTTCAGAGAATGAAGGATTCGCTCGCGCGCGCGGCCGAGCGGGCCGAAGCCGAGAGGCGCCTGACGGCTCAGGTCTTCGAAAAGCTCCCCGACGGCCTCGTCATCCTCGACTCGCGGCTTCACGTCCTCGAGGCCAACGAACGGTTCTCGCAGATGATTGGCGTGCCGGTTCCGGCGGGACGCGCGCTCTACGACGTCGTACGTCTCCGCGCGCTCTACGAGGTATTCGAGGCATCGCTCAAGTCCGGCGAGGGAGCGGAGACGACGGTCCGGCTCGCGGACGAGCTCGTCTGGCAGGTGCTGGTCGTGCCGCTGCCCGCGGGGTCGCGCGCCGCCGCCGTCGGCGTTCTGAGGGACGTGACGCGCCTGGAGCGCACGGAGTCGATGCGACGCACCTTCGTCGCCGACGTCTCGCATGAACTGCGCACCCCGATCGCCTCGATCGCTGCCGCGGCCGAGACGCTCGAGGAAGCGGCGCCGGACGAATCCGAGCGCCGGGAGCTCGTCGGACTCATCCAGCGTCAGTCCGCCCGCATGAAGGAGCTGATCGACGATCTGATGGATCTCGCGCAGATCGAGAGCGGCGCGGTGGATCTGACGCTGGAAGCCGTGCCGGTGACCGAACTTCTGCGCGACGTCGCACAGGACCTGGCCGCCGACGCCTCCCGGCGCCGCGTCCGGATCGCCGTCACGGGAGACGCGAACGCCTCGATGTTTGCCGACCGGCGCCGGCTTCTCCAGATCGCCCGCAATCTCCTGGACAACGCGATCAAGTTCTCGCCGGAAGGCGAAACCGTCCGGCTCGGCGCCGAAAGCGGCCCGGGCTGGGCGGGCTTCTCCGTCTCCGACAACGGGGCGGGGATCCCGCGAGCGGAAAGGGAGAAGGTCTTCCAGCGCTTCTACCAGGTCGACCGCTCGCGATCCAAGACGCGGCCCGGCACGGGACTCGGCCTCGCGATCGTGAAGCATCTCGTTCATCTGCACCGGGGAACCGTGGAGATCGAGAGCGAGGCCGGGCAGGGAAGCCTCTTCCGGATCCGGCTGCCGGCGGGGCGCTGAGGCGATACGCAGGAGCGCGGACGCGCCGAGTAGAATAGGCGCGCGGAAACCCGGGGGTCACGCCGGACCCAGGCGCGTCAAGAGCGAAGGAGGGCCTCGAGGAGGAGCCCGCATGCGTGGAAGCGTCCTTGTCGTCGAAGACGATCCCGAGCTGCTTCATTCGTTGTCCGAGGTCCTCGAGTCGGAGGGGTATCGCGTGACCGGCGCCCGCAATGGCCTGGAGGCTCTCGGCCGATTGCGGGGAGGGACTCGCCCGTCCGTGATCCTCCTCGACTTGATGATGCCGATCATGAACGGATGGCAGTTTCGTTACGAGCAGCGGCAGGACTCGGACCTGGCGAAGATCCCGGTCGTCGTGGTCTCCGCGAAGTCCGATAGCCAGCAGCACGCTCTGTGGCTCGAAGCCGACGGCTATATTTCCAAGCCGATCGACCTGAACGTGCTCCTCGACACCCTCAGCCACTACTGCGACGCCGGCAATTCCGATTCCTAGGCGCTGCATCTCGCTGCCGGGTTGGCAGTGAGATAGCATGGCTGCCGTTTCTCGGGAGGCCGTCTTTCCTCTCCGCTCCTCAGAAGCGGTGGGGGAGGTGAGGGGGAGCATGCTCAATCTGTTACCGCGGGACGAGAAGTACTTCGACCGGTTCAGCGACATGGCGCGGCGCATCCATGAGAGCGCGCGCATCCTCAACAGTTTCTTCGACGGACAGGCGCCGGTCGCCACGGTCGCCGACCAGATCAAGCGTCTCGAGCACGAGTGCGACGAGATCTCACACGAGATCCTGCGCGGGATCGACCGGACGTTCATCACGCCGATCGACCGGGAGGACGTCCACCAGCTTGCGGTGCGGCTGGACGACGTGATCGACCTGATCGACGGAACCGTGCGCCGCCTGGCGCTCTTCAAGATCTCCGAGCCCACCCCGCTCTCCCGGAGACTCTCCGAGATCATCGTCGAGATCACTCGCGAGATGGTGGAAGCCGTCGCCGACCTGCGAAGCCAGAAAGGGGTCGTGGCGCACTGCATCCGGATGAAGCAGCTCGAGAACGAGGGGGACATCGCTTATCAGGCGGCGGTCGCTTCGCTCTTCTCCGAGCAGATCGCGCCGATCGAAGTCATCAAGTGGAAGGACATCTACGACAACATGGAAAGATGCATCGATATGGCCGAAGCGGTGGCTCACCTCCTCGAAAGCGTCGTCCTCAAGCACTCCTAGCACGAAAGGCGTAAGGTCCGGTTCGTGCCTCGCCTCACACCTGACGCCTGACGCATCACGACTCATGACGTACGTCCTCGTCATTATCGCGATCGCCCTGACCTTCGATTTCATCAACGGGATGCACGACTCCGCCAACTCGATCGCGACGGTCGTCTCGACGCGCGTCCTCACGCCGCTGATGGCCGTCATCTGGGCCGCGTTCTTCAATTTCGTCGCGGCCTTCACGTTCGGGACCGCCGTCGCGAAGACGATCGGGAGCGGACTGATCGACGTCCGGGTCGTCAATTCCGACATCGTGCTCGGCGGCCTCATCGGGGCGATCGTCTGGAACCTGCTGACCTGGTATTTCGGGATTCCGTCCTCGTCGTCTCACGCCTTGATCGGCGGTTACGCGGGAGCCGCGGTGGCGCACGTGGGCGTGCGCGCCATCGTGCCGGGCATGGCCTGGGTCAAGACGTTGTCCTTCATCGTCCTTTCACCGCTCATCGGCATGGTGTTCGGCTTCGCGATGATAACGGCGGTCTCTTGGATCTTCCGGAACGTGCCGTATGGATCGGTGGACCGCTGGTTTCGCCGGGCGCAGCTCGGCTCCGCCGCCGCGTTCTCGCTGTCTCACGGCACCAACGACGCCCAGAAGACCATGGGCATCATCGCGGGACTCCTCGTGGCGAACCGGAAGCTCTTCGCGGACAACGCGTCTCCTCTTCATTTCATGTACATGCCCGACTTGAAGGAGGTCCCGATCTGGATCATTCTCTCGGCGCACGCCGCGATCGGCCTCGGAACGCTGACGGGAGGGTGGCGCATCGTGCGGACGATGGGGACGCGGATTACGAAGCTCAAGCCCTTCTCCGGGTTCTGCGCCGAAACGGGCGGAGCGGCGACGGTCATCCTGGCGTCGGTCTGGGGGATCCCCGTCTCGACGACGCACACGATCACGGGATCCATCATCGGAGTCGGTGCCACGCAGCGGTTCTCCGCCGTCCGGTGGGGCGTGGCCGAGAGGATCGTCTACGCCTGGATCCTGACGATCCCGATGGCCGGGGCGATCGGCGCGATCGCCTATGGCATCGTTCAGGGGTTGCGGACCTGACGACGCGGAACCCGGCGTGAAAGGCCTCGTCTCCGTCCTCGTTCTTTGCTTTGCCCTCGAGCTGCCGGCCCTGGCATCCGGCGTTCCCGACCCGGCGCCCTTCGACGCGGTGCTCGAGAAGCGGGCGAGGAACGGGGGCTTCGACTACGCCGGGGCGGACGGCCAGGACCGCAAGCGGCTGGCCGCCTATCTCTCGAACCTCGGCGACGCGGCGCCGGCGGCGATGACCGCCGACGAGAAGAAGGCGTTCTACATCAACGCGTACAACGCGATCGCGATCGAAACGCTGCTGGAGAATCCGGGCAGGAAGATTACGGACATCTCAGGCGCCTTCAACAGGTTGAAGCATCGCGTCGGAGGGGAGATGCTCACCCTCGACGACATCGAGAACAGGCTGCGCGGCATGCGGGACGCTCGCATCCACTTCGCGATCGTCTGCGCGTCCAGGTCGTGCCCGCCGCTCGCGCCCCGGGCCTACACGGCGGCTGGATTGAACGAGACGCTCGAAAGACAGGGTCGCGCCTTCTTCAACGATCCCTCCAAGAACGTCGTCGACCGCTCCCAGGGGCGCGTGGCGTTGTCCAAGATCTTTCACTGGAACCGCAAGGAATTCGAGCGGGACGGCGGGACCCTGCTCAAGTTCGTCTCGAGATACGCCCGGGACGCGTCAACCGCATCCTGGCTGGCGACGTTCACGAAGGATCCTGACTTCCTCGCCTACGACTGGTCGCCGAACCAACCGTAGGAGAAAAAAAGGGCCCCTTGCGGGGCCGCGAAGGAGGAGATCAGATGCGTTTGTCTTGTGTACGGAGGCGAGGATCGGAGCGTTGAGGGAACGCTGACGGAATGATCCGGTTGAGGCTCAGGCCGGGGCGGGAGGTCTCCGTGGCCCGGCGCCATCCGTGGCTCTTTTCCGGGGCGCTGGCCTCGCTCGAAGGGGATGGGTCGTACGGCCACGCCGAGATCGTGGACTCCCGGGGCACGCCTCTCGCCTGGGGGAGCTACTCGCCGGAATCCCAGATCGTGGCCCGCCTGTGGACCTTCGACGGACGGCCTCCCGATGCGTCCCTCTTCCGGGAGCGGTTCGAGGCCGCCCGGCGGCTGCGACGAGAGGTCGTTGGACCCAAGACGACCGGATTCCGCGCGATCAACTCCGAGGGGGACCTGTGCCCTGGAGTCTTGATGGACATCTACGGCGACACCGCCGTCCTGGAACTCCTGACCGAAGGCACCGAGAAGTGGGAACCGGATCTGATGGCGGCCGCCCGAGACGTCTTCTCGCCGCGAGAAATCGTGGTCCGCCGCACGGGTTCAATCCGCGATCGCGGCGTTCCCCTTCTCCCCCCGGGAGAGGGAAGGGGTGAGGGCGCGAATTCGAGCCGTCCAATCCCGTTCACCGAGAATGGTCTGACCTTTTTCGCGGACATCGCTCGCGGACAGAAGACCGGCTTCTTTCTCGATCAGCGCGACAATCGCATGCGGCTCCGGTCCCTCGCGGCCGGCCGCACCGTCCTGAATCTCTTCTCCTACAGCGGGGCCTTCTCCGTGGCGGCTCTGGCGGGAGGGGCCGCGCGCGCCGTGGACGTGGACGCCTCCGAGGCGGCGCTCGATCTTGCCCGGGAGCACCGCCGGTCCAACGGTTTTCCGGCCGGAGACAGCGACTTCGTCCGGGCCGACGTCTTCGAGGACCTGCGCCGCCGCGTCGAGGCGGGCGAGAGCTGGGACATCGTCGTTTGCGATCCTCCCGCCTTCGCCAGGAGACGCGGGGACCTCGACCGGGCGGCACGCGGCTACAAGGACGTCAACCGCCTCGCTATGAATCTCGTCCGGCCGGGCGGGTGGCTCCTCACGTGCTCCTGCTCGGGTCATGTCGGCGCGGACCTCTTCCAGAAGATCGTATTCGCCGCCGGCGTGGACGCCGGAGTCTCGTTCTCGATCACGGCACGGCAGGGGGCGGGGGCCGATCATCCGGTTTCCCTTGAGTGCCCGGAAGGGGAATACTTGAAGGGGCTATGGCTTTCCCGACGGACATGAGGGGTCTCGCCGTCGTGGCCGCACTCGGCGTTCTCTTCACGAGCGTGCCAGCGGGGGAGCCGGGCACCCGCATCCTGGTCTTCTCGAAGACGGCGGGTTTCCGTCACGATTCGATTCCGGACGGCATCGCAGCGGTCAAGCGCCTCGGGCGTGAGCGGGGCTTCGCCGTGGACGCGACCGAAGACGCTTCGGTCTTCACCGATGCGGCGCTCGCGCCGTACGCCGCCGTCGTCTTCCTCTGCACGACCGGCGACGTCCTGGACGACGGCCAGCAGGCGGCTTTCGAGCGCTTCATCCGGAAGGGGCGCGGTTTCGTCGGCGTCCATTCCGCCGCCGACACGGAGTACGACTGGCCGTGGTACGGGGAGCTCATCGGCGCGTACTTCAAGAGCCATCCCGCGATCCAGCCGGCGACGATCGCGATCGCCGATCCGGTCCACGCTTCGACACGCGGGCTGCCCTCGCTCTGGGATCGGACCGACGAGTGGTACAACTTCCGGGAAGACCCGCGAGCCCGCGTCCATGTGCTGGCGGTGCTCGACGAGAAGACCTACTCCGGCGGCGAAATGGGGAGCGATCACCCGATTTCCTGGTGCCAGTTCCACGACGGCGGGCGCGCGTGGTACACGGCCCTGGGGCACACCCGGGAGAGCTACGCCGAGCCGCTCTTCCTCGAGCACCTGCTCGGAGGGATCCAGTTCGCCGCGGGTTTTCCCGAGATCTGCCCGGCGGCCCGCTCGGTGCAGCCGCGGCGTTGACGGAGGCCGGCGGACCGATCGCGATCCTCGGGCCGGCGCCTCCCGACCGGGGCGGGATCGCCCACGAGACACGTCATCTGGCCGAGGAGATTTCCCGCCTCACTTCCGTCGATTACCTGACCTACTCGCGTCCCTATCCCCGCTGGCTCGATCCCCGCCGGTTCAGCCGCGACCTCCGACTCGGACAAGCGCCCGCGACGCCCGTCTTCGACTATCTCTCGCCCCTTTCCTGGCGGCGCGCGGCTGAGCGGATCGCGCAAAGAGAGTCGCGCGCCGTCATCGTTGCCTGGTGGACTTCGTTCTGGGGGCTTCCCGTCCGGGCGCTCTTCCGTCACCTCGCGAGGCGCCGCCCGCAGACGCGGCGCGTGCTGCTCTGCCACAACCTCGAAGACCACGAGAGCGGCGCTTTCCGGCGTTTCCTGACGCTCGGAGTCTTTTCGGCGGCGGACGCCTTCGTCGTCCATTCGTCGGAGAACCGCGACGAGCTTTCCCGCCGTTTTCCGCGCCGGCCCGTGGCCGCGATTCCGCTTCCCGCGTTCGATCCCGGCCAGGACCGGGTCGACGCACGGCGCCGCCTCGGCGTCGACGGGCCTCTGGCTCTCTTTCTCGGCCTCGTGCGGCGTTACAAGGGGGTGGAAACGCTGCTCGAGGCGGCCCCGAGGATTGCCCGGGAGTCGGGCGCGCGCATCGCGGTCGTTGGCGAGGTGTTTCCCGACGCGAGCAATCTCGTCCGGCTGCGCGAGGCGAGCCCCGTCGCCGGGTCCATTCTCTGGAAGGATCAGTACGTGTCGGAAGAAGAGATGGGGATGTGGCTCGCGGCCTGTGACGTCGTGGTCCTGCCATACCGGGAGATCTCCGGCAGCGCCATCGCGGCGCGTGCGATCGGAGCGCGCCGCCCGGTGGCCGCGTCGGCCGTGGGCGGATTGAAGGACATGGTCGAGCCCGGGGTCACCGGCGAGCTCTTCGCACCCGGCGACGCCGGCGGGCTCGCGGACGCAGTCGCGCGGATCCTCGCTCGCGGCCCCTCCGCTTATGCTCCCGGACTCGACCGCGCCGCTCGTGAGACGTCCTGGCCTCGCTACGCGGGGCGGATCCTCGAATTCATTTCAGGGATCGCGAGCCGCGAGCCGTGAGCCGCCGTATACTCCGGCCGCGATGAACTTCGACCTCACCGAAGACCAGGAGCTGCTCCAATCCACGGTGCGGCAGTTCGCAGAGGAGGTCGTGCGACCCGGGGCGGCCCGGATCGATCAGAGCGGCGAGTTTCCCAGGGACGTTTTCCACGAGGCCGGAAAGCTGGGGCTGGCGGGAGTCTCGGTCCCGGTCGAGCACGGCGGTTCCGGCATGGACGTCGTGTCCTACGCCATCGTGATCGAGGAGATCTCGCGCGTCTGCGCCAACACCGGGGTCATCCTCTCGGTGAACAACTCCCTGGTCTGCGATCCGATCGAGAAGTACGGGAACGAGGATCAGAAGAAGCGCTTTCTCCAGCCGCTCGCTCGCGGCGAGAAGCTCGGCTGTTTCGCGCTGACGGAGCCCAACGCCGGCTCCGACGCGGCCAATCAGCAGACCCGGGCCGTGCGCGAAGGGGACCGCTACCGCATTTCCGGGCAGAAGGTCTTCATCACCTGCGGGCAGGCCGCCGACGTGTGCCTTCTCTTCGCGATGACCGATCCGGAAAAGAAGGCGCGGGGGATCTCGGCCTTTCTCGTGGACACCGAAACGCGCGGATTCGATCGCTCGCATCACCAGGTCAAGCTCGGCGTCAACGCCTCCGGCACCGTCGAGATCTTCCTGACGGACGTGGAGGTGCCGGCCGAGGACCGCCTGGGGAAGGAAGGCGAGGGCTTCAAGATCGCGATGTCCACCCTGGACGGAGGGCGCATCGGAATCGCGGCGCAGGCCGTCGGCATCGCGACCGAGGCGCTCGAGGCGGCCCTCGCGTACGCGAAGGCGCGCCACGCCTTCGGAAAGCCGATCTCGGATTTCCAGGCCATCCGGTTCTATCTGGCCGACATGGCGACGGAGGTGGACGCGGCGCGTCTCCTGACCCGCCGGGCCGCCGCCGCCAAAGACGCCGCGAACAGGACGGGGGGACGCTACGGGTTCGACGCGGCGGTCGCCAAGCTCTATGCCGCCGAGATGGCGCAGCGGGTGACCACGAAGGCGCTCCAGATCCATGGAGGATACGGCTACACCAAGGAGTACCCGGTCGAGCGAAACTTCCGCGACGCCCGGATCACGGAGATCTACGAAGGAACGAGCGAGATTCACCGGTTGATCATCGCGAGGGAGATCTTCAAGGACGCCGGGGTGATGATCGGATGAAAAGGAGTCAAGAGTCGAGAGTCCAGGGTCGAGAGTCCCCAAACGAGACGCTCGAGGCGGCTCCAATGTTGGCTTCCGACCCTCAACTCTTCCGTTAGACCCATGCCGCAGACACGCCTGTTCCGGGATCGCGTGGTTTCGATGGAACAAACGCTCGAGGGGGGCGAGAAGAACCTTGAGCTCCTGAAGACCCTCTGCCGCGAGGCCCTGCCCGAGTTCACCTTCCGCGAGTACACGCTCGACCACGAGCGCGACGTCTTCGTCATGGTCCTGGAGGCGCCGGACGGCCGGATGAAGCGAGTCTGCTGGACTCGCATGATGCTCTTCGACGCGGAGCGGATTCCGTCGCTCTCCGGCGATCCCCTGGCAGCGCTGCGGTCGAGGATCGTGGACTTCCTGCGCTCGCGGTCGGGCCGTCCCGAAATCGTGGTGACGTTCCGGCATCTCGAGGAAGGGTGGGTGGATACTCTCGAGCCGCGCCGCGAGAAGAGACGCCGCAGGGGCCGCGGCGACCGGGGAAGGCGCGAGGGCCGCCGCGAGTCCCCCGCTCCGGCGCCCGGCAGGCCCGCGGCGCTCCCGCCGCAGCGGGTTGCTCCGCCGGCGCGGGAACGCCGCCCGCAGCCGCCGGCCGTGCCGGTGGCAGGCCCGGCGTCCGAGGAGGCTGCGAGACCGCAGGCGGGGCGCCGGAGACGGCGCTTCCGCCGCCGCCGCCGGGGCCGCGGCCCGGGCGGGCCCGCTGCTCCCGGCCCGTCCGGTCCGGCGCGGACGCCATGAACTTCGAGCTGACGGAGGAGCAGGCCCGGATCCGCGACGCGGTGCGTGACTTCGCGCAGACCGAGATCGCTCCAGGAGTTGCCGAGCGGGAGCGCGAAGAGCGCTTTCCGAGAGAGGTCCTGGCCGGCCTGGCGGAGCTCGGAATCCTCGGCATGATGGTGCCCGAGGAATACGGCGGAGCCGGTGCCGACACCCTCTCCTTCATTCTCGTGCTCGAGGAGCTGGCCCGCGTCTGCGCCTCGACGGCGGTCATCGTCTCCGTCAACAACTCGGTCTTCTGCTATCCGCTCTGGAAGTTCGGCTCCGAGGAGCAGAGGAGGACCATCCTGACGGAGGTCGCATCCGGGAAGGCGCTCGGGGCATACGCCCTGACCGAGCCGCAGTCGGGCTCGGACGCGGCCAATCAGAAGACGCGAGCGGTCCGCGACGGCGACTCCTACGTCTTGAACGGCGCCAAGGCCTGGATCACCAACGCTGGCGAGGCGAAGTGGTATCTCGTCATGACGATGACCGACCCGGCCGCGGGAACGCGCGGCATCACCGCGTTCCTGGTCTCCTCGGAAGACCCCGGCTTCCGCGTCGGTGCCCCGGAAGAGAAGATGGGACTGCGGGCGTCGAAGACCGCGGCCGCGTACTTCGACGACGTCCGGGTGCCCGCGTCCCGCCGCTTGGGACAGGAGGGGGAAGGCTTCACGATCGCGATGAAGACCCTCGACCATTCGCGCATCGGCATCGCGGCGCAGGCCATCGGGATCGCCCGCGCCTGCTACGAGGCCTCGGTCGAGTACGCCGCGACGCGCGAGACGTTCGGAAAGAAGCTCGCGGAGCACGAGATCATCGCCTTTCAGGTCGCGGACATGCGAGTCCAGATCGAGGCCTCGAAAATGCTGACATACCGGGCCGCGGCCCGATCGGAGATTCCCGGCGTGCGGATCTCGCGGGAGGCCTCGATGGCCAAGGTCTACGCGACCGA
>DATIRW010000307.1:0-2746 GCA_035469365.1 Thermoanaerobaculia bacterium
TTCCCGACCGCTCCGGCCTCGAGGTGCTCCGCGAGATCCGCAGCCGCGACCCGGACGCGGTCGTCGTGATCGTCACCGCGTACTCCTCGATCGAAGGCGCGATCGACGCGATGAGGGAAGGGGCGTTCCACTACATTCCCAAGCCTTTCCAGAACGAGGAAGTTCTCTTGACCGTCGAGAAGGGCGCGGAGAAGCGCCAGCTGACGGAAGAGAACCGGCGACTGAAGCAGGAGCTCTCCAAACGCTACGGCCTCGGCCGCATCGTCGGAAAGTCGGAAGGGATGCGCCGGGTCTTCGAGCTCGTGCGCCTGGCAGGCCCCTCCAAGTCCACGATTCTCGTCGAGGGCGAGAGCGGGACCGGCAAGGAGCTCGTGGCGCGGGCGATCCACACCCACTCGCCGCGCTCGGGCGCGCCGTTCGTCACGGTCAATTCGGGCTCGATGCCGACGGACCTGCTGGAGTCGAACCTCTTCGGGCACGTCCGCGGCGCTTTCACCGGAGCTGTCGCCAACAAGAAGGGGCTCTTCGAGGCGGCCGAAGGAGGGTCGATCTTTTTCGACGAGATCGGCACGGTGAGCCTGGAGACCCAGGCGAAGCTCCTGCGGGTCATCCAGGAGAAGGAGTTCATGCGAGTCGGCTCGGTGGAGACCCAGAAGGCCGACGTGCGCATCATCGCCGCGACCAACGTGGACCTGAAGCAGATGGTCACGGAAGGACGCTTTCGCGACGACCTCTACTACCGCCTCTGCGTCATCACGATCCCGGTCCCTCCGTTGAGGGAGCGCCGCGAGGACATCCCGCTTCTCGCCGAGCACTTCGTCCGCCTCTACGCGTCGGAGAACTCCAAGACGATCTCCGGCCTGCACCCGGACGCCCTGCGCGCCCTGCTCGACTACAACTGGCCGGGCAACGTCCGGGAGCTGGAGAACGCGATCGAGCGGGCCGTCGTCCTCTGCTCGGGCGGTCTGATCGGGCTCGACCTCCTTCCGGAGAGCGTCCTGCAGCCGGACCGCGCCGAGCTGCCCGTGCGCCTCCCCGAGAACGGCTCGACCTACAAGGACCTCGTCGAAGACTACGAGCGGCGCCTCGTCCGGACAGCGCTGCGCCGAACTGGCGGAGTCCAGAAGCGCGCCGCGGAACTTCTGCGCTTGAAGCCCACGACCCTGCACGAGATCATCAAGCGGCTGGAGATCCAGAGCCGGGAAACTTAACCAGGTTTCAGGTTCCAGGTTTCAGAACGGTCGCCGGGTCGCGCGTCTTGAAACTTGAAAACCTGAAACGACGGTCACATGCGCGACTTGAGGCTCCGAACCGCCGCGCGCACCTCCTGGGCCGTCGGCTTCAAGCCGGAGACGGTGGGGTCTCCGGCTTTGTAGCGGACGATGCCGTCCACGACCGTCGCGAAGACGTTGGCCGGGCTCATCGAATAGACGACGGCGCCGTAGGGCTCGTCGGACCAGCCGTCGGGAAGCGACCATCCCGCCTCCGGGTCCAGGATCGCGAGATCCGCGCGGGCGCCGGGCAGGAGGCCTTCGGGGCCCGGGAGGTGGAGAGCACGCCCTCCATCCCACGTAGCCATCCGCAGAGCTTCGAAGGCGGAGACCCCTTCCGGCGTCTCCGGTGTCCGGCGGGTCCGAGGCAGGAAACAGGCCAGCCGCATCTCCCGGAAGGGATCGAGCGAGTTGTTACAGGCCGCTCCGTCCGAGCCCAGCGCCACGTTCACGCCCGCGCGGCGAAGTTCCGGGACCGGGCAGACCCCGGACGCCAGCCGCATGTTGGAGGTGGGACAATGGGCGACGCTCGTTCCCCGAGCCCGGAGAATCTCCCAGTCTCCGGCGTCCGTGTGGACCGCGTGCGCCAGGCAGGTCCTCCCGGCCAGGAGGCCGGTGCCGTCGAGGTAGGCGATGTTGCCCAGGCCGGTGCGGCGCCGAACGAGATCGACCTCGCCGCGGTTTTCCGACGCGTGGGTATGAATGAGAAGGCTCTCGTCCGCCGCATATTGTGACGCGCGGCGCAGGAGCCCGTCGGTGCAACTGACGGCGAAACGCGGCTGCACGGCGACGCGCAACCTTCCGTCTTCCTTTCCGTGGAAGCCGATCCGCAGCCGCTCGGTTTCGGCGAGTCCCTCGCGCGCGGAAGCGCGCAGGTTCTCCGGCGTCGTCTCCGGGTCGTCCATGAGCACGTTGCCGCCCGCGTAACGGACGCCGGCTCGCGCCGCGGCATCGAAGAGCGCATCGGAATGGCGGACGGTGCCCATGTCAAGGATGGCCGTCACGCCGGCTGCGAGGCACTCGGAGAGGCCGAGGCGTGCGGAGACCGCCATCGTCTCCTCGTCGTGGGCGGCTTCGCCCGGCCAGACGTGCGTCTTCAGCCACGGCAGGAGCTCGAGACCTTCGGGTCCGTTGCGCAGGAGCGTCTGGCAGAGGTGGAGGTGGGCCTGGACGAAGCCTGGCAGCGCCCACTTGCCGCGCGCGTCCAGAATCTCGATCGGCTCTCCCGGCAGCGCGGCAAGCCGGCGCGCGTCCGCCCCCGTCGCGCGGATCGTTCCCACCTCCGCGTAGAGATCCGTCGCGGGCCGGATGTCCTTGCGGTCGGCCAGGCCGAGCAGTGTCGCGCCCTCGACAAGCAGGCGACTCATCGGCGCTCCGTCTCGAGTCCCGCCCGGACCCGGGTCTACATCACCGGCAAACGGCGAAGGATGACGATGGTGCGGTCGTCGCCGTAAGGCTCGCCGGCGGAGTGTTCT
>DATIRW010000308.1:0-2332 GCA_035469365.1 Thermoanaerobaculia bacterium
TCACCCGCCTGCTATCCTTCGATCCGGACGCCGTCTGTGACATAGACCTTCCTCCTTTTCTGAATGCTGAGGACGAAGGCTAAAACAGCGGTGTCCTTTTCATAGCCTCTCGGTTACTTCGGGAGACTACGCGCGCCGCGACCGGGGGCTGGGCACGACCGGGACGAGCAAATCTCATCGGAGTACGATGCGCTGTCGTGGCCGACATTGCCGTGCCGATCAAGGTCCTGAGGCATGGGGAGGGGCTGGAGCTGCCCGCGTACTCGACGGCGGGGTCGGCGGGATGCGATCTGCGGGCCGCGATCGAGGCCTCGCTGCTCATTCTGCCGGGCGGGCGGGCGCGCGTTCCGACGGGGATCGCGGTCGCGATTCCCCGCGGTCACGAGGGGCAGGTGCGCATGCGGAGCGGGCTCGCGCACGACAAGGGGCTGGCTCTCCTGAATGCTCCGGGCACGATCGACAGCGACTACCGCGGCGAGATCCAGGTGATCATCGCCAACCTCGGATCCGAGCCGGTGACGCTCGAGCGCGGAGATCGCATCGCGCAGCTCGTGTTCGCGCCGGTAGCAAGGGCCCGCTTCGAGAAAGTTCAAGAGCTCCCGTCGAGCTCTCGCGGCCAGGGAGGATTCGGCTCGACCGGCAAGGAGTAGTAGGGGTCAGGGGAAAGTGAATGCAGGTGTCAGGCGCCAGGTACCAGGTGTCAGGGAAGAAAGCAGCGAAGCGAGATGCTTAACCTGAAACCTGATACCTGAAACCTGACACCTGCATTTCCCCTGACACCTCAAACCTGACACCTGCTATTCTGATTGTCCATGCGCGTGGCGATCCTGGCATCCGGCTCCGGCGGCAATGCTTGCGTCGTCGAGTCGGGCGGGACGCGGGTGCTGGTGGACGCGGGCCTCTCGGCGCGGGAAATCGAGAGGCGCATGACGGCCCGGGGGATGGAGCCGGAGACAATCCAGGGCGTCTTCGTCACCCACGAGCACAACGATCATTCGAGCGGCGCTCTGGTTTTCTCGGCCCGCTGGGAGTGCCCGATCTTCACGACGGCCGGGACGGCGGACGCCATCGGCCTGGAAGGAGATCTCTTCTCGCCGTTTGTCCGGATCGAAGGGGGACGCGAGGGGCGAATCGGGGACCTCGCGTTTCGCGCCTTCGCGACGCCGCACGACGCCAACGAGTCGGTCGCCTACGCCTTCGAGGGGGACGGAGCGCGGGTCGTCATCGCGTCGGATCTGGGGCGCGCCGAAGAGGATTTCGTGGCGTTCCTGCGCGGCGCGACCGCCCTTCTGCTGGAATTCAACCACGACGAGGACATGCTGCGAGACGGCCCCTATACCTGGCCGCTCAAGCAGCGGATCTCGGGAGGCTGGGGGCATCTTTCCAACAGGCAATCGGCGGACGCGGTGCGCCGGGCGGCCGGTGCGAGCCTGAAGCGGGTCGTCGCAACCCATCTCTCGCGCACCAACAACGTCCCCCCGCTCGCGCTCGCCGCCCTGGCCGAAGCCCTGGAGCGCGCGGGCTGTCCCGCCGACGCCGGAATCGCGGATCAGATCCTGGGGTTCGAGACCTTCGACGCATGAGAGTCGAGGTCCGCGTCTATCCGCGCCAGGACGTCCTGGACCCTCAGGGCAAGGCGATCGCGGCGGCGCTCGCGCGTCTGGGCCATCGCGCGGTCAAGGACGTGCGTGCTGGAAAGGTCTTCTTCCTGGAGGTCGAGGGATCGGATGCGTCGGAGGTCGAGAAGGACGCACGGAGGATGGCCGAGGAGCTCCTGGCGAACACCGTCATCGAGGGATACGACGTGAGGATCCTGCCCGGACCCGACGCGGTCACCCGGCCGCAGCCCGGGGGCCAACAGTGAGAAGCCGTTTGTTTCTCGTAAAGCTGAAACTCAATGCCGCGCAGCCGTTTGCTCCCGCGAGAGATTTTTTGGCGAGGCGAGGAAGCCCGACGACGGCGATGTCGGAGGCATCGCGGAGGAGGGATGACGAAGCATTCGCCGGAAAAGATCCGCGGGACGGCCGGAGTCGATCGCGGCGGGTGCGGGCACAATCTTGAAGTTCGCCGTCGTCGTGTTCCCCGGCTCCAACTGCGAAGCCGACTGCTTCCACATCGCCCGAGAACTGCTCGCCTGCGAAGCCGAGTACGTCTGGCACAAGGACACCGACCTCAGGGGCGCCGATGCCGTCATCCTGCCGGGAGGGTTCGCCTATGGCGACTACCTGCGGGCGGGAGCGCTCGCGCGGTTTTCGCCGGTCATGGAGAGCGTGGCGGACTTCGCCAGGGCCGGCGGCCCTGTGCTCGGCATCTGCAACGGATTCCAGGTGCT
>DATIRW010000309.1:0-2579 GCA_035469365.1 Thermoanaerobaculia bacterium
AAGCGCTGGAGCTGCACTCTTTCCGCAGCATGGCGACGTCCGCGAGGTCGGCGAGCACGAGGTCGTACTGACCCGACGCGAGCGCCTTCTCCACCTCGGCCACGCTCTCCACCACCTTCGGTTTGTGGCCTGCCGCCGCCAGGGTCGCCTCGACGTGGAACTCCTTCTCCGCCGCCGGAATCCGTGAAGCGGGATTCATGAACACGAGCACCCGCGAAGGGAACTTCGATCGGTTGACGCGCGCTCCGCCGCCGATGAGAACGAACTTGTCGCCGCAGCCGGTCGCCCGTCCCGGTGCGAGAGCGAGCACGCCCACGACGATCGCCGCCAGAAGTGGAAGCCTTTTCATTGGTCCTCCCTCGGATGTCTTCGCCTTGTCTACGCTTCGCTTCGTGAACGGTCGATGACCATTCGATCACAACGCTCACCGGACTCTTCTTCCCTACGGCCCACAGCCAGACATTTCTTACGCCGCGAACCGAGGAGAAGCAAACCGGATTTCGATCAGGAAATCGCAACCGAATTGAAAGACGCGGGAACGGTTCAGGCGAATCAGCCGTTCATTTCCACCAGGATTTCCCGAGCTCCGTCACCCTCAGGTTCTCCAGGTCGCTGTAAAAGTTGTAGGCGTAGAACTGGAGATCCGGGGTCACGCGCGCTCCCATCGGCCCGGATCCGAATTCGACGAACCCCGCCATGTCCGGAGGGGAGAGCTCCTTCCACCGCTCCCGCCGTCCGCTCGCGAGATCGATGCGGTAGAGAGTGAGCGGGCGCGTCTCGATTCCTCGAACGAGGATCGTCTTGCCGTCCGCGCTCCAGGCGACCAGGAAATCTCCGGGCTCGGCCCCCACGATGGCGCGGGCCCGGCCTTCTCCGTCGGCCCGATAGATGAGGTGCAGGCCCTCGAGCGTCGAGCCGGCGATCTCGCGTCCGTCCGGCGAGACGAGCGTGGCCCGCATGCCGTCTTCGGCGAACGGCCTCGGAGGGCCTCCGGAAAGGTCCTGAATGTACGAGCGAGGCGGTTTCCCCTTTTCCTGCGCGGCGATGAGAATCCGCCGGCCGTCCGGGAAGAACGAGGCCCAGTGATATTCCACGTCGCCTCCCGACGGGAGGTCTCGCGGTTCTCCGATTCCCGTCGGAAGCAGAGTGAGATGAGGAATGGGGGACGGGCGGGCCACGAGCGCCCACTTCTCGTCGGGGGAGAGCGCGAGCGCCTTGCCGACTCCCAGGAACTTGGCGTCCGAGCCGTCCGTCCGTCGCAAGTACGTCTCGAAGATCTCGGCGGAAGACCGCGTCCACAGGTATTCGAAGAAGAGAAGCGTGCGCCCATCCCGCGAGAGAGCGGCTGCGGCGGAGTCTCCGAGCCAGGAGAGGTTGCTCTCTCTGGTAGCCCCCGGAATCAGACCAAGGATGTCCCGGCGTATGTGGTGATACTCGCCGACGTCCAGAACCAGGCCGTCGCGCGAGATGTCGTCCAGGCCGGGAATCCAGGCGGCCACGCGCACGCGGCCCGCGAGGCTGACGCCCCAGGTCTCCTGTTCCTCGCCCAGCCTGGTGCCGTTGAAAAAGACTTCTTCTCCCGTGGGACTCCAGAACGTGGAGAAGAGCTGCCGCCACTCTCCCGTCAGGTCCCTCTTGCGGCCGGTGCGGTCGACGACGCACACGGTTCCGCGCTGCTGGTCGCGCTGGGGATGCTCGACGAAGGACACCAAGTCCCCTTTCGGCGAAACCCGCAAGCCCGTGAGGTAGCCCGCGGTCTTGTACAGCACCTTCCCGATCGGATACTCAATGCGGTCTTCCGCTTCAACGGTATGGATCGCGGCAAGCTCCTTGCCGTCCGGCGACCAGTCGGCCGAGCCGACGCCTTCGAGGACCTCCCGGGGAGTACCGCCGGCGAGCGGAACCCGCGCGAGCGTGCCGACGCACGGCTCCCAGCGGTTCTCGCAGCCGAGCGAGATGGCCAGCTCGCCGGCCGAAGAGATCGCCAGAATCCCCGCGGGGAAAATGCCGAGCGGCCGGGACTCGACGCTGCCGACGCGCGTCGTGAAGATCTCGCTCGGTTTCCCGTCCCATGCCGCGGAGTAGACGATCGTCTGGCCGTCGGGAGCGAAGCGCCCGCCCGTCAGGAAGCCCCGGCGAAACGTGAGTGTCCGTGTCAGCGGTGGCGGCGCCTCACGGTCGCGGCGCGCCTGGATCCTCTGGCCCGCGAAAAAGGTCAGGACCGCCAAAGCGAGCGCCGCCAGGGCGCCGCCGGCCAGCAGCGCGCGGGAAGGCCGGAAGCGGCGGGGCGCCGGCTGCGCGACAGCCGAGACCGAGATTCCGGAGGCATGGTCGCTCAACGCGGCCAGGTCCCGCGCCAGGTCCTTCGTCGAGGCGTACCGATCCTCGGGATCCTTGGCCAGGCAACGCTCGATGATCCAGACGAGGTTGGCAGGTGTCTTCGGCGCGGCAGCCGAGAGGGGCTCGGGCTCGTCCTGGATCACCGCCGAGAGTGTCTGGACTGCCGTCGCCCAGTCGAAGGCCCGCTTCCCCGCCGCCATCTCGTACAGGATCGCCCCGAGCGAGAACTGGTCCGAATG
>DATIRW010000310.1:0-14841 GCA_035469365.1 Thermoanaerobaculia bacterium
GTTCGCGCTCCTCCCCGGAGCGGATCTCGCGGTCGAAGAAGTCGTACCACTTGATCAGGCGCTCCGCCCCTGCATCGCGGAAGAGAGCGCCGGCGTCCGCGACGACGAGCGCCTCGAACGGCCCTCCGCCGATCGTGCCCGCGAAGCTCCCGTCCTCGAAGATGAGGAACCGCCGTCCGATCCTCGACGGCCCCGATCCCTTCGTCTCGACGACCGTCGCCAGGGCGAGGCGCCCGCGCGACGCGAGCTGTTCCGTGAGGTGGCGGAAAAAGGTGTCGTCCGACATGGGACTGTCTAGTTTAGCAAGACTAGGTGTCAGGTTTGAGGTGTCAGGGAGAATGCAGGTGTCAGGTATCAGGAATCAGGTGTCAGGTTGGGCCCGTGTCGAACTTCCCGTCCCTGGCACCTGACACCTGGCACCTGACACCTGCGTTCAACCTGGCACCTTCGACCTTGACACCTTCCCCGATCGGGTAGGATCTCGCATCGATGCCAGCCCCTATTCGCGTCGCCGTCTTCCCCGCCGCGGGCCTTGGAACCCGATTCCTGCCGGCTACGAAGGCGCAGCCCAAGGAGATGCTGCCGCTCGTGGATCGGCCCCTGGTTCAGTACGTCGTGGAGGAGGCCTGCGCCGCGGGCCTCGAGCGCATCGTCATCGTCACCGGCCGTGGCAAGAACGCGATCGAGGACCACTTCGACACTTCGTTCGAGCTCGAGCGGATGCTCGAGGAGAGAGGCAAGAGCGACCTGCTCGGGCAGGTGCGCGAGATCTCGGAGCTGGCCCGGATCTCCTACGTCCGGCAGAAGTCCGCCCTCGGGCTCGGGCACGCCGTCCTCCAGGCCCGGGACCTCGTCGGAGACGAGCCCTTCGCGGTCATGCTGGGGGACGACATCGTGGACGCGCAGGAGCCCTGCATCGGCCAGATGCTCCGGGTCTACGAGCGGCGGGGCAACCCCGTCATCGCTCTTCAGCAGGTCCCGCGCGATCAGACCCGCCAGTACGGCATCGTCGGCGCGCGGCCCCTCGCCGAGGACGGCCGCGTGGTCGAGATCACGGACATGGTCGAGAAACCGCATCCCGACACCGCCCCGTCCAACCTTGCGATCATCGGCCGCTACCTGCTTCCGCCCGAGATCTTCGGAATCCTGGCCGCAACGGCTTCCGACGCCGGGGGCGAGATCCAGCTCACCGCCGCGCTCAAGACGCTCCTCAAGGAGCAACCGATCGACGGATATCTCTTCGAGGGTCGGCGCTACGACGCCGGAGACAAGCTGGGGTTTCTGGAGGCGACGGTCGAGTTCGCTCTGAAGAGGGAGGACCTGGGCGGACGGTTCCGGGAGTATTTGAAGAGCCTGAAGCTCTGATTTGTGATTGGTGATTTGTGATTGGTTCACGAATCGCCAATCACGGACTCTTCTTGGATTCCTTTTTCGAATCGGACTTCGTGTCGCTCTTCGTCGATCCGGCGGGCCTGGATTCCGCCAGCTTTGTTTCGGAGGGCTTTGATTCGGAGGATTTCGATTCCGGCTCCGCCTTTGGAGAAGTCCCGGACTTGCCGGCGTTCGTCCCGCGGGCGTAATCGGTTATGTAAAAGCCGCTTCCCTTGAACTGGATTGCGGGCGCCGAGAACGCCTTCTTCAGATTCTTTGCGCCGCAGTGCGGGCAGATCTTCAGGGGCCTCTCCCGCAGGCGCTGCAAGACCTCGGTCTTGCGCCCGCACTCCTGACAAACGTACTCGTAAAGCGGCATAACGATGCGCTCTTCTCTTCAGTTGTCGTCCTGAGCGAAGCGAAGGATCCGCTCTCTTTCCCATCGGAGCAGATTCTTCGGCCCTTCGGGCCTCAGAATGACAGACATCAGGCCAGGCTCCCTCCTTCCGTTCTGTACTGGATCTTCTTCCGGCCGGGAGTCGTCGCGCGCGCCCGCCGCAGGAGACCGAGACAGAAGAAAGCGTAGAGCAAGCGGGCGTTTTCCGCCAGGCCTCCGGGCCCGCGCGAGCAGAGCTGCTGGAGCGGAGTCTTTCCATCCACGGTATCGAAGTAGGCCCGTTCCGCAGCGGAGAAGAAGTCGAGGGCCGCGCCGGGAGTCCTCTCGAGAATCCCTTGCGCCGAGCCGAGACGCTGGATCAGCCGTTTGACGTTCGCGGCGCGCCGGATGCCCTCCAGGATGACGTCGGGAAGCGGAAAATCCATCCGGACGAAGTCCGACGCCCGGCGGGCGCCGATCTCGAAGAGGACGTCTCCGGCCTCCCATTCGAGCGCGCCCAGGAGGATTTCGCGGACCTGGCCCGCGATCGCGGCGTTCAACCTCTCGGGCGTCACGACTCCCATCTGCAGCAGGACCTGTCCGACCTTGAGCCCGTCGCGCGCCTGGCGCGCCTCGACCTCACGCGCCGTCTCGGCGTCGAGAGCTCCCTGATTGAGCAGGTACGCGGCGAGCCCGAGGCCCTTCTCGTTGGAGGTCGCGAAAATCACGGAGCCGTCGTCCACCACGATCCGGCGCGCCCGGCCGTCCCCCGAGACGTTCACGATTCCGGGGACTCGGTAACGGTGGATCGTCGCCAGGATCTCCGCCAGAGGAGTGACGGCCAGATCGCCGCGGTATTCGTATTTCCTGTCCATTGAGCAGCGTCATGGAATCGTAATCCGAAGGAGGGGCAGAGGATAGAGGGAGCCCCTTAGAATGCAGGCGTGATCAGCGTCATGGATGCCCTGGCGATCATCGCGCGAAACACGTTCCCGCGAGGGGAGGAACAGATTCCTCTCCAGGAGGCGCTCCGAAGGGTCCTGGCGCGGGATGTCGTCTCGGACACGGATTGGCCGCCCTTCGAGACATCGGCGATGGACGGCTATGCCGTCAGGATGGCCGACGTCTCGCTGCCGGGAGCGGCGCTCGACGAGCGCGCGGAGCCCGTCGCGGCGGGCGGCGCCCTTCCGAGCCCGCTCTCCCCCGGCGAGGCCGTCCGCGTGATGACCGGCGCGCCCCTTCCCAAGGGAACCGAGGCCGTGATTCCCGTCGAGCGCACGCAGCGCGAGGAGGGCCGAGTGCGTTTTGACATCGCGCCGGCACCCGGGGCCCACCTTCGCCGGCGCGGAGAGAGCATCCGGGAAGGCGCTCGGATCGTCTCCGCGGGACGGCGCGTGACGCCGGGAGACGTCGCGCTGGCGGCGCTTGCCGGCGCGGATACCTTGACGGTCTTCAGCCGGCCGCGCGTGGCGATCGCCGCCACCGGAAACGAGCTCGTGCCGGCCGCCGAGAAGCCGCGGCCCGGGCAGATCCGCGACTCCAACGGTCCCATGCTCGCCTCGCTCTGCCGCGCCCAGGGATGGGCCGCGGCGGCGCGGCGCCGTGTGACGGACGAGGCCGCCGGCGTCGCGGCGCTCTTCGACTCGGCCGGCAAGGAAGAGGATGTCCTCCTCACCTCGGGCGGAGTCTCGGCGGGGGATTTCGATCTGCTGCCCGGGATCGCGCGCCGGCAGGGGTTCGAAATCCTCTTCCACGGCGTGTCGGTCCGGCCCGGCAAGCCGGTCGCGTTCGCCCGCAGGGGCGCGACGCTCTGGTTCGGGCTTCCCGGCAATCCCGTGTCGAGCTCGGTCTGCTTTCACGTCTTCGTGCGCTACGCCCTCGGCCGCCTCGAGGGGGACCCGAGCCCCGGAGCTCCGCGGGCCTCCGCCCGGCTCGCGAGGGATCTGCCGCCAGGCGGCAAGCGCGAGACCTACCGCGACGCGATTCTGGAGAACGCGGGCGGGGTCGCGTTCGTGGAGCCCCTGACCTCCGCCGGGAGCCACGACATCGCCACCCACGCGCGCGCCAACGCCCTGATTCTCGTCCCGGCCGGCGCCGCGCCGCAGCCCGAGGGAGCCACAGTCGAATGCCTTCTCCTGTAACCCGTATCGCAAGACGTGTCCCCTGCGTCACCGAGGACCGGCGGGTGCGCACGTCCGACGGCGTGACGATCGCGTATACGTGGTGGCGCCGCCCCTCCCGGGAGATTCTCGTGCTCGCTCCCGGATTCTGGCGCGTGCGCCGGGCGAAGGAGAACCTCTACCTGGCCACCCATTTCGTCCGGCGCGGCTACGACGTCGCGGCGATCGATTTCCGCGGCCACGGGGAGAGCAGCGGCGCGTACACCTTCGGCCCTTCCGAGACGCACGACTTCCTCGCCGTCGTCGAAGACCTCGTGGGCGAAGGGAAGCCCTACTCGCGTTACGCGGTGCTGGGCCTCTCGCTGGGCGGCTCGATCGCGGCCGAGGCGATCGCGCGGCACCCGCGCCCGCCGTGCCGCGCCCTCGCCCTGATCTCTTCCCCGGCGCATGTTCCCGCGTTGCGTCCGCGTCCCTGGAAGCCCGGCGCCGCCCGCCAGGTTCGCCTGCGCCATGTCCTGCGCATGCCGAGGATCGCCGGCCGGAGGCTGCTCGCGCCCAAGCCCCGGATCGGCCGGGCGCTGGCGCAGCTGACGATTCCGAAACTCATCGTCACGGCGGAAGGAGACTGGCTCGTGGACCCCTCCCACGGACGGACCCTGGCGCAGGCCGCGGCGCCGCCGGTGGACCACGTGCACCTGGACCTACCGGGCTCGCTCCACGCCGACGCTCTCGTCCGGTCGGCGCCGCTTGTCCTGCTTCGACTGCTCGATCGGTGGTTCGCCCGGAACGCGCCGTCGTAGCGCCGCGTACTCGGCTAAAGGCTCCCTGAGAGGGCGGCCGCATCGGAGCGCACAGGCTAGAATCGCGGCGCCATGCGGCGTGTCGTCGTCACCGGGATCGGATGCCTCTCGCCCAACGGCAACGGGAGGGAGGCGTTCGCGCGCGCTTTGCGCGAGGGCCGGAGCGGCGTGGGGCGCATCTCGCTCTTCGACCCCGAGGGCCTGCCGACGACGATCGCCGGGGAGCTCAAGAATTTCGAGCCCGCGGCGCACGTCGCGGCCAAGGATGCCAGGCACGTCTCGCGCGCCGTGCCGATGGCGATCGCGGCCTCGGCCGAGGCGCTGGCCGACGCCGGCATCGACGCGGCTTCCCTGACACTCTCCCAGCGCCGGGAGCTGGGCGTCGTTCTCGGGACGGGGGGAGGCCCGATCGAGTTCTCGGAGCGGATGTACCACCTCTACTACACGAACCAGGTGAAGAAGGCGTCGGTTTACTCGATCGCCTCCGGCACCATTGGCACTCTCTCCTCCGAGATCTCGATGCACTTCGGTTTGCGAGGTCCCTCTCACGTGGTCTCGACCGGCTGCGCCTCTTCCACCGACGCCCTCGGGTACGCCTTCCGCTCGATCAAGTTCGGGACCGACGATGTCCTGCTCTGCGGCGGAGTGGATGCGACGGTCGTGCGAGGCATCATGGAAGGCTTCGTCATGATGCGCATCGTCTCGACGGGCTGGGAGAGCGACCCGCCGCGCGCGTCCCGACCGTTTTGCGCCGACCGTGACGGATTCGTGCTCGGCGAAGGAGCCTGGATGTTCGTGCTGGAGGATTCGCAGCGCGCCCGGGCCAGAGGCGCGAAGATCTACGGCGAGATCCGGGGATACGGTGCGACCTGCGACGCGCACCATCGGGTCCGGCTGGACGAAACGGGCGAGGAGCCGGCGCGCGCCATGTCGCTCGCGCTGGAGGAGGCGGGTCTGCGTCCCGATGCTGTGGACTACCTGGCCTACCACGGCACCTCGACGGAATTGAACGACCGCGTCGAGACCCGCGCCGTCCGCCGCGCCTTCGGCCGCCGCGCCGCCGTGCTGCCGGGCTCCTCTATCAAGTCCATGATCGGCCATCCGCAGGGAGCCTGCGGCGCGGCCGGCGTCGCGGCGACGCTCCTGGCGATGCGGGACTCTTTTCTCCCGCCAACCGTGAACCTCGAACACTCCGATCCCGACTGCGACCTGGACTACGTCGCCAACGAGGCGCGGGCCACGTCCTTCGAGCACGCTCTCTGCAATTGCATCGGCTTCGGGTCCAAGAACAGCGCGCTGGTCCTCTCCAACAGTTGACGCTCTTCGTTTCTCGACGACGGCCATCCCGCGAGCGGCTCGATGAGCCCGATCTCTCGCTCGAGGAAATGGCGCGGTCGCTGGAGGACCTCGACTTCGTCAACCGGTTCTGGGGAAACGCGCGGGTCCTGGCGCGGCGGATTCGGCCGACGCTCCGAGCTCGCCGGACCTCACGGTTCACCGTCCTCGACGTCGGCGCCGGAGCCGCGACGCTCTCGCGCGATCTCGCGGACAGGCTGGGTCGAGCGGGGGCCCCGGTCTCCGTCGTCGCCCTGGACCTGCAATGGCGGCACCTCGCCGCCGGGCGCGCCCGATTACGCAACGGCTGCGGCCCGGCGGTGGCCGCCGACGCGTTTGCCCTCCCCTTCCCCGACGGCTCGGCGGACTGGATTGTCTCGACCCTCTTTTTCCATCACTTCTCCCCCTCCGAGAACGTCCGGCTGCTGAGAGAGCTCTCCCGCGTGGCGCGCGGGGGCCTCGCTCTCCTGGACATCCGGCGAAGCCTCCTGCCTCTCCTTTTCGTCTCGCTCGCGGGGCGGATTGCCTTCAAGAGCCGCGTCTCGCTCGAGGACGGCCTCGCCTCGGTCCGCCAGGCCTACACGGCGCGGGAAGCGCGACAGTTCGCCGCCGAGGCTCTCCCGGGGGCCCGCGTCGAGCTGGTCTTTCCCTCCCGCCTCATGATCTCGCGGTGACATCTCCCTGCGACGCGGTTGTCGTCGGCGCCGGCCCGGCAGGCTCGGCCGCCGCGATCGTGCTGGCGCGGGCGGGGCGCCGCGTGCTTCTCCTCGAGAAGGACCGGTTCCCGCGGCCCAAGGTCTGCGGCGAGTTCCTCTCCTCCGACGCCCTGCCTTTGCTCGAACGATTGGGGGCGCGACAGGCCGTCGAGGAGTACGGGCCGGAGCGCATAGAGCGCGGATCCTTCCACCCGCCGCGAGGCCCCGCCGTGAGCTTTCGCCTGCCGGCGCCCGCCCTGGGGATCTCGCGTTCCCTCCTCGACGACCTGCTCGCCCGGGTTGCGCGCGAGGCGGGCGCCGACGTCCGGTTTGGCGGGCGCGTCCTTTCCGTCGAAAGAGAACGGGAAGCGGGATTCCGGGTCCGTTTCACACGGGAGCAGGTCGAGGAACAGACCCTCGCGCGCGCCGCGGTCGGGGCCTGGGGGCGCTGGGACGCCCTCGATCGGACGCTCGATCGCGGATTCCTCCGCGGCCGGCAGCGCTTCTTCGGATGGAGCCGGGACTATCGCGCAGATACGATCGCCCTCGCCGGAGAGGTCCGTCTGTACGTCTTTGCCGGAGGTTATTGCGGTCTCTCGCGCGTCGAAGGAGGCGCGGTCAATCTGGCCGGGGTCATCTCGGAGAGCCGGCGCCGCCGCCTTGCTCCCGGCTGGGAGGCCGTTTGCGAGCAGGCCAGGAAGTCCAACCCATTCCTCGACAGGCACCTGGCTCCTCTCGTCCCCGGACCGACGGGATTCATGGGCACCGGCCCGGTGTTTTTCACCTCCAAGCCCCCCGTCGAGAACGGCATTCTCATGGCGGGGGACGCCGCCGGTGTCCTCGATCCCTTCTCAGGGCAAGGCCAGTCGGCCGCCCTCGCCACCGGAATCCTCGCGGGAGACATGATCGCGCAGGGTCTATCGGACGGTCGGATGCCTGATGAAATCGCCGCCGCCTATGTCAGGGCCTGGAAGCACTCGTTGGATCGGCGCTTTCAGTGGAGCCGGGTTCTGCGTCTGCTGATGCTCCATCCCGCGCTCGGAAGCCTGGCCGGCCGCCTCGCCGGCGAAAGGCTCATCCAGTTCGGAATCGCCGCTACGAGAAAGTAATCACAAATCACAAAACTCCTCACAGACTCCTCGCCCCCTCCGGCGTGAATACCGCGTCGTCGATCTTCACCGGCCGGTAGTCGATGTACTCGAGCCTTGTCACAACGTGAGGATCTCGCGACAGGAGATCCCGGATCTCCATTTCCGAGACGATCGTCTTTCCCGCCTTCTTCGAGAACTTCGTGAACGTGACCTCCTTGGCCTCCTTCCCGGACGGAAGATGGAAGAGGACCTTGGCCGGGAGACTCTCGGCCTCGTTCCACCAGAGCACGACGTGGGGGTAAGGAGCACCGGGCGACTTCGCCGCGAGATCGAGCACGCGGCAGGTCTTCCCCCCGACGGTCTCCGGCTCCGGACGCAGGACCGCCGTGAAGTCCTCGGCGAATCGCAGGCTTGCGACGTCCCCCATGGAGGCGCCTCCGAGAAGGCGCTGATTCGGTGAAACCGGTATCGGACGGCTCGCTCCGGGGACGATGAGCCACATGCGCGGACCGTCGGTCAGGACCTTGCGCCCGCTGTTGCTCCCGCCGCGAAAGACGATCAAGCCGCGGTCGCGTCCCTTCGTGTACACATCGAAGTCGGCGCTCCCCGTCACCTTCCCGTCGGCGACCTGGCTCGCCCGCGCCGTGATGACCGCCTCGTCAAAGGCATTCCGTGTCGCGTCGGCGGCCTGGAGCCAGGACTGCACATCGGGGGAGGCTCCCGGTCCGAGGAGCATCAGTGCGATCAGAAGCGTAGAGACCATCATCAGCAGGTGTCAGGTTAGAGGTTCCAGGGAGAATGCAGGTGTCAGGTGCCGGGTGTCAGACGCCAGGGACCGGAGCCTCGCCCAACCTGACACCTGAAACCTGAAACCTGGCACCCGCATTTCCCCTGACACCTTCAGCCTGATACCTCTCCTCAAATGTGCGCGAGGGCTTCGACGATCGACAACCTCGATGCCCTTTTTGCCGGGAAGTAGGAAGCGACAAGCATCGTGACGATCATCGCGGACAGGCCGGCCGCGTAGGCGAGAGGGTAAAATTGCACGTGGATCGGCATGCCGTGCGTCGCGCCGGGCGGCGGAGGCAGGATGATGCCGGAGGCGTTCAGGACTGCCCTCACGAGAAGGGCGAGGATCATACCCGCCGCGCACCCGGCGATCGCCAGCGCCGTCCCCTCCATCAGGAACATCTTCAGGATTCCCGATGGGCGGGTTCCCAGCGCCCGCAATGTGCCGATCTCGCGCGTGCGCTCGGTCACCGCCATGGTCATCACGATCGCGGCCGAGAGGATCACGATTACGACGAGGACCGCGCCGACGAAGCCGAAGATCCCGATGTAGAGGAGCTTGACCTGCCCGTAGAAGACCGCGAGCTCGCGCCAGTTGCGGATCGCCACGGGGTAGCCCGCCGCGTTCAAGGCCAGACGCAGCCGCTCCGCGGTCTTCCCTTCGTCGGCGCCGCGCTTCAGGAACACGACGAGCTTGGTGACCGTCTCCGGGCTCTGCAGGAGACGCGAGGCCAGCGCGATTCCGCAGGCGAGGTACCGGTCGTTCAACTCCTTGATCTGGACGTCCGCCAGCCCCGTCACGATTGCGTCCACCGCGTTCAACGAGCCGTCGGGCGTGGTCGCCATCAGGGTGACCGAGTCTCCTGGCTTGACCTGCAGGGCCGAGGCGAGACCCGTGCCGAGGACGACACCGTCCCCCCCGTCTCCCGAGAGGTACGTTCCCGCCACGACGAGCTCCCGCGCGAAGGTGGCCGCGGCCTCCGGCTCGGGATCGACGCCGATGCCCAGATACGGGACCGACTTGGCGCCGCTCGTCGCCAGGCCCACGAAGTCGATCCGGGGCAGGACCGCCGACACCGCCGGATCGCCCGAGGCGATGGCCCTGGCTCGCGAAGCGCCGCGCAACCCGAACTCCAGTGTCTTCTCCTCCGTTCGCGTGACCGCGCGCCGGTCCACGGCCTGGAGCTGGCCGACGGTTCGGATCGTGCCTTCCTTCAGCCCGTCGAAGGACTGGGCGATGAAACCGCCGGCCAGCGCGAACGCCGCGAAGCCGAAGGCGACGACGGCTCCCATCAGGACCGTCCGCCTCTTTTGGCGGACGAGGTTGCGCCACGCGAGCGAGAACGCGCTCAAGGGATGGAGTCCTTCTCGACCCGCCCGTCGCGCAGGAGGATCACCCGCCGCGCGCGGGCGACGACCCGCGGGTCGTGCGTCGCGAAGAGAAACGCGACGCCGCTCGATTCGTTGATCTTCCGCATGAGGTCCAGGATTTCTTCGGCCGTGCGCGAGTCGAGATTGGCGGTCGGCTCGTCCGCGAAGACGATGGCCGGCCGGTTGGCCAGGGCGCGCGCGATCGCGACCCGCTGGCGCTGGCCTCCGGAGAGCAGGTCCGGCCGCACACCGAGCTTGTCTCCGAGCCCGACCGAAAGCAGCAGTTCCCGGGCGCGTTCCCGGCGCTCCCGATCGGGAACTTCCGCGATCACCATCGGGTAGGCGACGTTTTCCTCGGCTGAGAGCACAGGGATCAGGTTGAACGTCTGGAAGACGAATCCGAACCGGTCCCGCCGCAGGTCCGACTTCGCGTTCTCCGAGAGGGACTCGCCGTCCTCTCCCTGGATCGCGACCGTCCCCGCGTCCGGCCGGTCGAGCAGGCCGAACAGGTTCAAGAGCGTCGTCTTTCCCGATCCGCTCGGTCCCTGGAGCGCCACGAACTCGCCGTCGCCGACCGACAACGTAACGTCCTGGACGGCAGGCACGGCGGCCGCGCCGAGGCGGTACGTCCGGGACAGGCCGCTCGCCTGGATGAGCGGCGCCCGCCCTGTTTCTTTTCTGACTTGCTCGCGCTCGCCCAAGTTCCCCCTCGATTCAAAGAAATCATCTATCTCGAAGCGGGCGACGAGTTTACCCAACCTCGGCCCTCGCCGGCCCTGGAGCGGGGGCCGCGAGCGCTCAAGCGGCTTCGGGCCCGCCGAAAATCTGATCCGAACACATCTTGGGCCAGTTGGCACGGACGTGTATGAAATCTGGAGGATGCCGTGGTGGAACGCTCGCGTTCCCTGCCGGCGGTGGGAAGGATGAATATGAAAACCGCGAATATCGAGTGGCGGCTGGAACCCGTCCGCTCAGACCAGCCCCCCGACAGCTCGGTCCCGCAGATGCTCCTGCGCCGGATCGGCGCGACACCCGATCTGCCGGCGTTCCTCTACCCCGAGGGAGAGAACTGGAAGACCCTGTCCTGGCGGCAAACCGGCGACAGGGTGCGCGCGATCGCCTGCGGGCTGCTCTCCCTCGGCCTCGCTCCGGAGGAGCGTTGCGCGATCTTCTCCTCGACGAGGGTCGAGTGGGTCCTGGCAGACCTCGGCATCATGTGCGCCGGAGGGGCCACGACGACGATCTATCCGGCCAACTCCGAGGACGACTGCGTCTTCATTCTCCGCGACAGCGAGGCCGCGTTCGTCTTCGTCGAAGACCCCGTGCTGCTCGCGAAACTCACGCGCCGCCGGGCGGACCTGCCGGGCGTCAGGAACATCATCCTCTTCGACGGGCCTGGCGGGGAGGACAGCTGGACGATCCCGCTGGCGGACCTCGAATCGCGCGGCCGGGCGCATGACGCGGCGCACCCGGGGCAATACGAAGCGGTGGTCCGCGGCATCGGAGCGGACTCCCTCGCCACTCTCATCTACACGTCCGGAACGACCGGCCGGCCCAAGGGGGTCGAGCTGACGCACGACTGCTGGGTCTACGAGGCCGAGGCCATCGATGCGCTCCGCTTGATCGGACCCGGCGACCTGCAGTACTTCTGGCTGCCGCTCGCGCACGTCTTCGGCAAGGTGCTCGAGGCCGCGCAGATCTCCATCGGCTTCCCGACCGCGGTGGACGGCCGAGTGGAGAGGCTCGTCGGGAACCTGAAAGTCATCCGGCCAACATTCATCTGCGCCGTCCCGCGCATCTTCGAAAAGGTCTACAACAAGGTCCTGGCTCAGGGTCAGGCGGCAGGCGGCTTGAAGCACAGGATCTTCCTCTGGGCTCTCGGGATCGGAACGAGAGTCTCGAAGCTCCGGCAGGCCGGACAGGAGCCGCGCGGTTTCCTCGCTGTTGCCGCCGCGATCGCCGACGCGCTCGTCTTCAGGAAAGTCCGGAAAACCTTCGGAGGGCGCGTCCGTTTCTTCATCTCGGGCAGCGCGCCGCTCGCCCGGGACCTCGCGGAGTTCTTCCATGCGTTCGGCATCCTGATCTTGGAAGGCTATGGCCTGACCGAATCGAGCGCGGCGACGTTCGTCAACCGGCCGAACGCCTACCGGTTCGGGAGCGTCGGTCTCGCCCTTCCCGGCACGGAGGTCCGGACGGCGCCGGACGGCGAGATCCTCATGCGGGGCCGCGGCATCATGCGCCGGTACCACAACCGGCCCGACGCCACGGCCGAGGCGCTCGATCGCGACGGGTGGCTCCATACCGGCGATATCGGCGAGCTCGACGCGAGCGGGTTTCTGACGATCACCGACCGCAAGAAAGATCTGATCAAGACTTCCGGAGGCAAGTACGTCGCCCCCCGCGCTCTGGAAGGGCGCCTCGCGCTCCTCTGCCGTTACGTCGATCAGGTTCTCGTTCACGGCAACCGGCGCAAGTTCTGCTCGGCCCTGATCACGCTCAACCAGGAAGAGATCCGCGCGTGGGCCCGGCAGAACGGGCTCGAGCAGAAGTCGCTCGCGGATCTCGTGGCGGAAGAGAAGGTCCGCGCCCTCGTCAAGTCCGCCGTCGACGAGTTGAACGCGAGGGTCCCCAGGCACGAGTCGATCCGGAGGTTCGCCCTCCTGCCGACCGAGTTCTCCGTGGAATCGGGCGAGCTCACTCCGAGCCTGAAGCCCAGGCGCCGCGTCATCGAGCAGAAGTACGCCGACGTCCTCGCCTCGCTCTACGAAGGCACATCTCCGGAAGCCATGCAACCGGGGGCATTCGTGAGGATCCCGGGAGAGATGCGTCCTTCCTGACGGGTGGCGGAAGCGTGTCGGAATCGAACCGACCCGTCCCGGCAAAACCGCGACGCCGACGGATTTGAAGTCCGCGAGGGCCACCAGGCCCCATGCGCTTCCGGGCCGATTATCTCAGCAAGACCGGTCTCGTCGATCCACAGTGCCGGACACGCTCTTCAGCCGGGAGCATGGTTGATTCCGGCAGATCGAAAGACGGGCGACAGGAAAAACCTGCAAAGAGAAAGCCCCCCGAACCTCTCGCGAGGATCGGAGGGCGCATCCCGGCCCGACTGCGGTGTCGTCAGGCGGGGAGAATGACGGAATCGACGATGTGAATGAGCCCGTTGCTGGCGAGAATGTCAGCCTGCACCACTTTGGCGCCGCCGACAAAAACCCCGGCCGGCTCGGACTTTATCGAAACAGGCTTGCCGTTGACCGTCGCCGCGGAGGAGAGATCGGTCACCTGGGCGGCCGACTTCTGACCCGGAACCACGTGGTAGGTCAGGATCGACGCAAGCTTGCCTTTGCTCTCTGGCTTGAGAAGCTCTTCGAGCGCTCCGGCAGGCAGTTTCGCGAACGCCGCGTCCGTCGGCGCGAAGACGGTGAACGGTCCGGGGGAGGACAGGGTTTCCGCCAGGCCGGCCGCCTTCACTGCCTTCACGAGCGTCGTGAACGATCCCGCCTTGATAGCCGTGTCGACGATGTTGTCCATTGTCTTCTCTCCTTATGAAAGTTGTTGCGAGCCTGTCCTGGCCGGTGAGCGCTTGCCCCCGGCCTACCTTGCCGTCGCCAGAGAGCCCTGTGCATTCCACCGCCGCTGAATCCCCTTCCAGAGGAGCGCCTGATAGATGCCCGCCAGGCCAACCAACCCGTACACGAATGAAGTCACCACGGAGACCTCCCCGAACCGCAGACCGAAGAGCGTGGCCACCAGATCAAAACGCGCCACGGCCACCAGTCCCCAGTTCAGAGCGCCGACCACCGTCAGAACCGCCGCCACCACATCGAGCTTCTTCATTTCGTTTCACCTCCTGGTTTGATAATAGTGAAAATATCTTTGACTCAAAGGAAAAAGTGTCGCAGAATGAATCTCGTGTGAGCCACGGTCGAAAAACCGCCGTTCTTTTGACTGCGGCTCAAAGAGGAGAAAGAAGGATGCTTTCAGCGACACTCGACGAGGGCCTCCGGGCCTATGACATCGGGGGAAGGCTGCGCGTCCTGCGGCTCTCGAAGAAGATGGGGCTGGTCGAGCTCGGCCGCCACACCGGCCTCTCCGCGGCCCTGCTCTCGAAGATCGAGCGGGGACGGCTCTTCCCCACGCTCCCGACGCTTCTGCGGATCGCGCTCGTCTTCGGCGTGGGCCTCGAGTTCTTCATCTCCGACGACAGCAGGCGCAACGTCGTCGCGATCGTGCGGCGCTCGCAGCGCCGGCGGTTTCCCGAAACCCCCGGAGGCCGGGACGTCTCCTTCTTCTTCGAGTCGCTCGACTTCACTGCCGTCGAACGCCGCCTGAACGCCTACTGGGCCGATTTCCAGCCCGTCGCGGCCGAGAAGGCGCGCACGCACCATCATGCCGGCGTCGAGTTCCTGTACGTCCTGCGGGGACGGTTGGCGCTGCGCGTGGCCGGCGATGACCACGTCCTGGACGCCGGCGATTCCGTCTACTTCAACTCGACGCGGCCCCACAGCTACCGGAGGATCGGCGCGAAGCCCTGCTCGGCTCTCGTCGTGTCCGTGCCATGACGGCCCCGCGGGTCCTGCTGACCGGCGCCACGGGCTACGTGGGTGGGAGGCTGCTCGCCGAGCTCGAGCGGCGTGGCGCGGCGCTGCGCTGCTTTGTCCGCCGCCCGGAGTCGCTGCGCGGCCGCGCGGCGCCCTCGACCGATCTCGTCGCCGGCGACGCGCTCGACGCCGCGGCCGTGGCTCGAGCCCTCCAGGGTGTCGACGCCGCCTACTATCTGATCCATTCCATGGGCGGCGAAGACTTCGCGGCCCGCGACCGTGAGGCCGCGCGGATCTTCGGCGCGGCGGCCCGGAAGGCCGGAGTGAAGAGGATCATCTATCTCGGCGGGCT
>DATIRW010000311.1:0-7058 GCA_035469365.1 Thermoanaerobaculia bacterium
ACCGGCTTGACTGGCGCAAGCTTCTCCATGACCCCTCCGTAGAAATAATGGAACTGACCGGTCAGTTTCGAAATAGGATACCCCGATGCCGCGCGTCAAGACGGTCGTCAAAAAGGACGAGATTCTCCAGGCCGCTTCGCGGGTCTTTGCCGAGAAGGAGTTCCACCAGGTCCTGATCGACGACGTCGCCGCGCTGGCCGGTGTCGGCAAGGGGACGGTCTACCGCTATTTCCGGACCAAGGAAGAGCTCTATTTCGAGACCATCCTCCGAGCGCTCGACGATCTCTATGCCAGGCTCGTCCGGACTTCCTCGAAAGAAGTCTCCGCGACGCGCCGCCTGGAGCGAATCGCCCGGGAGACATTGCAGTTCTCCTGGCAGCGCCGGCATCTCTTCAGCCTGCTCCAGAGCGACGAGAGGCGGTTCGCGATGCGAGAGGGAGAGCTTCGCCAGCGGCGTGAAGACATCATTGCCCTCTTCCGAAAGGCGATCGTGGATGGGATCGAGTCGCGGGAGTTTCGCGGCATAGATCCCCGAATCGCCGCGGAGCTTTTTCGGGGCATGATCCGCGCCGCGAACTGTTTTCGAAGCGAGGACGATTCGCTGGATTACCTCGTTGCGCAGATCATCGGAACCTTCACGCGGGGAATCGCGAGCCAGAGCGCATGAAGAAGAGTCGTGCTGTTGCGGGAATCGCCGCCGTCCTCCTGGCGGTGGCCGGTTGCTCGTCCCTTCCGCCCGGCCGCTCGGCCGACGACGGAGTGTCGCCCGCTCCCGAGCGCCCCTGGCAGCCCGTTTCCGAGGCGCGGCTGCCCGCTCCGACCCCTCCGCCGGCGCCGGCGATCCCGTCCGAGTACCTCCAGCCCGGCACGACGCTCTCCCTTTCCCAGATCCTCGACCTGGCTCTGCGCAATAACCCGTTGACCCGGACGGCCTGGTTTTTCGCCAGATCGGCGTCCGCGGACCTCGGCTCCAGGAGGTCGGAGTACTTCCCCACGATCGAGCTCGACGGGAGCATCACGCGCCAGAAGCAGGCGGCGCTGGGCGGGAGAAGCATCTTTCTGCAGACGACCTATGGCCCCTCCGTCAGCCTGACGTGGCTTCTTTTCGATTCCGGCGGGCGCGGCGCGGACGTCGAGGAAGCCCGGCGCGTCCTCTTCGCGGCCGATTACGCGCACAACGCCGCGATTCAGAACGTCGCGCTCCAGGTCGAGCAGTCCTATTACCTGTACCTGACCTCCAAGGCGCTCCAGGTGGCGCAGGAGGCGAGTCTGAAGGCGGCGCGCGAGAGCCTCAATGCCGCGCAGGATCGCCACAATGCCGGCGTGGCGACGATTGCCGACGAGCTGCAGGCGAGGACCGCATTCTCGCAGGCCGAGCTGGCGCTCCAGACGGTGGAAGGACAAATCCAGATCCTCCGCGGATCGCTGGCAACGGCGATGGGAGTCTCGGCCAACATCCCCGTCGAAGCCGGGGAGCTGCCACTCGACGTCGACGTGGATGCCGTCGGAGAGACCGTCGACGCCCTCATCGCGAAGGCCGAAGCGGACCGGCCGGACCTGGCCGCCGCCCGCCTGACCGCCATGAGCGCGGAGAGCCACGTCCGTTCGGTCCGCGCGGAGGGCCTGCCGTCGCTCTTCGCCAGCGGGACGATCAATCGAAACTACTTCTACAACTCGCCGACCGTCCCCTATGCCGACGTGTACGAGGGGACTATCCTGCTGAGGATCCCGATCTTCACGGGATGGAGGAACACGTACGACACGCTCAAGGCGCGCGAGGACGCAGAGGTTGCGCGCTCGCAGGTGGAGACCCTGACGGACCAGGTGATCCTCCAGGTCTGGACGAGCTACTACGCCTTGAAGACGGCCTCCCACCAGGTCAAGACGGCGCGGGACCTCTTTGCGAGCGCGCAGCAGTCTGAAGAAGTCGCGTTCGGCCGATACAAGGCGGGTGTCGGGAGCATCCTGGACCTCCTGGCCGCTCAGACCGCGTTCGCCAACGCCCGCGCCGAGGAAGTCAGGGCGCGCGCGAGCTGGTTTCTGGCGATGGCCCAGCTCGCGCACGACACCGGCGCCCTGGCACCTCTTCCAGGTCCAGCGACGGCTCCGCCGCCGGCAGCGAAAGGAAACACGGGCAGTCCATGAGCAACATTGTCGAGAGCACCCGGGTCCGGCTCCTCCTGCGGGCAGCCGTTTTCTCGGCCGCCGTCCTGACCGCCGCCGACTGCGCGAAGAAGGACGCGCGGGGCGCTGTGAAGGAATCCGTCCCCGTCTCCGTCGGAACCGCCGCGCGGCAGGATGTGCCTCTGGAATTGCGCGCGATCGGCCACGTCGAGCCCTCATCGACCGTGTCGCTGAAGGCGCGGGTGGGCGGCGAAGTCACGAAGGTCGGATTCAAGGAGGGGGAGGACGTCACGAAGGGGCAGCTGCTCTTCCAGATCGATTCGCGCCCGTACGAGGCGATGCTCGCCCAGGCGCGCGCCCAGCTCGAGCGCGATCGGGCGACGGCGGAGTGGTCTGAGAACCAGGTCAAGCGCTTCGCCGATCTCGTCCAGAAGGACTACGTCACCAAGGAGCTGTACGACACGACCCGTTCCGCCGCCGCGGCCTCGCTCGCGACGGTGAAGGCGGACGAGGCGGCCGTGGAGAACGCGAGGCTGCAACTTTCCTACTGCACGGTCACGGCCCCGATCTCCGCCCGCGCCGGGAGCGTCCTCGTCTATCCCGGCAACCAGGTCAAGGGGAACGACGACAAACCGCTCGTGGTTCTGAACCAGGTTCAGCCCGTGTTCGTCTCCTTCGCCGTGCCCGAGTCCTCGCTCGCGGCGATCCGGCGGCACAGCCGGCCCGGGCAAAGACTCTCCGTGGCGGCCTCTCCCTCCGGCAATTCGGGCGCCGCGCAGACGGGAGAACTCACGTTCTGGGACAACGCGGTCGATATGACGACGGGCACGATCCTCTTGAAGGCGACGTTCTCCAATCGCAACGAAGCCCTCTGGCCGGGCGAATACGTGGACGTCGTGCTCACGCTCGCGACCGAGGCCGGCGCCATCGTCGTCCCATCGGAAGCCGTGCAGACGGGGCAGGCGGGGCAGTACGTTTACGTGGTCAGGAACGACCTGACCGTGGAGTCGCGGCCCGTCACGGTCAGCCGGACGCATGGCGCGCTCGCCGTCGTGGCCAATGGCCTGCAGGCGGGGGAACGGGTCGTCACCGACGGGCAGCTGCGGCTGGCGCCCGGCTCGAAGGTGGAGATCAAGCAGACGGAAGGGAAAGCCTCATGAACATCGCCGCGCTGTTCATCCGCCGTCCCGTCATGACGACGCTCGTCATGATCGGGATCCTCCTCTTCGGCGTCATGGGATATCGCCTCCTTCCGATCTCCGACCTGCCCAACGTGGACTTTCCGACGATCCAGGTCTCGGCGGCGCTGCCCGGCGCCTCGCCGGAGACCATGGCGTCCTCCGTCGCGACTCCGCTCGAGAAGCAGTTCTCGACGATCGCGGGGCTGGACAACATGAACTCGAGCTCCGTGCAGGGCTCGACCGCCATCACACTGCAGTTCAACCTGTCGCGCAACCTGGACGGCGCGGCCCTCGACGTGCAGTCGGCCATCTCGGCCGCGGCGCGGCAGCTGCCGCCCAACATGCCGAGCCCCCCCTCCTTCCAGAAGGTCAACCCGGCGGACCAGCCGGTCCTCTACCTGACACTCACTTCCGCGACGCTTCCCCTCTCGGATCTCGACGAGTACGGCGAAGTGATGATGGCGCAGCGGATCTCGACGGTCTCCGGCGTGGCGCAGGTCCAGGTCTTCGGCCCGCAGAAGTACGCGGTGCGGGTGCAGCTCGATCCGCGGGCGCTCGCCTCCCGGGGCATCGGCATCGACGAAGCGGCCCAGGCCGTGCAGGGGTCGAACGTCAATCTCCCCACGGGCACCCTCTACGGCGCGATGACTTCCTTCACCGTCCAGGCCAACGGCCAGTTGACGGACGCCGCCGCCTACCGGCCGGTCATCGTGGCCTACCGAAACGGATCACCTGTGCGCCTCTCCGACATCGGCCGCGTCGTGGACGGCGTCGAGAACGACAAAACGGCCGCCTGGTACAACGACGAGCGCTCCATTTCCCTGGCGATCTACAAGCAGCCCGGAACCAACACGGTCGCCGTGGCCGGGGAAGTGCAGCGGCTCCTTCCGACGTTCCAGAAACAGCTGCCAGCCGCCGCCTCGCTGCACGTCCTTTACGACCGCTCGGCCTCGATCCGCAACAGCGTCAACGACGTGCGCTTCACCCTGCTCCTGACGCTCTGCCTCGTCGTCCTCGTCATCTTCCTCTTCCTGCGCAACCTCTCCGCGACCGTAATCCCGTCGCTCGCTCTTCCCTTCTCGATCGTCGGGACGTTCGCTGTCATGTACCTGATGGGCTATAGCCTCGACAACCTCTCGCTCATGGCTCTGACACTGTCAGTCGGATTCGTCGTGGACGACGCGATCGTGATGCTCGAGAACATCGTCCGGCACATGGAGCACGGGGAGGGCGTGCTCGAGGCGTCGCTCAAGGGGTCGAAGGAGATCGGCTTCACGATCCTCTCGATGACCCTCTCGCTCACCGCCGTCTTCATCCCGATCCTCTTCATGGGCGGCATCATCGGCCGCCTCTTCCACGAGTTCGCGGTGACGATCGGCGTCGCGATCCTCGTCTCGGGCTTCGTCTCGCTCTCCCTGACGCCGATGCTCTGCAGCCGTTTCCTGAAACCTCCCCGGGAAGAGACGCACGGCCGCTTCTACCGCGTGACCGAGCGCGGCTTCGATGCCATCCTCTCGTTCTACGGCAGGACGTTGAAGCCGGTGCTCGGCCATCCGATCAAGGTGCTCGTCTTCTCGATCCTCGTCCTCGCCGCGACCGGCTACCTCTTCGTGAAGATCCCCAAGGGCTTCCTTCCAACCGAGGACGCGGGCCTGATCTTCGGCTTCACCGAGGGAGCACAGGGGATCGGATTCCCCGCGATGAAGGCGCACCAGCAGGAAGTCGCCGCGGTCGTGCGCAGCCACCCCGACATCGCCAACGTCCTTTCCAGCTGCGGCCCGCGAGGCAACATCAGCGTCGGCAACTCCGGAATCGTCCTGGGGCAGCTGAAGCCCCGGTCGGAGCGAAAGCGCTCGGCCGACGAGATCATCGCGGACCTGCGTCCGAAGCTCGCGAGGCTCACGGGGATCCGAGCCTTTCTGCAGGTGCCGCCTCCCATCCGGCTGGGCGGAAGCCTCACCAAGAGCCAGTACCAGTACACGCTCCAGGACTCGGACACGGCGGAGCTCTACCGGTACGCGCCGCAGCTCGAGCAGAAGATGCACGGCCTCTCCGGCATCCAGGACGTGACGAGCGACCTGCAGCTGTCCAACCCGCAGATCAACCTCGCGATCGACCGGGACAAGGCGGCCGCCCTCGGGATCACTCCCCAGAAGATCGAGGACGCGCTCTATACGGCCTACGGCACGCGCCAGATCTCGACGATCTACGCGCCGAACAACGAATACCAGGTCATCATGGAGCTGGCCCCGGAGTTCCAGGCGAATCCGAACTCGATCTCGCTTCTCTACGTGCGTGCGTCCACCGGCCAGCTCGCGCCCCTCTCCTCGCTCGGCGCGATCAGCCGCAGCAGCGGGCCTCTTGCGGTGGCCCACACGGGGCAGCTCCCCTCCGTGACGATCTCCTTCAACCTGAAGCCCGGCGTTTCGCTCGGGGAAGCCGTCGCCGCGGTGGACGCGGTGGCGCGCCGGAATCTCCCTGCGACCATCCAGACTAGCTTCCAGGGAACCGCGCAAGCCTTCCAGAGCTCCGTGCGGGGACTGGGGCTCCTCCTGCTCGTCGCCATCGCCGTCATCTACATGGTGCTCGGGATCCTGTATGAGAGCTTCATCCATCCCATCACGATCCTGACCGCTCTCCCGTTCGCGGGCGTGGGCGCGCTCGTGACGCTGATGCTCTTCCGCACGGAGCTGTCGATCTATGCCTTCGTCGGAATCATCATGCTCGTGGGACTGGTGAAGAAGAACGGAATCATGATGGTGGACTTCGCGATCGAGGCGCAGCGGGGAGGCAAGAGCCCGGCCGACGCCATCTTCGAGGCCTGCCTCGTGCGTTTCCGGCCGATCATGATGACGACGATGGCCGCCCTGATGGGGACCCTGCCGATCGCCATGGGCTTCGGGGCGGGGGCGGAGTCGCGCCGTCCCCTCGGCCTCGCCGTCGTCGGTGGGCTCGTCTTCTCGCAGACGCTGACGCTCTACGTTACGCCGGTCTTCTACATCCTCCTCGATCGTCTGCGGCAGCGGCTGGAGCGCCGCCGCGGAAAAGGCACCGGCATCCACGGGGAGTATGCGGAGGCCGTGCCGGCGGAGGCCCCCGAAGAGAGGTCTCCAGCGGCCGCAGGGCTGCGCTTCACGACGCCGTAGTCGTCGCTCCGCGCTTTCGTGAGATCTGCGCTTTCGGCCGCGACCGGGGCCGGAACAACGATTGCCCGGACATATTCCTGGCGCCCTTTTTCGGACCAGGCACGAAATCCTGTAACCCCGGGCAAACCCGCCTCGTCAGACAGAACAAGAGGAGGTGGGGAAGGGCAGGTCCAGCACCGGGCAGGAAGGCGGCCGACTCCGATTTGTGTCCCCTCCGACCGTTACCGCGAACTCACACGGCATGACGCCGTTTCGCCGCCCGCCCCCGGATCTTCCCTGGGCCCTCCCCGCCTCCCATTCCGTCGCTCCGGCCGGGGCCCCGGCCAGGCTTCGCAGCCGGGTCAACGCAGGCGACGTGCCCGAAGGGTCGCAGTAGATTTCTTCGGCGAGAGCACCCGGAAGGTCAGGAACACAGAGCCGACCTGAATCTGGTCTTCCGCGGCCAGGCGCACCGCCTTTGCGCCGACCCGTTTGCCTTCCACGAACGTGCCGTTCTTGCTGCCGAGATCCTCGATCGTGGCGTCCTCGTGGGTGATGCGCAGGCGCGCGTGTCTCCGGGAAACAGTGTCGTCGTCGATCCTGGGCGAGGCCTGCTCGTCGCGGCCCA
>DATIRW010000312.1:0-16816 GCA_035469365.1 Thermoanaerobaculia bacterium
CGCCAGCAGGTAGCCTGCACTCGTGGCGTCCTCGACCTTTCGCCAGTCGGCGCCGACGGCGCCGAGCAACTCCGGCGACAGGAGGAAGGCCCTGGCCGAAGCGACGTAGCGCTGCTCGACCATGTTGCGGCGGCGGCGACGTCCGGCCCGCTTCAGGAACCCGCTTCGAGCCAGGACACGTACGTGGTAGTTGACTCGCTGGCGGGAGAGGCCGAGTTTCTGGGACATCTCGGAGGCTGACGTGGGATCGCGGGTAAGGCGCAGAATCTCCAGGCGCAGCGGTTGCAGGACCTCGGCCGCATGCGCCCGCTCGGTGATGCACTGGATTTCGGGCGGCGAATCCATGACAGAATAATATTTCTTGAAAAATATAGTTGTCAAATTAGGATCCCTCCGCCGTTGGCCGAAATGCCGAGTTGCGGACGTCTGTTTTAGCGTTCTCATGACGTATCGAACAACAGGACTCTGCCTCGGCCGGCAGGGCATCCCGGGCGAGGAATAGAGATGGCACGGACCGGCCTGTTGGGCGGGAGCGTGACGTCCCGGCTTCCCCGGGGCGAGGGGCGCCGGGGCCGCGGCGAGGAGGAAAAGAAGAAGAAGACCCCTCCCCTGCGCACGATCCTGCGGGACGCCGCAGATCTCGTCGCGGCGCGCAAGGGCCGGCTCGCCCTGGGTTTCGGGATTCTCTTCGTCAACCGCCTGGCCGGTTTCGTCATCCCCTTCATGCCGCGATACCTCCTGGACGAGGTCCTCGGAAAGGGGCGGCGCGAGCTTCTTCCCACTCTCGTTCTCGCCGCGGCGGGCGCGACGCTGCTCCAGGCCGTCACGTCGTATTCGCTGTCCCAGGTCCTCGGCAAGGCCGCCCAGCGCTCGATCACGGAGATGCGGCGCCGCGTTCAGCGGCACGTCGGCCGGCTCTCGGTCTCCTTCTTCGACCAGACCAAGGTCGGATCGCTCCTCTCGCGGGTGATGACCGACGCCGAGGGGATCCGCAATCTCGTCGGAACCGGCCTCGTGGAAGTCGTGGGAGGCCTCCTGACGGCCGCAATCGCGCTCGTCATCCTGCTCGCGTTGAACTTGAAGCTGACGGGGATCGCCCTGGCGATCCTTTCTCTCTTCGGCCTGATCCTGCTCTACGCCTTCAAGACCCTGCGGCCCCTCTTCCGGCAGCGCTCCAGGATCAACGCCGAGGTCTCCGGCCGCCTGACCGAATCGTTTGCCGGGGTGCGCGTCGTCAAGGCGTACCGGGCCGAGCGGCGGGAGGCGCTCGTCTTCTCCAAGGGCGTCCACCGGCTCTTCCGCAACGTGGCGAAGACCATGACCGGTTTCTCCGCCGTGACGGCCTTCTCGACGCTTCTCTTCGGAGCGATCTCCGTTTCGATCCTGTGGGTCGGGTCCAACGACGTGCTGGCCGGCCGCATGACGATGGGCGCGCTTTTCCAGTTCACTGCGCTTCTGGCCATGCTCGTCGGCCCGGTCGTGCAGATCGTCTCGATCGGGAGTCAGATCACCGAAGCCTTCGCGGGTCTGGAGAGGATCCGGGAGATCCGCAACGAGCTGACCGAGGACGCCGGCGACGAAACGCGCGCGTACCTGCCGCCGATCCAGGGGCTGGTCGAATTCCGGGACGTGATCTTCGAATACAAACCGGGCGTTCCCGTGCTCCACGGCATCTCATTCACCGCGAAACCCGGCACATCGACGGCCCTGGTCGGGCCCTCCGGCTCCGGAAAGAGCACGCTGATCGGCCTCGTGGCGGCCTTCTACCGGCCGGCCTCGGGGACGATCCTCGTGGACGGAAAGGACCTCTCCGGCGTTCGTCTCTCCGACTACCGGTCGCAGCTCGGCGTGGTTCTCCAGGACAACTTCCTCTTCGACGGAACGGTCCTGGAGAACATCGCCTTCGCCCGCCCGGAAGCCTCCGACGAAGAGATCCTGCGAGCGGCGAAGATCTCCCGCTGCGACGACTTCGTCGCGAAACTGCCCGAGAAGTACGAAACGGTCGTCGGCGAGCGCGGCGTCAAGCTCTCGGGTGGGGAACGCCAGCGCGTCGCGATCGCGCGAGCGATCCTCGCCGATCCGCGCATCCTGATCCTCGACGAGGCAACCTCGTCACTCGACAGCGAGAACGAGGCGGCGATCCAGCAGGGCCTCTCCGAGCTGATGAAGGGGCGCACGACGTTCGTGATCGCTCACCGTCTCTCGACCATCCGCCGGGCGGACACGATCCTCGTGCTCGAAGAAGGCCGGATCGTAGAACGCGGCCGGCACGAGGAGCTTCTTGCGCGCGGCGGACGGTACGCCGACCTCTACAACCGCCAGTACGGCGTCGAAGCCAACATCTTCCGCAACCCCGGAGAAATCGAGAAGCCCGCCGAAGAGGAGGCCGTTCCCCGCGCTACAGCCGACGCCGGCGTTGGACGACTGCCGCTCGTAGGAGCCGGACCTTCGGAATAACCTTCCCTTCCTGTCATCCTGAGCGAAGCGAAGGATCTGCCCTTCGTCGATGAGGGAGGGCAGATTCTTCGCCCTTCGGCCTCAAAATGACAAAGCGGGCCGGTTAGTCTCTTCTCCCGCCGAGGAAGCGCAGCATGAAGAGGAAGAGGTTGATGAAGTCGAGGTACAGAGAGAGCGCCCCAACGACCGCGTAGGACCCGGTGCCGCCTTCCGGGAGCGAGGCCGCCATCACCTTCAGCCTCTGGGCGTCCCAGGCCGTCAATCCCGTGAACACGATGACGCCGACGACCGAGATGACGAACTGCAGTCCGCTCGAGTGCCAGAAGAACCCGACGACCATCGCGAGTAAGAGTCCGATGAGCCCCATCCCGACGAAGTGGCCGAGCCCCGCGAGGCTCTTCTTCGTCGTCGAGCCATAGAGCGCGAGAGCCCCGAACATACCCGCCGTGACGACGAACGTCGAAGCGATCGACGCGCCGGAATAGGCCAGGAAAATGAAGGACATCGTCGCGCCGTTCAACGCGGAGTAGGCAAGGAAGAGCGCCGAAGCCGTCGCCGGCGCGAGCTTTTGCACGCGGGCCGAAAGAATGAAAACGAGCGCCAGCTCGGCGATGATGAGGCCGAAGAAGAGCATCGGCGTCGTGACGATCGTCTGGAGCAGAGCCGGCGATCCCGCGACCGCAAGCGCCACGGCCGCCGTGATTCCCAGGCCCACGAACATCCAGCCATAGACCGAACGCAGAAATGCGGTCACCCGCTCCGCGCTCAAGGGGGTGGGCTGAAACGCCGAGGCCGGTGTCATGTCGAAGCGATTCATTTACTCACTCCTTTAGAGAGACTCGGAATCAGGAAAACATTTCAGCGGCGAAAGGAATTCCTGCCCTGATTGGCTGAATGAGCGATGTCCGACCCCGGTCACCAATCACGAATCACCAATCTTTCCTCTAGTTCACCTTGTACTTCAGCGTCTCCAGGAACTGCCGGGCGATGGGATCTTCCGGCGCCTGCGCGAGGGCGCCCTGGAACTCCAGGATCGCCTCGGCGAACTCTCCGCGAGCCGCCCGCAGCCGGCCCAGGTTCAGGTACGGGAAGTGCCGCGGCTCGTAGCGCGGCGCGCTCTTGGCCTGCTCGAACCAGGACACGGCATCGTCGTGCCTGCCCTGCTCCATCAGGTAGCAGCCGATGTCGTTGTACGGGTTGCCGAAGGACGGGTCCGTCGCGATCGCCTTGCGGCACTCCTCGATCGCCTCGTCCAGGCGGCCGGCGAAGGAATACGCCCATCCGCGGAACGTGTAGGCCTCCGCCGTGGGCTTGAGCTGGAGGGAGCGCGTGAAAAGAGAGATGGCTTCCTCGAGATCTCCCGCGAGGAGCCGGTCGGTCCCTTCCTGCCAGAGCCTCAACGCCTTCTGGTGTGTCTCCATCCCGCTAATGTTAAACCGGGTTGCCCGCGACAGGTCCCGGCCAGCCGGGATTAATCCCGCCCCGGTTTCTGATTGGAGAGGATGCGATGAGCGTCAGACGTTATCTGTCTGCGGTTCTGATCCTCAGCGGAGTCGTTCTCCTGGGAATCGCCGCCCTGCACTACTGTCGCGGGCACCTGGCCCAGGTTGCGGGCCGGCGAGCCTGGGAGCAGTCGCTCGCGGCAACCCCTTCGTCAACCGCGGCTGCGCCCTCCGCAATCGAGTCCACGCCGAAGGAAAACCCGGGGATCACCGCCGCTTTCCCCACTCCCGCCGCTCCCAGGGCCGCCGCGCGCCCTTATCCGTACGGAAGGCCGGTCGCGCGGCTGCGCATCCCGGCGGCGGAGATGGACTACGTGGTTTTCGGCGGCGACGATCAGGCGACGCTCGAGAAAGGGCCCGGCCACGTGCCGGGCACGGAGCTGCCCGGGGAAGAGACCTCGCGCAGAAACTGCGTGATCACGGCGCACCGGGACTCTCACTTCCGGCGCCTCGGGTGGCTGCACAAAGGGCACCGGATCGAGCTCGAGACGCCCTCGGGCGAGATCTCCTACCGTGTCGTGTCGCGCGAGATCGTGAACCCCGACGCCGTGCGGGTCCTCCAGGCAACGAAGAAGCCCCGGCTGACGCTCATAACCTGCTATCCCTTCAACTGGGTCGGCGCCGCCCCGCAGCGGCTCGTCGTCGTCGCCGAACCGGTCTCCGCGACGGCGCGCCGGCCAGGCGACGTTCACAGGACCGGCGGTTAGCCCGTTCGGACTCACAGGCATCCCGCCGTCAACTCCCATGGACGGCACCGTTCTTGAAACACCCTGCCGAGGGGGATGCCGTGTTGTCCATTGCCGCCGCCGTTGCATTGTCTGTCGTCTCCTTTTCCGGAGGCGCGGCGAGCCGTCATCCTGCAAAGTCATGGAAAGCCTCATCTCACGAGGCCAGAAAAGTCGAGGCCCCGATCGACTCCACGGCCGTCAACGATCCGGGGCTCGCTCAAGTCGTGGGTCCCGGCGTCCGCGGCGCCGCCGTCTTGAGAGCGCAGATTCTGCTCGCCCGCGCGCATTTCTCCTGCGGGGAGATCGACGGGCGGTACGGTGCCAATCTGCGCGGCGCGATCGCCGACTTTCAAACGGCTCACGGCCTGGAAGCCGGCGGCATCGTCGCGCAAGAGACCTGGAGGATCCTGAACGCGGACACGGCTCCCGCCCTCGTTCGCGTAACGATTACGCCGGAAGATGTCGCGGGCCCCTTCATCCCGGTGCCCGAGGACATGATGGAGAAGGCGAAGTTGCCCGCGCTCTCTTACCGCTCCCCGCTCGAGGGTCTCGCCGAGAAATACCATTCCAGCCCCGCCCTGCTCAAGAAACTCAATCCGGGCTCGGGCTTTGACAGCGCGGGAGAGGAAATTCTGGTGCCCAACGTGGAGGTCCCGCCTCCGGCGAAGGCGGCCGCGGTCGTCGTTTCGAAGTCGCGCCGCTCCGTCGCCGCGCTCGACGCCGAAGGAAAGATCCTCTCCCGCTATCCCGCCACGAGCGGCAGCGAGCACGATCCGCTGCCGATCGGCAAATGGAAGATCCTGGGCGTTGGCCACGATCCCCAGTTTCACTACAACCCGGAGCTCTTCTGGGACGCGAAGGGATCCGACGGGAAGGCCGTCATCCTGCCGGGACCCAACAACCCGGTCGGCGTGGCCTGGATCGATCTGTCCAAGGAGCATTACGGTATCCACGGCACACCCGAGCCGTCGCAGATCGGCAAGACGCAGTCGCACGGATGCATCCGCCTGACCAACTGGGATGTCACGGAGCTCTCGAAGATGGTCGGCCCGGGCACTCCGGCGATTCTCGAGGAATAGCCCCGCGCCGCATGCGCCGGAGCAACTCGCGCCGGAGTAGGCTAATGGACCATGCCGGCTGAAACCTCGCGCGCGAGGTCGATCGTGGTTTTCGTGCTCGGGCTCCTCGCGGGAGCCCTGGCGCTCTACTACTATCTCTGGAGGACCGGCGGACTCACTCCCGGCCATCCTCTCGCGCGCACCACGGTGGACATTGCCTCGGGCCGTGGACAGTTCGCGCGGCAAGCGGCCTCGCCTCCGGAGGCTCCAGGACTCGTCACGACGCCGCCGGAAGCCACGCTGACCGCGGGAACGCTCCCGGAGGGCTCGCAGATCACTCCCCCGGCCATTCAGTTTACGCCGCTGGCCGGATTCACGCTCGGCCGGGAACCGCTCGTCATGCCAGTCGAGGGCGCCCGCGCGGCCGATCTCCGCGACAGTTTCGAAGAAGCGCGCGGCTCGACACGGCGGCACGAGGCGATCGACATCCCGGCGCCGCGCGGCACGCCGGTCGTCGCGGCGGTGGACGGCTCGATCGAGAAGCTTTTCACAAGCGAGCAGGGAGGCCTGACGGTCTACGAGTTCGACCGAGACCGCGGCTATTGCTATTACTACGCTCATCTGGATCGCTACGCGGAGGATGTCAGGGAGAAGAAGCTCGTACGCCGGGGCGATCGCCTGGGCTACGTCGGCACTACGGGCGACGCCTCGGCGGAGGCGCCGCACCTCCATTTCGCGATCTTCCGTCTGGGCCCGGCAAAGCAGTGGTGGGTCGGGACGCCGATCAACCCCTATCCCTTCCTCCTCGGAACCCGATAGAATCGGTTCCCGAAATCGAGGGTCCGGCTTCCGGCTCACAACTCATAACTCACTACTCACAACGTCTTCAATGAGCGACGACCGAAAGTACCGCCATCGCGGCTACATGGATACGGATCGGGACTCCCCGGGCCGCCGGCCTTCCGGGCCGCGCCCTCCGCGCGGCGAGGGCCCGCGTGGCCGCGGAGCCGACATCGAGAAGGCCGTCGTCTTCGCCTGCCGCGCCTGCGGCGAGAAGCGCAGAGACCTGGAAGGGATCCGCTCGGACTCGACGTGCGTGCGCTGTGGAGCCGACCTGCACGCCTGCCGTCAGTGCGCCTTCTTCGACACCTCCGCGCGTTTCGAATGCTCGAAACCCATTCCTGCGCGCATTCCCGACAAGAACGTGCGCAACACCTGCACCTTCTACGGACCCGCGAAGTCCTTCGACCTGGCCGGAACGAAGGCCCTGAACACGCCTGAAGACGCCCGCGCAGCTTTCGACAAACTCTTCAAGAAGTGACGGCGCAGCCGATCCTCGCCAGAGGGTCGGGGTAGCTGTCATCCTGAGGAGCGAAGCGACGAAGGATCCCCTGTTTTCCGGGCTTCCCGCGCTGCGCGGAGCAAGACCTTCCTGAGCATCGGCGGCGTCAACTTCCCGGTGTAGGTGTTCTGCTGGCTCGGGTGGTAGGAGGCGAGGAGCGCGTGGCTTCCGATCCGAAGGACCGCGCCGTGCGCGAAGCGCGGGCGAGGCCGCGGCATCTCGCACCCCGTTTGCGCGAGAACCTTCAGGCAGGCGTCGAACGCGAGCGCCCCGAGCGCGACGAGCACGGCCGCGGGAGGCAGAAGCGACAACTCCCGCGCCAGATACTCCCTGCAGTTGTCCAGCTCCTGCGGGAGGGGCCGGTTGCCGGGCGGCGCGCACCGGGCGGCGGCCGACACGAGGGCTCCGGAGAGCTTCAATCCGTCACCCCGCCGGAGTGAATCGGGTTGATTGGCGAGGCCCGCCTCGTACATGGCTCGAAAGAGGAAGTTTCCTGACTCGTCGCCCGTAAAGATCCTCCCTGTGCGGTTGCCCCCGTGGGCCGCCGGCGCCAGGCCCACGACCAGGATGCTCGCCCGCGTGTCGCCGAACGCCGGGAGAGGTCTGGCCCAGTAGGTTTCGCCGCGGAAGCGCCGGGGCGGGTCTTGCGCCGAGAGCTCCCGCCATTTCACCAGCCGGGGGCAGCGCCGGCAGGCGACGACCTCCCGCTCGAGCCTTCGGAAGCTGTCGCGCAGAAGGCTAGTCCGGACTTAGCCGCGCGAGTACTTGCCCATCAGGGTTGCCTGCGCCAGGACATGACCCTTCATGGCGCGCTCGACTTCCGCCTTCGTCGCGCCCGAGGAGAGCTTGATCTCCGTGTCGAGCGCGTAGAGCTTGAACATGTAGCGATGGGTGCCGCTCGGAGGGCAGGGCCCGCCATAGCCGACCTTGCGAAAATCGTTGGTGCCCTGCGTGCCTCCTCCCAGGACGCTCTCGCGCGCCGGCACTGCCTCGGGCAGTCCGTTCGCCCGCGCGGGAAGATCGAAGATCACCCAGTGCACCCACGTCTTGGAGGCGTCGGGGTCGTCGCAGATCAGGGCGAGACTCTTGCCCCCCTCCGGGATTCCGCTCCAGGACAGCGGCGGAGAGATGTCCTTGCCGTCGCACGTGTACTGGCGGGGAATCTGACCCCCCTCGGAAAATGCGGAGCTCTCGATGTGAATCGCCATTGGCGCCCCCTTCGCGATCAGTCCGAACGAAAACGCAAGCAACAGTCGCGCCGCGGTCACTTCTTCGCCTTCGGCGAGCCGGCCGCCGGCAGCGGCTCGGGAACTCCCATCTTCCGCCAGCGCTTCTTCTTCTCTTCCCAGTCTTCGAGGGCTCTCTTGCGGTTCACCGCCGCGGCCCGGGCCCGTTTGTCGTCCTCGCTCACTTCGGGAGCGCTGTCTTTCTCTTCCGTGTCAGCCATCGGCGCGGATTCTACAAAAGATCCAATCCCGCGCTCATTGCTCACTGGATGATGAGAAGGCCGATCATGCCCGCGTGCTGCTGCGGATCGCCTCCGCATTCGTTGTTCGTGCAGGTGAACGGATAGCTGTTGCGCTGGAAGGGCTGGGGCGTGAACGACGCGATCACGAAGTCGGGTTTTCCGAGCTCGATGTTATCGGTGCCGGGCAGACCGAGATCCGAGATCCCGGAGAACCCGTGGCGCGGGTTTGTCGTCTGGGCGGTGTCCACGTTGTGAAAGACGAGCCTGTAGGTCGTCCCGACCTTCAGGATGAGCGGTTGAGAGACCGGACCGCCGGGGTTGAAGTCCCATGCCTTGACGTTGATCGTGATCGTCTGTATGTCGGAAGGCGTCGGCGTCGGTGTGGGAGCAGGAGTGTTCGTCGCCGTCGCGGTCGGAGGGTTGAAGCCGGGAGGCGCCACGGCGTCCTGTGCCCCCAGGATCAGGATCAGATCTCCGGACTCGTTATCCGCCTCCGCCGCGTACGTGAACAACGGACTGCCCGGGTCGCTCGCCTCCACCGTCGCGTATCCGTTCGACGTGACAAGACTCCCGAATCCCAACTGCTCGTAAATGTTGTTGATCTGAGTGCCGCCGTGCGCTCCGAGTTCCACGGCCCTTGTCCCCAAGAGCACCGGCCCGTCGAACAGCCGAATCGTCGCCGTCACCCCGCTTTCGTTGGGGTTGTGGACGCCGATGTTTGTTCGCGAGTCTCCGTTGGCGAGCCCCGGCAGCACCGTCAGGACCCGAGCCGCCGACGGCGCCAGCCCCGGAATGAACATCCCCACGAATCCGCCCCCGGTCGCAGGCGAGCGCAACTGGGAGGTCACGACGAGGCTCCCCGCCTCTCCGGCGCTCATAAACTCCACGGCCCCGACCGAGCCCGGCGCCCCGAACAGGCTCACCCCGATGTCGTCGAACGCCCTCGCCTCTCGCGCCGCCAGGAGAAACTGTCGCGCCGCACCGTTGAACCGGTACACTGCCGTCACCGTCAACGTGTCCGTGTACGACGTGTTGAACACCCTCACGTCCGACACGAACGGCACTCCTCCCACCCCCGTCACCGACACCGCCACCGGCAGCGTCACCGTCTCGGCCAGAAGTGGGAAGGGCAGCAGAGCCGCGAGAACTCCCCCCAGAAGCCGGCTCACGACACGAAGACCTGGGAATCCCACGGCTTCTCCTCCCGGACCGCTTCGCCCGCCGTTTAGACGATATCGCGGCCTGCAGCGTTGACGGCGCCGGCGTCCGCGGCTCTGCCGGAAGCGGGCGGCACTTATAATCCCGGCCCGCCGTGACATCCCGCCCCCCCGAGCTCGAGATCCTCCGGCGCGGCGTCGTGGACCTGATCGAGGAGGAAGACCTCGTCCGCAAGATCGCCCGCGGCCCCCTGACCGTCAAGGTCGGATTCGATCCGTCGGCCCCCGACATCCACCTGGGGCACACGGTCGTTCTGCGCAAGATGCGCCACTTCCAGGATGCCGGCCATCGGGTCGTCTTCGTGGTCGGAGATTTCACGGGGATGATCGGCGATCCCTCCGGCAAAAAGTCCACCCGCCCGCAGTTGACGCGGGCCGAGGTCGAGGCCAACGCGAAGACCTACACGACGCAGGCCTTCAAGATCCTGGACGAGAAGAAGACCGCGATCGAGTTCAACAGCCGCTGGCTCTCGCCGCTCGGCGCCGAAGGCTTCATCCGCCTGGCATCGAAGGTCACGGTCGCGCGGATCCTCGAGCGCGACGACTTTCAGAAACGCCTGGCCGCGCGCCAGCCGATCGCCCTCCACGAGCTCTTCTACCCGCTGGCGCAGGGATACGACTCGGTGGCGCTGAAGGCCGACGTCGAGCTCGGCGGCACGGACCAGCTCTTCAATCTTCTGGTCGGCCGCGACCTGATGCGGGAAGAGGGACTCGAGCCCCAGGTCGTCATGACGCTCCCGCTGCTCGTGGGACTCGATGGCACCGAGAAGATGTCCAAGTCGCTCGGCAACGCGATCGGCATCCAGGAGCCGCCGGCGGAGATCTACGGAAAGCTCATGTCCATTCCGGACAGGCTGATCTGGAGCTACTTCGAGCTCCTGACCGATGTCCCCGCCGCGGCAATCCGGGAGCGGCGCCGCCGCGTCGAGTCGGGAGAAGAAAACCCGCGGGACGCCAAGGCTGACCTCGCGCGCAACGTGACCGGGCAGTTTCAAGGGGAGGAGGCTGCGGCCCGCGCCGAAGAAGATTTCCGGCGCGCCTTCTCGAAAGGAGAGCTGCCGGAGGAGATCGAGACGACGGAACTTCCGGCCGCGGAGACATCCGCCGCGCGCGTCCTCGTCGCCGCCGGGCTCGCGGCCTCGATGCGGGAAGCGAGGCGCAAAATCGCCGAAGGGGCGCTGGCGGTTTACGAAACCGGAGGGCCGCGCGTCGTCAAAGACCCGGAAGAGCGTCTGGACGCTTTACGACCCGTTGTTCTGCGTCTCGGGCGGCGTTTCCGTCGCATCGCCTGGAAGACGTGACCCGGGGGCTCCGGGGACAGCAAGGTCCCCCGCTTGTGAACCGGGCACATGCATCACGAAGGCGAGCGCAAAGAGGACGCCGAAAGCGGCGTGGATCCATCCCGTCCCCTTTCGCAGCGTCTCGCCCGTGAAGACCTGCACGAGATAGCCCGAGAAGACGAGCGGCGTCCCGACCGCCGTGAGCGCCAGGCCCGTCCCGCGCCCCTCGCGCTCGCCGCGCCTGAGCTGGGGAAGCGCGTGACCCCGTAGCAGCAACCCCATCGCGAACACAGCGATCGGAGCCGCGAGAACGTGCGCCGCCAGGACGGCCGGCTGCCACGGATGCCCAAGGCGCGAGTCGGGATCGGAGCCCGAGAGCAGGTACTTCATCACGCCGTAAACGACGCCGCTCGCGGAAACGAGACCGACCCCCCAGCGGATGACACGGACTTCCCAGGCTTTCAAGGCGCCTTCTTCTCGCGCAGCGAGAGCACCCGGTGGAGCGCGAGGACGCGCCGCGCGGCCTCCGTCGTCGCGCGCGTGGTCAGCGTCGCGCCCGAGACGGCTCGGATGCCGCGCTTGACGGAGAGCTCCTCGTCGAGGGCCTTGCCCGGAAACTGCGCGTACCAGTGCTCGCGCGGCAGGTAGTCCTCCGGCTCGGAGAACGAGAGGACCTCGATGCGGTCGATCGTCCCCGCGGGCCCGACGACGACCATCAGCGTCTCCGGCTGCGTGCGCACGACGTGCGTGTCGAAGTACGCGGTGCCGGCCAGACGCCCCTCCTTCGTCGCGACATAAGCAACGGCCAGCGCCGACGGCGGCGGCCCTCCTGAAAGCGCGGCCACGTCCCTGGACTCCGCCGCCGTCAGGAAGGCCGTCCGCCGCTCGACTGAGGCTGCCGGGAACGCGAGCTTCAACGCCTCTTCCTGAGTGAGGAAGACCTTCGCGACGGCCGGCGCCGCCGCGAGGACCAGCGTGACAGCGAGCGCTCGTCTAGAAAAGATAGCCAAGGCCCACGTTCCACTGATCGACGCCGGTGCGCGCCGCGTTCTTCCTCTGCTGCCAGTCGATCTTGATCGCGATCGGCTCGATCGGCTTCAGCACGGCGCCGATCGTCAGGACCGTCACATCGTTCTCTGGATTGCGCGAATAGCCCGCGGGGACCTCGGCCTGCGTGTCGTAACGCTCGTAGCGCACGAACGGAGTGAGCGATGCCCGGCTGCCGGAGCGGAGCGAAAGGACATCGAAGCCTCCCTGGACGTACCACCCCCACTGCCGGCTCCCGACCGATTCCTCAGCGGTGAGCCCGTTGGCCTCGTTGATCGCGGCGGCGTCCCCGATGGTCGTGCGGGCGTAGAGCCCCCGCAGCCATACACCCCGCCAGATCCAGTCCGCGTGAACGTCGAAGAGCGTCGTGCGGCCGGCGAAGGGACGGCCGGCCGGCGTCGTGCGGCCCTGGTCGGAGTCGCCCGAAAAGAAGGACGCTCCGAGGAAGGCTCCGGTGACGGGAGTCCAGTCGAGGCGCCCGGTCACGGCCCAGTTCTCCGCGGCGGCCTCTGAGCCTTCCTGCGACCCCTCGCGGATCCCTTCGGCCGAGTAACCCTCGGAGTTCAGGCCGTTGACGCCGTAGAGCCGGTAGGAGAAGCGGCCGGAATCGCCATAGAAGCCTCCGCCCAGCTCCCTCCAGGTCGAGGGAATCAGGCGTTCTTCGACATCTGGCCGAAGGACGCCAAGAAACGTCGGCGGCTCGTGCAGCTCGTTGATCAGGCCCATCGGGATGAGCACCAGGCCGGCCCGGGCGCGCACGGGCCTGGAGAAGAGGTAATCCAGGTAGGCGAACTCCACCTCCACTTCGCCGCCCTTGTCGGAGGCGGTGACGGCGTGCTCCGCCTCGATCTCCGTGTTCAAGACCCAGCGGTCGTCGAACTTGTAGCCGAAATAGAGAACCGCACGCGCGAGATCCGCCTGGTTGCGCGACCCTGAGGGCTCGCCGTCCTGGCGCGAGCCGGAGAAGCTCTGGTAGATGAACTCGCCGTAGCCGCCGATCGAGACGCCCTTCTTGCCGTAAACCTTCGAAGCGGCGGGGCCGACACCGTAACGCAGATCCTTGCTCTCAGGCACGGCGGCCGGTGGCGCCTCGCCCAGTTTCAATTGCTCGATCTCCCGGGCGAGAATCTCGATCTGCCGCTCGATCTCGGCCAGGCGCTGGGGATCTGCCCCGGCCGCGGACCTGGCGGCCGCGAGCTCGGCCTGCGTTGCTGCCAGAAGTTTCTCGAGCCGCTCGACGCGTTGCTCGAGTGTCTGCTGTGGCTCGTCCGCGCGGGCGGGGGGCATAGCCGCCGCAAAGACGGAAGCTGCGAGAAGAGCGATCCTGAGGCCGGTCATCCCGTCCGTCATTCTGAGGAGCGAAGCGACGAAGAATTTGCTCCGGTCGAATTAAATGGTCGTCGTCGGGTCAAATCCCTCGTTTCGCTCGGGATGACAGGAGAACCTTGATCGCGAACTTGCCACTCGCGACACTCCAAGCGCGACTGGAGCCCGGGCGACGCGACAACCTTCCAGCCTCCATCCGACACGACGAGAAACAAGGCCTCGTTGGGCTGGCCCTGGCAGCGCAGCTTCTCGGAGAGATCCAGGCCTTTCTCCGGCCCCAGCACGAAGTACGCGGTCGAGAGAATGTCTGCCGCGAGCCCCGAAGGGGCCACGACCGTTACTGATCCGAAGTCCGGAGCCGGACGTCCGGTGCGCGGGTCAAGCAAGTGGCCGATGCGACGTCCGCGTACGAGGAGGCCCCGCTCGGAGTTTCCCGACGTGGAAACCGACTCGTCGGCGATCGAGAGAAACGCCGCAATGCGTGAACGATCGCGCGGGTCGGCGATGGCCACGGTCGTGCGGCCGATGGCGGAGACCTGGCCGCCCAGGTCGAGGAGGGCCTCGCGCACGCCGGCTCGGCAAAGCTCGCGGACCGCGCGGTCGAGGGCGTACCCTTTGCCCCACGCCCCCTCATCGATGCCTGCGTCGGGCGACAAGCGCCGCGCGCCGGCGGTCATGGGATCGATTCGGAATCGCCCCGGCCCCGTGGCCGCGAGCGCCCGCGCGAGCTCGGAGCCCGCCGGCACGCGTCCTTCCCCGCGCAGGTCCCAGGCGCGCACGAGCGGGAGCACGGTGGGATCGAACGCCCGTTGCGTCCTCTCCGACCACTCGAGGACCACCGCGAGAAGACCGGCGACCTCCCCGCCAAGGACGACCGTCTCGCCGGGGCTCGCAGCGTTCAGGCGGCTCAGGGGTCCACCGGGACGCCACGTCGTCAGCCGCTCCTCGACACGGGCGATCTCGCCCACCGCGGCTTCGCTGGCCTCGAGCGCCGTTGCGCGATCCCGTCCCGAGACCGCGAGGCTGAGCACCGTGCCCATGGCGGCCAGCCGCCGCTCGACCACCGCCGCCGGCGGAGGCGGCGGAGGACTGTTAAGACAGAGACTCAGTCTCAATAGAACCGCAAGGAACGGGAGCACCGTCGCGTCGGGCATGGCGTCAGCGGCTCGGGAGGACGCGGAAGCGGCTGGAGCGCCGGGGACCGGAAAGCGCCGAGGGAGCGGCCTCGCGCTTGATGCGAGGCCGGCACTGGCGGCAGATGCCCCGCATCTGGTGGCTGTGCGACAGCGGCAGGAATCCGTAGCCCTCGCAGATCTCGTCCTGGAGGCTCTCGATCCGGGGCTCGAAGAACTCGATGACGCGGCCGCATTCGTTGCAGATCAGGTGGTCGTGGTGCTCCCCCGCGCGGAGGCGCTCGTAGCGGTATCCGGACTCCCGGATCCGCACGCGGCCGACGATCCCCGCGTCCACGAGCAGATCGAGCGTGCGGTAGATCGTGGCGCGCGAGATCTTCTTGTGTTTGGCCCGCAGCCGCACGAGGAGATCGTCCGCCTCGAAATGCTCGTGACGCGCGAAGAGCTCGTCGAAGAGGGCCTGGCGCTCGGCGGTCAGCTTCAAGCCGCGCCGCTCCAGGTACTTGCGGAAAATCTCGCGCTCCCGGTTTCTCATGCGATTGCGACTCAGTCTCAGTTGCGGTATTCTTCCGCGCTTTCCGGGCCCTGTCAAGCCCGAAGTCCGGGGAGCCGATCATGTGGCAAGGATTCGCGATCGCGCTGCGAGAGGGGATCGAGATGTTCCTGATCGTCGCGTTGATCCTCTCGTATTTGAAGCGCACCGGGCGGCCGGCGCTCGCCCGCGCCGTGTACGCCGGCACGCTGGTCTCGCTGGCGACCTGCTACGGGGCCTTCCTCCTCTTCCGCCGCGCGGAGAACCGCTCCCTCTGGGAGGGGATCCTCGCGCTCGTCGCGGCGGTCCTCGTGGCGAGCCTCCTCGTGTACATGAAGAAAGTCTCTGCTCACTTGAAACAGGACATCGAAGACAGGGTCGAGGCGCGGGCGGTCTCCGGAACCGCCGGGCAGGCGTTCTTGGGCGTCTTCGCCTTCACGCTCCTCATGATCACGCGCGAGGGAATGGAGACGGCGCTCATGATCTCGACTGCGCTCTTCCAGATGCGCTCGGCGGCTGTGTCCCTCGGGCTCGCTCTCGGCCTGGCCGCGGCCGTCGCGATCGGCTTCGCCTGGACGCGCCTGGGCCGCGGCGTTGACCTGAAAGCGCTCCTGAACATCCTCGCGGCCTTCCTCTCGATCTTCGTCATTCAGCTCCTTCTGTACGGTGTCCACGAGCTGTCGGAAGCGCGCGTCCTGCCGGCCTCGGAAGCGATTCACAACGCGACGGAGATCCTCGGTCCCGACGGCAAGATCGGGCACTTCATCGCCTACTCCCTGGCCGTTGTCCCGACCGTCTGGCTCCTCGCCCTCTGGTGGAAGAGACGGAGAGCGATGAGCTATTAGAACGCCTCCGTGTTCGTGGAGTCCGGTATTCGGGCGGGCCCCCAACCGAAAACCGACCGCCGAGCACCGAGCACCCTTATTCCGATCCCACCTCGCTCGAACTATGGAGCCGACATGCCGGTGCAGCGACGCGGCTACATTTCTGACACGGCGCGCTGGGAGAAGAAGAGGGTCGGGAAGGCCTGGCGGAAGTAGCTGGTGGCGTCGAGGACGAGCTTGTTGTCTCCGTTCTTCCAGCCTGAATCGCGGAAACGGTATTCCTCTCCCGTGTGCGTCACGAAGCCGAACTCGAGACAGAGGTTCTGACCCGGGCGCAGCACGCAGGTATTGAAGACCTCCTTGATGTTGCGCGCGTAGATCGAGAAGTTCTTCTTCGGATCTTCGGCATCGAACCAGGAGACGTTCTCGCCATCCACGACGAGTCGCCCGACCTTCTTCGCCGAAGTGCCGAGACCGAGGAAGCCCTTGCCCACGCGCGCAAAACCCGAGAACTCGGCCTTGCGGGCAACCTCCACCCCGCTCGTCGCGGCCGGAGGCTGGCCCGATCGCATCATCGCCTGCACGACCGTTTCCGAGACCCCGGCGTTGCGCAGCTCCACGATCTCGAGCGTCGTCAGCTGGTACGGGACGTTTTCCGTGCGGATCTTGTTCATGAGGAATTCGTCGGAGAGTCCCGCCTGCTTCAACTTCAGGATGTCCTGGTAGGGCCGGACCGGCGGCGCGGGCGCGGCGGCCGAAGGCGCGACGGCGGAAGGTCCAGCGGTGGAAGTGGACGCTGGAATGGAGGCAGGAACGGGCGTGGGCGCGAGCATCACGACGGGAGACGGCGGAGCGGGTGTCGGATTGGACGCCGCCGCAGCGTGGCCGGCGCTCTTGCAGCC
>DATIRW010000313.1:0-7416 GCA_035469365.1 Thermoanaerobaculia bacterium
CCTCGTTGTGCTCGAGGAATTCATCGCGCTGGACCATCCGCTGAAAGGTCTCCGCGGTCACGAAGTGATACTCGCGTCCCTCCTGCTCCCCCTTCCGCATGGGTCGCGTCGTGTGCGAGACCGAGAAGTGGAGCGGCTCGCCCGGCGGAACCTCCAGCAGACGGCGAATGAGGGTCGTCTTTCCGCCTCCGGACGGAGAGGACACGATGAAGAGGTCACCGCGGCCGGGGACGGTCATTCCACGTTCTGGACCTGCTCGCGGACCTTCTCGGTCTCGGATTTCATCTCCAGGACCTCGCGGGTCAGAGCGAGATCGCGCGCCTTGGACCCCAGGGTGTTCAGCTCCCGCAGGATCTCCTGCGAGAGAAAGTCGAGCCTCTTGCCGACGGGCCCGTCCGCCGTGTCGAGAAGATGGCCGAACTGCTCGAGATGGCCCTCCAGCCTCTGCAGCTCCTCGGCGATATCGGAGCGGTCGGCGGCCAGCGCCGCCTCCTGTTCGAGCCGGCCGGAGTCGAAAGCGACCTGCGGAAAGAGCGTCTGGAGGCGCTCCCGAAGCGTCGCGTGAATCTTCTGCGTGATCTCATCGCGCCGGGCCGCGAGAAGCCCGACCTTCCCACGCAGAAACCCGATGCGCTCGGCGAGGTCCGCTCCGACGAGCCTGCCTTCGACCTCCCGCATCTCCACGAGAGCCGCCGCGGCCTCCTCCGCCACGCCGGCCACGGCCGAGACTTCTTCGGGGGTGAACCCCTCCGCCCCGGTCTCGACGGAGAAGATCTGCGGGATCGTCAGGAGGTCGCGAGCCTCCAGGCGCCCCGCGACCGGGTACTTCGCCGACAGGGCGGCGAAACGGGCGAGAACCGCTTCGAGCAGGCCTTCGTCGATCGACACTTCGCGCTCGGCGCCCGACCCCCGCTTGATCCGAAGCGTGACCTCGACCTTGCCGCGCGCGAGATGCCGTGAAAAAACGCGCCGGAGAACCGGTTCGAGCTCGTTGTCCGTCTCGCGGACCTTGACCGTGAGGTCGAGGAACCGGTGATTGACGCTGCGCGCGACGATGTCGGCCGAGGCGTCCGGCCCCATCGGGCGTCGAGCCCTCCCGAAACCCGTCATGCTGCGGATCATGGCGCCGCGCTGCCCTGCTCTCGGCCGGGGAATTCGTCCTCTCCGGCGAAGAACTGCATGTCGTGAAGCCTGCGGTAGAGACCCGGCCGAGTCAAGAGCTCCCGATGAGTTCCCTCCTCCACGATGCGCCCGCCGTCGAGCACGACGATCCGGTCGGCGCGGCGCACTGTCGAGAGTCGGTGCGCGATGACGAGCGTCGTGCGGTCCCTCATGAGGTTGGCGAACGCGCGGGCGACGAGGGCCTCCGATTCCGAGTCCAGCTGGGACGTCGCTTCGTCCAGGATCAATATCGGGGCGTTCTTGTAGAGGGCCCGCGCGATGGCAAGCCGCTGCCTCTGCCCTCCCGAAAGACGTCCCGCGTCCTGTCCGAGCCGGGTGTCGTAGCCCGATGGCAGGGCCTCCACGAACTCCTCCGCGTAGGCCGCGCGGGCGGCTTCCCGGACCCTCTCCTCGGGAGGCGACGTCTGGCCGTAGGCGATGTTGTCCCGCGCGCTGGAGTCGAAGAGGATGGTCTCCTGCGTCACGACGGCGATCTGGCGGCGAAGCGACGCGAGCCCCGCGTCGCGCAGGTCCATCCCGTCCACGGTGATCGATCCCGCGGTCGGGTCGTAGAGTCTCGGGAGGAGACTGACGAGCGTGGTCTTTCCCGCGCCGGACGGGCCCACGATCGCGACGGTCTCGCCCCGCCGGATGGTGAGCGTCACGTCCCGGAGCACGGGGTCCCCGGCGTACGCGAAGGAGACCCGCTCGTAGCGGATCTCGCCGGAGAAGGGGGGGAGCTCCGGCGCCCCCGGCTTCTCGACGATTTCGCTCTGGCTATCCATCAGGTCGAAGATCCGCCGTGCGGAGGAGAGCGCGAGCTGGACGGCCATGTTGATGCGCGTGATGTCCTTCAACGGCTTGTACATCATCATCAGCGCGGCCAGGAACGTGAGGAGATCGCCCGGCGTCATCGCCCCGGCGTGGATCCGAGCGGCCGCATAGACGAAGAGAGACGCGAGGCCCACGCCGGCCAGGGTTTCCATGAGGGGTGAGTTGAGCGCCTGGATCCGAACGGTCTTACGGTTGGCGCGGAAATAGGCCTCGTTCACGTCCTCGAACCGCTTCTCCTCGAAAGTCTCCATCGCGTACGTCTTGATCACCGGGTTGGCGCGGAGCGTCTCCGAGAGCAACGCCCCCATCTCGCCGATCCGCTCTCTCGTGGCGGTCGCGGCGCGTCCGAGGCGGCGTGTGTTGTTGACGATCGGGAGCAGGACGAACGGCGCCAGAGCAAACACGAGGAGGGCGAGCCGGGCATCCAACGAAAAGATGTAGACCAGGAGGAGCAAGAGCGTCAGGAACCCCTGCACGAGGTCCGTCAGGTTGTGCCCGAAGGCGTGCTGGATCTGCTCCACGTCCGACAGCATCCGGCTCATCAGATCGCCCGTCGAACCCTGGGAGTAGAAGCGCGTGGACTGGTAGAGGAGCCGCCGGTAAGCGTCGCGCCGCAGGTCGCGCACCATCGCGACGCCGATTCCGTTCAGTTCGAACTCGGAGAAGTAGGAAAAGAGACTCTTCGAGAAGAGCGCGACGAACAGCAGCACCGGAACGGCAAACCGCACCGAGATCCCCCGGGCCTCCGCGGCCCGGCGCGCGGCCGCGTACCCCTCGTCCAGCCACCGGAGCAAAGGACCGCTCTTGGAGGCGGCGGCGCCGCGCAGACCGCCGAAGGACTCCGCGGCACCCGCGCCGAGGGCATCGTCGAAGACCCGGCCGACCAGGTACAGCATGGCTACGGCGGACAGCGAAACGATCGCCATTGCCCCGATCGCCGCCAGGGCGCGAACCCGGTAGCGCCCGAAGTAGAGGAGCAGCCGGCTGAACGTCTTCACTGCCGCTCGCCCGCGAGATGGTGACGGAGACTCAAAGCGGGGACATTAGAACACTAGGGCGCCGCAGCGGCCTCCCTCTCGGCAGGCTCCTCGGCCCACTCCGCCCGCCGGGCGTCCCGGGACGTCCCGGCGCCGGCGTCCATCCCCGCCGGCTGCACGATCCATCTCCTGTACCAGGCCTCGAGGTTCAACAGAAGCCAAAGCTTGCTGTAGCGGCGCGGCGATCCTCCCTCGACCAGCGAGCGAACGGCCGACGCGTCGATCACGCCGTCTCGAGCCAGAAGGCCGCGCTCGAGGAGAGCGAGAGCCCGATCCCGCTCGGGTCCCCTCACCCAGCTCTTGAAGGGAGGGGAAAAGCCCGTCTTGGGCCGCGTCCGGATCGCTTCGGGGACCAGCGACGCCACCGCTTCCCGGAACGCGACTTTCGTGGCGCCGGGCCGGAGCAACCGGCGCGGGGGAAGAGAAAACGCATACTCGACCAATCGGTGGTCGAGCAGCGGGACCCTGGCCTCGAGCCCGACAGCCATCGTCGAGCGATCGACGAGCGTCAGGCCGTTGTCGGGCAGGTACGTGTGAAGGTCCAGCCACAGGAGTCGGTGCGTCAACGGAAGGTCGGGCCTGTCGAACCGGCGGAACAGGCGCGCGGCATCGCCTTGCCCGCGCCGGAGGACGCGTCGCTGCTCGGCTTCCGGGAAGAATCCGCGCACGGCGAAATAGCGGTGCGCGAATTCCGGAGCCAGCAGGCGCGCCGTCCCGGCCAGGCGGCTCGCCAGAGGATGCTCCGCCATCGGACGGACCACGCCTCTCCAGAGGAACGTAAAGATCCCTTCGAGGGCTCCCAACGACTCGCGCCGCGCCTCGTAGCGCAGGACCGTCTCGTGCCAGCCGTACCCGCCGAAGACCTCGTCTCCGCCGTCGCCGCTCAAGGCGACCTTGACCGTCTTGCGCGTCATCCGCGCGAGGTCGAGCATGGCGAGGGCCCTTGGGTCGTAGACCGGTTCGTCGTAGACCTCCGCGCACCGCGCGAGCGCGGGAGCGATCCCCTCCATTTCCAGGATCTCCTCCGTGTGCCGGGTCCTGAGCGCCTGCGCCGCCATGCGCGCGTAACGGAGGTCGGACTGGTCGCCATCGGCGTAGCCGACGGCGAAGGTCGCGAGGGCGGAGCTTTCCCGGGACGCCAGGGCCACGATGGTCGTGGAGTCGAGTCCCCCCGACAGGAAGGCGCCCACGGGAACGTCGGAGACCATGTGGGACGAGACAGCCTGCCGAAGCCGCTCCCGCAATTCCTCGGGATCGTCGCGGACCTCGCCCCGAACGAGGTTCCAGTAGCCCCGAATCTCGATCCGGCCGCTGTCCGGTTCGTAGAGAAGGGTGTGCGCGGGCGGCAGTTTCCGGATCCCCGCGAAGATGCAGCGATCGAAAGGGACGTAGCCGTAGGCGAGGTAATCCGAGAGCGAGTCGGGGTCGAGCCGCGCGCCGATTGCGGGAAGCGCCAGCAGCGCCTTCGGCTGGGATGCGAACGCGATTGCTCCGGGCAACTCGGCGTAGTAGAGCGGCTTGATGCCGAGCCGATCTCGGGCGAGCAGAAGCCTCCCGTCGCGCTCCGACCAGAGGGCGAGCGCGAACATCCCTTCGAGGTGCTCGAGTCCCTTCGGCCCCTCCCGGTCGAGCCAGCGCTGAACGACCTCGGCGTCGCCATCGGAAGCGAACCGCTCACCCCTCGCTTCCAGCCGGGCCCGCAGTTGCCGGAAGTTGTAGAGCTCGCCGTTATGAACGAAGACCGAGCCTCCGTCGGGAGCGACGGAGGGCTGAGCGCTCCGAGGAGAGGGATCGAGAATCGCCAGACGCCTGTGACCAAGAACCGTCGAGCCCCCGGGAGAGCGCCACGTTCCCGAACCGTCGGGACCGCGCGCGGCCAGGCGCTCCAGAGCGGCGTCGAGAGCGCCCGCGCGAAGGGTCTCGCGGCCCACCCAGCCCACGATGCCGCACACTAGAGATCGGCCCCCTGTGTCGGCGGCGCCTGCGCGCACTCTCGCCTCGATACGTTCCTGCAGCGGAATCTCGGCACGGCTGTCACGACCTGCAAAGGATCCGGCCCCGGGGCCCGTTCAGCAGACAGGACGACGGGGTTCGCCCGGAGGTTACACCCGGATGAGAGCCTCGGCACGACGGTCACGTCCTCAAACTCGTGGAGTCCAGGACCTCCAGCACGGCGTCGGCGGCCCGCTCGCTGCCGCCCGGCGGACCCAGTCGCTCCGACACGCGGGCGAGGCCCTCGCGCATCCGGCGCAGGCGCTCGGGAGACTCGAGAAGAGCCGCTCCCTCACTCTCAAGCCGGTCGGCGTTGACCTCCTCCTGGAGCAGCTCGGGCACGACTTCCTCCTCCGCAACGATGTTGACAAGGGAGATCCAGGGAACGCGTACGAGAAGCCTGCCGACCGCGAAGGTCGCCCGGGAGGTCTTGTAGACGACGACCATCGGCGCTCCACATAGGGCCGCTTCGAGCGTCGCCGTCCCGGAAGCGACGAAGGCGAGGTCGGCCGTGGCGAGCAGCGCGTGCATTCCGGACACGGCCAGGGTGATGCCGCTCTCCGCCGCCCCAGAGAAGAGGTCGTCCGGGAGTCCCGTAGCGCGGACCGCGATGAGCTCCAGATCGAGCCGCTCCGCCAGGGCAACCGCGGCCCGTGACATCGGCAGCCAGTGGCGGCGAAGTTCCGCAGTGCGGCTGCCGGGAAGCAACAGGAGCCTCCGGCGCTTCCCGGGTGGCAGGGGGGGCGGCGTCTCCAGGCCCTCCCGCACGTCGTCCACGAGCGGATGCCCGGCCCAGACGGCGCTGGCTCCAAGCCTCTTGTAGATCTCGGTTTCGAAGGGGAAGAGCGTGATGATGCGGCGGGCGCGGCGCGCAATCGCTCGGGCTCTCCAACGCCTCCAGGCCCAGACCTGCGGGCTGACGTAATAGATCAGCGGGATGCCGAGGCTGCCGAGCCGCCGGGCGAGCAATCCATGGAAGTCCGGGAAATCGATCAGGATCGCGGCGTCGGGTCGCTCGCGCCGCGCATGTTCAGCGAGCGCGCGGCCGGCGCGAGCCAGGGAGGGCAGCTTCTCCAGAACTTCCGAGATCCCCACGACGGAGAGAGCCTCCGAGGACACGACCAGCGAGAGCCCCGCGGCCTGGAGGCGAGGTCCACCCATGCCGAACGCCGTGAGATCCGGCCGCTTCTTGCGGAGGGCGGAGAGCAGCCGCGCTCCGTGCTGGTCCCCCGAGGCTTCGCCGGCTGAGATCAAGAGCTTCAAGAGGCGCAGACTAATCCAAGTTATGAGATAACGGCGCGGGATGAGCCGGACGCAGAACCCGGGGACCCGGTTGCGGACCGTGCTCGTGGGCTGCGGGCGCATCGGGGAGCGCCACGCGCGGATCCTCGCGTCGAGCCCCGAGTCGCAGCTCGTCGGCATGGCGGACCTGGACCTCTCCAAGGCGCAAGCGTTCGCCGGCAAGCACGGCGGCCGTCCCTATGCCGACCTTTCCGCAATGATGGCCGCCGAGTCTCCGGATCTTCTCGCCGTGTGCACGCCATCGGGAATGCACGCCGAAGGGGTCATCGCGGCCTGCCGCGCGGGAATCCGAAACATCGTCGTCGAGAAGCCGATGGCGCTCCTTCTCCCGGACGCCGACGCCATGATCGCGGCCTGCGAGAAGAGTCGGACCCGGCTCTTCGTCGTCAAGCAGAACCGCTACAACCTGCCGATCCAGAAACTGAGAGAAGCGCTGCAGGCGGGACGATTCGGAAGGCTCGTCCTCGGGGCCGTGCGCGTGCGCTGGTGCCGGCGCCAGGACTACTACGATCAGGCACCCTGGCGCGGGACCTGGGCCATGGACGGCGGCGTCTTCTCCAACCAGGCCTCCCATCACGTGGACATGCTCGTTCACATGATGGGCGAGGTCGGATCGGTGAAGGCGATGGCGGCGACGCGCCTCGTCTCGATCGAGGCGGAGGATACCGGGCTCGCGCTGCTGCGCTTCACGAGCGGCGCGCTCGGCGTCATCGAAGCCACGACGGCCGCCCGGCCGATGGACCTGGAAGGCTCCATCTCGATTCTGGGGGAGAACGGCACGGTCGAGGTCGGTGGCTTCGCCATGAACGAGATGACCGCCTGGAAGTTCGCCGACGAGTCGCCCGAGGACGCAAAGGTGCTCGAGCGCTACCGGACGAATCCTCCGGATGTCTACGGGTTCGGGCACCACGAGTACTACCGGGATGTCTTCAACGCCATCGCGAAAGAAGAGCCGCCGTTCGTGGACGGGCTCGAGGGGCGAAGGTCTCTCGAGGTCATCACCGCGATCTACGAGTCGATCGAAAGCGGCCGGGAAGTCCGTTTCCCCTTCAAGGTCTCATACTCTCGCCTTGGCAAGCCCAAAGGACCC
>DATIRW010000314.1:0-4536 GCA_035469365.1 Thermoanaerobaculia bacterium
CAGAGAACTCCTGGGGGCTCGCGCTCGGCATGGAGGTCGCGCGCCGTCTGAAGGAGAGGATCTGCGAGGAGACGCAGCTCACGGCCTCAGCGGGCGTGGCGCCGAACAAGTTCCTCGCGAAGATCGCGTCGGGATGGAAGAAGCCGGACGGGCTGACCGTCGTCGCGCCGGAGAGGATCGAGCGTTTCCTCCAGAAGCTGCCGGTCGACGCGCTGTGGGGAGTCGGGCCGGTCACGGCGCGCAAGCTCCGCGCCGCCGGAATCGAGCGGCTCGTGGATGTCCGAACCGCCGACCCGGAGATCTTGAAGAGCGCCGTCGGCAGTTACGCGGAGACCCTGCGCCGGATGTCGTACGGAGACGACCCGCGCGAGGTCAACCCAAACACCGAACGGAAATCCATCGGCTGCGAGAACACGTTCGCCGAGGACATCGAGGACATCGAGGCGATCCGGCGCGAGGTTCGCGCCCTGGCGCTCCACACAGCCAAGGCGCTCGAGAAGAGGAGGATCTTCGCCCGTACGATCACGCTGAAGCTGCGCTACTCCAATTTCGAGACGATCACTCGCAGCCACACGGAGGACCCTCCGACGAGCGCCGCCGAGGCGATCGCGTCGCGCGCCGCCGCGCTCCTGGAGAAGACGGCCGCCGGGGATCGCCCCGTCCGTTTGCTCGGCATCACCGCGCACAACCTGTCGGAAACCGAGACGGAAAAAACCCCGGCGAGTCCCGGTCACGACGACGAGCTCCCCTTTCCGGAGCATCTCCCTGCCGCCCCGGCCGATCCGGAGGGATGAAAAACATCAGGATTGGGACTCGGCGTTTCGGAAAGAGGCGGGAGGCGCAAGCGCCTCCCCTACGACACGTAAGGCACGGCCGCAGGGCCCGGCCCCGTTCGCGGCGCGAGGAGTCTCCCGAGTAACCGAAGGGAGGAGCCTCGCGCCGCGGGAGCGAGCGCGCAGCGAGGGACCAGGCTCGCGGTCGAGGCCGCATCCGGCCGAGTCGCTCGCCGGTGCGCCCAACGGGCGCAGATCCCGCGCAAGCGCGGAGCGACGTTACCTCTGCTGGAAGAGGAGCAACCCGGCGACGAGGAAGCCGATGACGACGACGGCGGCGCGCGCCTTCTCCCTGCCGATCCGGCGTGCGAAGCCGGCGCCGGCGTAGCCGCCCGCGATCGCGCCCGCGATCATGATGAGGGCCGCCGGCCAGTCCACGGCCCCGCGGACGATGAAGTAACCGGCCGCGAGGCCGTTGATGCACATGCCGAAGAAGTTCTTCACGCCGTTGGCGGCGTGGATGTCGGAGAGGCCGAGGAAACCCAGGACGGCGAGCATCAGGATGCCGATGCCCGCCCCGAAGTAGCCGCCGTAAACGCCGACGCCGAACTGATAGACGAGGGCTGCCGTGAGGCGCCCGCGCGTGCGGCCGCCGTGCTCGCGACCGGTTTTCTGCGCCCAGCGCGCGACGGCGCCCTGCACCATGAAGAGAACGGTCGCGAAGAGGATGAGAAACGGCGCGAGGCCGGCAAAGGTCTTCACGGGTGTCCGGAGAAGAAGCACCGCGCCGAGCGCTCCCCCGAGGAGACTCGGCAGGAAGAGGGTCTTCAGCCAATCGCGGTGCTCCGCGACCTCGCGCCGATAGCCGAAGAGGCTTGCCGCCGCCCCTGGCCACAGGGCGACCGTCGAGGTCGCGTTGGCCGTGATGGCCGACTCGCCCACGAAGAGGAGCGCCGGATACGTCAGGATCGTGCCGCCCCCCGCCATCGCGTTCATGACCCCGGCTCCCGCGGAAGAGGCGACGAGCAGGCCGATCTGACCGGCGTTCATGGCTTTTCACATTCTATGGGCGCTCACGGGGGCCCGGCCCCGGTTTAAACTCTCTCGGCCGCCGTTCGCGAAGCGAACGCCTACGGCCGAAAGCCGCCGCCATGATCGCCGATCGCCGGAAAGAGACGCTCACCTTCGTGCGGGAGGTCCCCGCCACGTGCGAGCAGGTCTTCCGAGCCCTGACAGACCCGGAGGAGCTGATGAAATGGTGGGGCGCGAAGGGGACCATGACGGGAGCGCAAGTCAATCTCCGGCCGGGCGGCGAGTACCGCTTCGAGTTCACCAGCCCGCGGGGAGAGGCGGCCTGGGTCAAGGGGCAATACCAGGTCGTCGAGCCTCCCCGGCGCCTCCTGAAGACCTGGTTCAACTCGAAGTTCCCGGATCTTCGAAACTCCGTCGAGATCCGGCTGGAGGCCGTCCCCGGCGGCACGCGCCTGACGCTCGTCCACGGCGGCCTCGCGGGGCGTCCCGAGGCCTTCGAGGACTACGAGAAGGGGTGGCCCGAGGTGCTCGGGTATCTCCTCGTCTGGGCGGCCGCCTTCGCGGGTTTCATCGCGGCGAACCAGCCCGACAGCTCGGAGAGTTAGGGGCGGGAAAACGGCCCGGCCCGCATCAGACCAACTGATGCGGGCCGGCCGGGAGGATGGTTAGCGCTTGTCGATCGGAACGAACTGTCTCTCGTCGGAGCCCAGGTAGACCTGGCGGGGACGGGCGATCTTCTGCTCCGGGTCGGCCAGCAGCTCCTGCCATTGCGCGATCCAGCCGGACGTGCGCGGAATGGCGAAGAGCACCGTGAAGGCCGCCGTCGGCATGCCGATCGCCTGGTAGATCAGACCCGAGTAGAAGTCCACATTGGGATAGAGCTTCCGTTTGACGAAGTAGTCGTCCTGCAGGGCGATCCGCTCGAGCTCCAGTGCGATATCGAGCAGGGGGTTTCTTCCGGTGACATCGAACACCTGGTCGGCCATCTTCTTGATGATCTTGGCCCGCGGGTCGTAGTTCTTGTAGACACGGTGGCCGAAGCCCATCAGGCGCTTCTCGCCCTTGCCTTCCTTGACGTCCTTGATGAATGCCGGCACGTTGGCCTTCGTGCCGATCTCGGCGAGCATCTTCAGGACCTCTTCGTTCGCTCCACCGTGGAGCGGGCCGTAGAGGGCCGCAGCCGCGCCGGCCACCGAGGAGTACGGGTCGGCGTGCGAGGAGCCGATCGAGCGCATGGCGTTGGTGCCGCAGTTCTGCTCGTGGTCCGCGTGCAGGATGAAGAGCACGTCGAGCGCCTTCGCGATGACCGAGTTGGGCTTGTAGGTCTCCGAGGGCATCTTGAAGAGCATGTTCAGGAAGTTCTCGGCGTACGACAGGCTGTTGTCCGGGTACACGTACGGCATCCCCATGCTGTGGCGATAGGCGAACGCCGCGAGCGTCGGCATCTTGGCGATCAGGCGGTGGGTCTGTTTGGTGCGGATGGCGGGGTCGCTGATGTTGTGCGCCTCGGGATACAGGGTGGACATCGCGGCCACCGTGGCGATCAGCATCCCCATCGGATGCGCGTCGTAGTTGAAACCGTCCATGAACTTTTTCAAGGACTCATGGATCATCGTGTGGAACGTGATGTCGCGCTCCCACTGCTGGTACTGCTTGCGGTTGGGCAGCTCCCCATAGAGCACCAGGTAAGCCACTTCGAGATACGTGCAACTCTCAGCGAGCTGCTCGATCGGATATCCGCGGTAGCGCAGGATCCCCTTGTCTCCGTCGATGAACGTGATCCGGCTCTTGCATGAGGCCGTGTTCATGAAGGCCGGGTCATAGGCCATCAGCCCGAAGTCTTCGGGGTTGACCTTGATCTGCCGCAGGTCCATCGCGCGAATCGTTTCGTTGGTGATCGGGACCTCGTAGACGCGCCCGGTCCGGCGGTCCGTGATCGAGAGGGCGTCCAGCTTCTGCGGCGCGGGTTCCTTTTCGAGCACTTTCGACTTCTCCATTTCTGCAACTGCCATAGGCAACTCCGTTTCCGCTCTCGCAGCGAAAGCAGAGATGCCCGGCGAGAGCGGGATTATATTGACGAGGTCCGCAGCGAGGCGAATGAGCAATTCGTACCAATTCTGAACCCCGGAGAAGGCGCTTTCCTTTCAGGAGGTTATCGGCAGGCTGCGCTCTCCTGTAATCTCTCGATATGGAAAGCCTCCAGGACCGCTATGCGCCTCAGAACCGCTGTTTCGGCTGCGGACCGGCCAACGAAAAAGGATTACGCATCAAGAGTTTCGTCTCGGAGTCCGGCGACGAGGTCGTGGCGGAATGGCGGCCCCAACCGCACCACGAGGCCTTCGAGGGAGTCGTCAACGGCGGCATCATCGGAGCCCTCCTCGACTGCCACAGCAACTGGACGGCGATCCACCACCTGATGAAGGCGTCGGGCGCCCCGAAGCCTCCCAGCATGGTGACGTCCGATCTCCACGTGACGTTCAAGCGTCCGACTCCCCTCGACGCCGTCTTGGCGCTCCGCGCTCGGGTCGTCGAATCGCTCGCGGACCGCGCCACGGTCGAAACGGCCCTGGAAGCGAACGGTCGAGTCACGGCGACCTGCCGCGCCACGTTCGTTGCGGTCAAGGAAGGTCATCCCGCCTTCCATCGCTGGTGAGCGCAGGGCCAACAGTCCCCGCTCCGGCACGTGCTCGATCGATTTGTCTCCCTCTTCTTCTCGATCCCAGGCCCCTGG
>DATIRW010000315.1:0-6949 GCA_035469365.1 Thermoanaerobaculia bacterium
TCCGCGCGTTCGAGGCCGGCTGGGGCGGCGTCGTGACCAAGACGATCGGGCTCCATCCGGTCGTCAACGTCCGGGGAGCCAAGACGAAGTTCCTCCGGGCCGACGTGGACAGCCCGCGCCTTTCGATGAAGAAGCGCCCCGGCACGGCGCTCCACTCGTCCTGGAACTGGGAGCTGATCTCCGACAGGCCGCTCGAGTGGTGGGCGCCCCGCATCGGCCGTATCAAGAAGGCGTTCCCCGACAGGGTGCTCGTCGCCTCCATCATGGCGGGCTCGGGCAACGACACAGAGCTCTCGCACTGGCAGACTCTCGCCAGGGCTTGCCAGGACGAGGGGGCCGACGCGTTCGAGTTGAACCTGTCCTGCCCCCACATGGACCGCCAGGACATGGGATCGAACATCGGCAAGGACGAGCAGCTCATCTCCGTCGTCACGCAGGTCGTCAAGGAAGTGGCGAAGGTTCCGGTGTGGGCGAAGCTGACCCCCTCCACGACCGACATCGTCGTGGAAGCCCGGGCGGCCTTCCTGGGCGGCGCCGACGCGATCTCGTCATCCAACACGTTCACTTCGCTTCCTTTGATTGATCCGGAGACGCTGGAATTCGAGATGAACGTGGACGGCTACGTTTCAACGGGAGGCCTCGGGGGCCCGGCGATCCTGCCCCTCTCGCTGGCCAAGATGGCTCAGATGACGAAGGCATTTCCCGAGAAGAGCTTCTCGGGCATCGGCGGGATCTCCACGTTCGATCACGCGCTCTCGTATTTCCTCCTCGGCTGCGGCACGGTCCAGGTCTGCACCGCCGCGATGCTGGACAGGGCCGTCGGCCCGAACGTGATCCGGAACCTGATCCAGGACATGCGGGCTTTCCTGGAGAAGCACGCGGAACGGGGCTGGAAGTCCCTGGAGGATTTTCGGGGAATCCGGCGGGATCGCGTCGTGGCCCAGTCCCAGATCGCCAGGCCCACCGAATCGGACTATTACGGAGGGCACGAGGTTCCCGAGGGATACGCCGCCCCCGCGGACGCTCAGCTTCCTGTCGAGGCCAAGTGAAGAGATTTTAGATTTTGGATTTTCGATTTTGGATTACGAAGCGGAGCTCAATCCAAGATCCAGAATATAAAATCCAAAATTGAAAGTTGTTCGAGTACAACGCTCTTCTCCGCGTCGCGATTGACGAAGCCAGGCAGGGCCTTGCCGAGGGGGGCATTCCGATCGGCGCCGCGCTCTTCGACGAGCGGGGCAGACTGCTCGGCAGCGGCCGCAATCGCAGGGTGCAGGAGAATGATCCTTCGGCGCACGGCGAGACCGACGCGTTCCGCAGGGCGGGACGCCAGAAGAGCTACCGCGACAAGATCATGGTCACGACGCTGGCCCCCTGCTGGTACTGCAGCGGCCTCGTGCGGCAATTCCGGATCGGGACGGTCGTCGCGGGCGAGTCGGTGAACTTCAGGGGCGGGCTCGACTGGCTCAAGAGTTGCGGCGTGCGCGTCGTGGATCTGGAGTCCTCCGAGTGCGTGCGTCTGCTCTCCGACTACATCACGGCGCATCCCGAGATCTGGAACGAAGACATCGGCGAGCTCTGACGAGGGACCTCCGAAGATGGCAATCCCTTCCGACGGCGTCCCGCGCTCGCAACGTCCGCCGGCGCTCAGTTTCCGGCAAAAGGTCGCGCTCGGTTTCGCGGTGGCCGCCCTTCTGATCATCGCGACCGGGCTCATCTCCGTCTACGCGATCCGCGAGAGCGTGGCGAGCGACCGCCTGTTCGTGGACCAGGCCCGCCACGTCATCGAGTTCGGCAGGCTGCGGTCGACGATCGAACAGAAGATGGCCGCCGCCCGGGGATTCCTGATCAGCGGCGATGAGAAATATCTTCCCGAGATCGAACGGTGGCACCTCGATCTGCGGGAGCAGATCAAGAAACTCCGGCGGGCCGACTTGAGTGCGAAGGAAAGGCGCCTCCTGGCCGACATTCAGACTGCCGAGGAGGAGCATCAGCAGGCCACCGAACAGGCCGTCGCGCTGAAGATCAGCGGGGAGAGCGCCGGATACTTCGCGCAGACGGTCGAGCCGGCCCGCCAGGCGCTCGAGCGGCGGGTCTCCGCATACCTGTCTCATGAAAGACAGATCCTCGAGCAGGTCGATTTCTCCTCGTTCCAGAAGAGCTCCGTCGCTTCGGTTCTGATCTTCGTGAGCGGCCTCATGGCGGTCGGTTTGACGGTGGCTCTCGCGCTGATCCTGACGCGCCGGCTCTCCCGCCTCTACGAGACGGAACGCCACGAGAGACACCTGGCGGAATCGACGCGGCAAAGGTACCGGGAGCTGATCGAAGACATTCCGAGCGGCATCGTCTGGGAGGCGGATGCGGCGACGATGCGCATGACCTTCGTCAGCCGCCGGGCGCAGGAGATGCTGGGCTACCCTCGAGAAGAGTCTGCCGCCGCGGCCGACTTCTGGACCCAACTGATTCCCGCTGAGGACCGGGAGCGTGTCCTCTCGATCGCGGCCCGGGCGCTCCGGGACCGGGCCGAACAGCAGTTCTCGCACCGCTTTCTCTCGGCCGACGGGCGAACGGTCTGGTTCGAGACTCGAGTCCGCCTGCGGGAAGAGGAGGGAAAACCCGCCGTCCTGCGCGGCCTGTCCGTGGACATCACGCGCCTGAAGGAAGCGGACGACGCCCTTCGCCTGCGGGCGCGCCAGCAGGCCGCGGTCGTCATGTTCGGGCAGGAGGCCCTGGTCGAGACGGACCTGGATCGCCTCTTCGAGGGCGCGTGCATGGTCGTGGCGGAGACGCTGGACTCCGATCTTGCCGCGATCCTGGAGCCTGTCTCCGGCGGCGGGTTCCTTCTCAGGGCCGGTGTCGGCTGGCGCGAAGGTCTCGTCGGCAAGGCGACCGTCGACGCGGGCACGAACACCCAGGCGGGATACGCGATGATTGCCGGCGACCCTGTCGTTGTTGAAGACCTCGCCCGTGAAGGGCGCTTCCGCGGAGAACCGATCCTCCGGGAGCATGGCGTCGTCAGCGGTGCGAGCGTCGTCATCCCCGGGACTCCCGCTCCCGCTGGCGTGCTCTCCGTTCACACGCGGGCCCCGCGAAGTTTCTCCGGCGAGGACATTTTCTTCCTTCAATCCGTCGCCAACGTCCTGTCGGCCGCGACCGGCCGCAAGCTCGCCGACCACGCGGTCGAGAAATCGGAACGGCGCAAGACGGCGATCCTGGAAGGGGCGCTGGACGCCATTATCACGATGGACTACGAAGGGCGCGTTCTGGAATTCAATCCGGCCGCCGAACAAATGTTCGGTCTCGCCGCGGCGCAAGCGATCGGCCGGGAGATGGCGGGGCTGATCCTTCCCGGGAGGCTCCGCGAACGGCACCGCGAGGAGCTGGCCCGGTACCTCATCACGGGGCAATCGAAGGTCTTGAACCACCGGCTCGAGATGCCGGCCGTGCGATCCGACGGCTCGGAGTTTCCGGTCGAGCTCACGATCTCGCGGATCTCCGGCGAGGGTCCGCCGATCTTCACCGGGTTCGTGCGCGACATCACCGACCGCAAACGATCCGAGGAAGAGAGGGCGGATCTTCTCGCCCGCGAGCGGACGGCCCGTTCGGCCGCCGAGGCGGCGGAGGGCCGCGCCGCCTTTCTGGCCGAGGCGAGCGCGACGCTCGCCTCCTCGCTCGACTACACGACGACGCTCTCGAGCGTGACCCGGCTGCTCGTTCCTCGGATCGCGGACGGGTGCGCGGTGGACATGCTCGATAGGGCGGGGCGGCTGCGCCGTCTCGTGACGAGCCACCCCGACCCGTCGCGGGTCGCGGCCTCCGAGCAAGTCGCCAGCCGCTACCCGCCGGTCCTCGGGGCGCCTCACGGCGTGGGGCGGGTGGTGGCCACGGGAGAGGCGGAGATGTTGAGCGAGGTCACCGAAGAGATGCTCCGCGCCACGGCGCGGGACGAAGAGCACTTGCGGCTGCTCCGGGATCTCCGCATCGTGTCCCTGATGTGCGTTCCGCTCTGGGCGCGGGGCAAGACTCTGGGAGCGATCTCCCTGGCCTCGTCGGAGTCGGGGCGCCGCTTCGGCCCGGAGGACCTCGCCTTCGCTCAGGACCTGGCCGGGCGCGCGAGCGTTGCAATCGAGAACGCGCGGCTCTATCGCGAATCCCGCGAGGCGGTTCGCGCGCGCGACGAGTTTCTCTCGATCGCCTCCCACGAGTTGAAGACGCCGCTGACGACGCTCCAGCTCCAGATCCAGGGCCTCGCGCGCAAGGTCCGGAACACGATAGGGGAGCCGGCCCTGGAGGCTCTGAGCCCGAGAGTCAACACCTCCGAGCGCCAGGTGGAGAGACTCACCGCGTTGATCAACAGCCTTCTCGACATCTCCCGCATCACGGCCGGCCGCCTGGACCTGGACCTGGAGCCGGTGGACCTCGCGGCGGTCGTGCGGGACGCCGCGGCGCGCTTCCGGGAGGATCTCGCGCGCGCCGGGTGCGCTCTCAAGATCCGGACGGACGGCCCGTGCGTGGGGGAGTGGGACAAGGTCCGCCTCGAACAGGTCGTCACGAATCTTCTGTCCAACGCGGCCAAGTACGGCTCCAGCCGGCCCATCGAGATCACGGTTTCGGGGGACGAGACTACGGCCCACCTTGCGGTCCGGGATCAAGGCATCGGAATTCCTGCGGAGCACCAGGCCCGGATCTTCGAGCGATTCGAGAGGGCCGTGTCCGACCGCCACTATGGCGGCCTCGGCCTCGGGCTCTGGATCGTGCGCCAGATCGTGGAAGCCCTGCGCGGCAGCATTCGGGTGCAAAGCTCGACGGGAGAGGGCTCGACTTTCACCGTCCTGCTCCCGAAGGCCCGGCGAAAGCGCACGATCGGAGCCTGATATGAGTCCGGACCAGGCTCGGACGGCGGCCTCCACCAGGCGCATCCTGATCGTGGAGGACGACAGGGACCTGCGCGAAGCCTTGAGCGAGATCCTCCGCGACGAGGGATACGTCGTCGCCGGCGCGGTCCACGGCCTGGAGGCTCTCCAACTCCTGCGCGGGGACTTCGAGCGGCCCGCGCTCATTCTGCTCGATCTGACGATGCCCGTGATGAACGGGTGGCAGTTCCGCGCGCACCAGCGCCGGGATCCCGATCTCTCCGGCATCCCGGTCGTCGTGCTCTCCGCCGGAGATCACCTCGCCGAGCAGATGGAGTCTCTGGAGATTCAGGAATATGTCCGTAAACCCATCGATCTCGTCCGCCTTCTCGCGACGATCGAGCGCCATTGCCCCTGACGTCGCTCAGCGCTTGCGCGGGATCTGCGGCCGTTGGGCCCAACCGGCGAGCGACTCGCCCGGATGCGCCTCGATCGCTCGCCTGAACCCGCGCAAGCGCCGCGCTCCCGGGGCGTGAGGCTCCTCCCTGGTTACTCGGCTCCTCGCGCCGCGACCGGGGCCTGAGAAGGCGTTTACGCGGACACCGGGGCTACTTGAGGGTCCAGACTCTGACGATCTTCGCTTCGCGGATTTCGGAAATGACGAGTGCTGATTCCGGCTGCCCGGTGCCGCCGGTTTCAACTTCGCGGTCGACCACGAAATTGCCCTGGGTCATTCGCTGAGTGACCGTGATCTTCGCGCCGGGCGCCGAGGCGAACCGCCGCACGAAGGTCTGTCGGATCTGCTCGATTCCTGAGTCGCGGAGGCGGTCGGGCGGCTCGTAAAGTCGCGCGTCCGGAGCGTAGAGTCCGACCAGGGCCTCGATATCCCGGCGGTTGTACGCCTCGATCCGGCTCTGAGCGACGCTCTCAGGCACGCGGGCGGCCGCGAGAGCGGGCCGCGGACTCTCGGGCACAGGAGACGCGGGAGCCGGCGGCGGGGTGGGAATGGGAGTCGGCGGAGCGGTCGGTGCCGGAGAGGAGGCTGCGGGCGCCGCGGTCATTGTCAGGACCGCCGCCGGGGTCGGGGTCGCAGTCGGAGAAGGTGTTCGCGAGGCGGAGATGTCAATGACCACGGGTTCCCAGGCCGCTCCTCCGCTCTTGCAGGAGAAGCAGGCGAGCGCGACGACACCGGGAGCCAAAAGCCTGACGATCTTCATTCTCGGCCTTTCTCGGTTTCCGCCATCTTAGCAATTCGGGATTCCGCCGTAACCCGGCGTGCCACGGGACGTCACCACGGGCATGGATGCCTTGAGCCTCCTTCCGCGTTGCGCCGTGGCGGCTCTTGTTCTTTTCGCCGGCGTGGACGCCGGGCGGACAAGGGTCCTCGCCGCGCTGGAGGAATTCGATCGCCTGAGCTCCCGGGAGATGTGGCCGGGGTTCGAGCCGGCGGGAATCCCGCTCGAGATCTTCGACGGCCGCAGCACTTGGCTCGTTCGGCATCCTGCCCCGCCTTCGGAATTCACGGTGTCTTCCGAGAGGGCGGACACCCGTTTCGTCGAGGGGCGCCATGCGAGCATGCGGTCGAACACGTCCATCGAGCTCGACGGAGTCCCGACGGCGACCGCGTCGTTCGAGGGACGCTCGGAAGACGCGCCCCATCTGGCCGCTCTGCTCTTTCACGAGGCCTTTCACGTCTTCCAGGCGCTGCGGCACCCGAAGTGGGGAGGCAACGAAGTGGACCTCTTCCTCTACCCGGTTGAGGATGCGGAAGCTCTGGGCCTGCGGCGCCTGGAGTCCGCGGCGCTCGAGCGCGCTCTCGCCGCGGGAAGCGGCCCGGGGGCGGCGGCATGGGCGGCGCGGGCCCTCGAGATCCGGCGGGAGCGATTCCGGCTTCTCCCGGCGGCGGCCGCCGCTTACGAGCGGGGCTCTGAGCTCAAGGAAGGTCTCGCGCGGTACATCGAAGCGCAGGTCGCCGGACCTGGCTCGATCCTCTTTCCCCGGGCCGAGTTCCCTTCGGGCGCTATCCGCGATCGCGCGTATGTCTCCGGCTGTGCCATGGCGCTTCTGCTCGACCGCCTCAACCATGGATGGAAGCC
>DATIRW010000316.1:0-5591 GCA_035469365.1 Thermoanaerobaculia bacterium
GCTCCCCCGGCTCCGGAAAAGAAGTGAGGAACACTTCCGAGCGGCCGGACTCCGGCGAGCAGTATGCAATCCAGTGGCCGTCGGGAGAGAACTGGGCGCCGGCCGGGTCGGTCGTGTCCGAGAGAAGCTTGCGAGGCTTACGCTCCCCCTCGACATTCACGACCCAGAGACCGCTGCCCGCCTCGGTGCGCGCACCGAAGTAGAGGAGGAAATGACCGTCGGGCGACCAGTCCTCCGCGCGCTGGACCCCGCGGCCCGGCGGAACGATCGGCTCCGGGGAGCCCGACCCGCGCAAGGCAAGCCAGTGCAGGTTGGGGCCGTGACCTGACGACCCGACGCTGAAGGCGATGCGAGTGCCGTCTGGCGACCACACGGGTTGCGCATAGTCGTTCTCCGAGCCGAGATCCAGGCGGGCGAGCACGCCTCGGGCCAGATCACCGATCAAGAGGTCTTTCAAGCCCGTGCGCGGGTTGGCGCGGGCGACGGCGATCCTTTCGGAATCGGGAGAGAGTCGCAGCGATTCGAATCCGCCCGCCGAGGCGACGGAACCCGTCTCCCTGCCGGCCCGGTCGATCCAGACCAGCCGCGACGGGATTCGACCGCCCCGGGACGCGAGGAGACCGTTGTTTGACGCGGAGAAGGTGGCGATGCCGATGAGCACGTGTTGCCAGACCTCCTGCCCCGCGGGAATGGGATCACCGACGAACCGTAACCGCCGGCTGTCGAATGGCTGTGCCAGCAGACTCCCGTCGCGCGCGTAGAGCAGATACCCGGATCGGCCCCCGGCGGCGTTGTTCGGGTCGCCCGGCACGTACTGCGCGCGCGAGCAGTTGGTCAGGAGCGGCGCCGTCTTGCCGTCCTCGATGCTCGCCAGACGGAGATAAGTCTGTTTCTCGGTCGCGCTGCGCCCCAGATAAACATAGTGGCGGCCATCGGGAAGGAAGCTCGGCCAGCAGACAGCCCTCTCGCGCCGCGAGTCATCCGCCTTCAGAACGATGCTGGGAGAGCCTCCTCCTTCCGCGACGAGGCTCATGAACGGTGCGGTGAGAGCGGCGAAGAGGATCGAGTGCTGGCTCCCCCAGGAGCCCGACGGATAGTCGCCTTGAGCATCGCAAAGCGCCACCGGAGGCCCTCCCGACGAATCGATCTTCTTGAGCTTTCCGTCAGCGAAAAAGGCGATGAAGCGGCTGTCCGGCGACCAGAAAGGAGCCACGGCGCCGTCCGTGCCGGTGAGCGTCGCGGCCGACGGCTCGGCGAGGGGGTGCACCCACAGAAAATTCCGCCCGTCGGCGCCGCGCGCGACGAAGGCGAGGCGCCGTCCATCCGGTGAAACGGCGAACAGATGGTGCTGCTGGATCCACGGGAACCGGGTCCCAACCGGCGCTCGCACTGCAAACCGGATTGGCGCACCGGGCGCGCTCGACGGACGGCGAAGCGCGTAGAGCGCCATCATCGCCGCGGCGGCCAGGACGCTTGCAGCGGCCACGCCCACCAGCCATCGAGGAGCAATAGAGAGACCTCTGGCCGGCCTTCCGGATTGGTTCGTACCACCTCGTGCGATCCAAGCGAGTTGCAGGCCGATATCGTGCGACGACTGCCAGCGCTCGGCCGGATCCTTGGCGAGGCACGCCTGGATGAGCTGATCGAAGGCCGGCGGGCACATCGGCTGGAGGGAGGAAACCGCCGGAGGCTCCGAGGTCAGGATCGCCGACATGAGCGACGCCTGGCTCGCACCAGAGAACGCCTTCCGGCCTACCGACATCTCGTAGAGCACGGCGCCAAAGGCGAAGATGTCCGTCCGTGCGTCCGCTTGTTTGCCCGCGAGCTGCTCGGGGGCCATGTAGGGAACCGTACCAAGCAGGGTGCCCTCGATCGTCAGATCCCTGGTGCGCGTCGGCGCGGAGGTCAGGAACTCAATCGGCACGGGGGCGGCAACGATCTTCGCGAGCCCGAAGTCCATGAGCTTCACGCCCGACTTCGTCAACATCACGTTACCGGGCTTCAGGTCCCGGTGAACGACTCCGGCGGCGTGCGCAGTGCCGAGTGCCTCCGCGATCTCCGCGCCAAATCGGCAGACCTGCTCGAAGGGAAGTGCGCCCTTTTGCAGCCGCTCGGCCAGTGTATCGCCCTCGAGATACTCCATGACGAAAAAGTCCGTGTTCCCCTCTCGCCCGATGTCGTAGAGAGCACAGATGTGTGGGTGGGAGAGCTGCGAGATAGTCCTCGCTTCGCGCTCCAGGCGTTCGCGCAGCTCCGGCGACGAGGAGAGCTGCGCCGGAAGGACCTTGATCGCGACCATGCGGTCCAGTCGCGTGTCCCGCGCCCGGTAGACCTCACCCATTCCGCCAGCGCCGAGCGGGGCAAGGATTTCGTAGGGCCCGAGGCGAGTTCCGACAGCGAGGGTCATCCGGTCGTGCGGATTCTATCCACGCGCAGGAGACGAGGGGCCTCCGTCAGAGGAGTCTTGTAGAGCTGAACGGGCCTTCGCATCGCGAAAAGTCTCGCCGAAGTGGCCGGGGCGACAAGGTTCGGGATGCGGAAGCGTAGCACGGCGAATGACCAGGCGAGCGGTCGAGGCCATTCTGCCGAGCCGCGAGCCGGTGCGCCAGCAGGTCCCAAGCAAGCGGCAAGCGAAGGTACTGGTGGAGCTGACCGGGATCGAACCGGCGACCTCCTGAGTGCGATTCAGGCGCTCTCCCAAACTGAGCTACAGCCCCACTGAGGAGGGCGAAGGATAGCACGCGGAGAAGCGACTCGAGCGTGGGCCTGGCTCAGGTCTTTAACTCTCTCGGCCGCCGCTCGCGAAGCGAGCGCCTGCGGCCGAAAGCTATAGCATCCAAGCCAAGGGAGCACGGGATCGATCTTCCTTCGTTTCTGCTGGCGTTCGCTTCGGCGTTGCTGGGGGCGAAACTCCTCGGGGAGGTCGCGGAGAGGCTGGGGCAGCCGGCGGTCCTGGGCGAGCTCCTCGCGGGCGTGCTGCTGGGGCCTTCCGTCCTGGGTCTCGTGACTCTGACGGCCGGGGCCTTCATGCTGGCGGAGATCGGGGTCATCCTGCTCCTCTTCGAGGTCGGCCTGGAGACGGACCTCTTCGATCTGGCTCGCGTCGGCGCTCCTGCGCTCGTCGTGGCGCTGGCGGGGATGGTGCTTCCATTCCTCGGCGGCTTCCTTTTCACGCGCCTCCTCGGCCATCCGGTTCTCACCGCGATCTTCGTCGGCGCCGCTCTGACCGCGACTTCGATCGGCATCACGGCTCGCGTCCTCTCCGAGCTGAAGGTCCTGACGTCGCGAGAAGGGCGGATCATCCTGGGGGCCGCGGTGGCCGATGACGTCCTGGGACTCGTGGTCCTCGCCGTTGTCGCCCGGATCGCCGAAACGGGAAGAGTGGAGACGGCGATGGTCTTGCGGGCGACCGCCCTCTCGGTCGGATTCGTGGTTGTCGCGATCGCGCTCGGAATTCCCCTGGGACACCGGTTGATCGGAATCGTCGGGCGCGCGAACGTGCGCGGGAGCCTCGTGGCGGCGTCGGTCGCCTTCGCTCTGCTCGCCGCCGTGGCCGCGAAGAAAGCGGGTTCGGCCGAGATCGTCGGGGCGTTCGCGACGGGGGTCGTGCTGGCGCGCACGAATCGCCGCCACGACATGAGTGAAGCCTTGAAGCCGGCGGTGGACATCTTCGCGCCGCTCTTCTTCGTCGTCGTGGGCGCGCAGGTGGACGTTGCCCTGTTGAATCCTTTCGCGCGGGAGAATCAACCGGCGCTTCTCCTCGCTCTCGGCCTGATGCTGGTCGGCTTTCTCGGCAAGTTCGCGGCCGGCTTCTGCGCATGGGGGAGAGTCCGGCGGGCCTTCATCGGCGCGGGCATGGTGCCGCGCGGCGAGGTCGGCCTGATCTTCGCCTCCCTGGGGAAGGTCACTGGAGCATTTGCGGAGGGGGTCTTCGTGGCCGTCGTCCTCGCCGTCTTCGCGACGACGTTTCTCGCGCCTCCTCTGCTGAAAGCCTTCCGCCGGGGCGTCGGCTCCGCCGGCGGAACGCCGTCTCCGGTGGCCGGCACTTGAAGTCCCGGTTTGGTTTCCCTCCCCGGACGGAGCGGGTCGCCGCGCTCGAACGGGCGCTCTTCGACCTGCTCGTCGTCGGAGGCGGGATCACCGGCGCGGGGATCGCGCGCGATGCCGCGACTCGCGGACTCAAAGTCGCGCTCGTGGAGCGCGAGGACTGGGCGTCCGGAACATCGTGGCGGTCCACCAAGCTCATCCACGGAGGGCTGCGTTATCTGCAGACCGGCAATGTGAAACTGGTCTTCGAGTCTCTCTCCGAGCGTGGCCGCTTGTCGCGCCTCGCTCCTCATCTGGTTCGACCCGTGGAGTTCCTGTTCCCGGCCTACCGGGGTCGCGGCCTCCCTTTGTGGAAGCTCGGGCTCGGGTTGACTGCCTACGACCTGCTCGCCCTGGGACAGACGCCGCGCCGCCATCGGCGCCTGTCGCGGGAGGAGCTCGTGCGGTGGGAACCGGCCCTGGAGAGCCCGGCGCTCTTGGGAGGCGAGGTCTACAGCGATGCGCGAACCGATGATGCCCGGCTGACGCTCGAGAACGTGCTCGACGCCGTTTCGCTGGAGACCGCCGCCGTCTCGCGCGTGGAGGTTGCCGGCCTGATCCACGACTCTTCGGGTGCGGTGCGCGGCGCGGACGTCCTGGATCGGGAATCCGGCCGGAGTTTCCCGATCCGCGCGCGCGTCGTCGTCAGCGCGACGGGACCGTGGGCCGACCGCATGCGATCGCTGGACGAACCGGGCTCCGTACCGCTGTTGCGTCTCGCGAAGGGGATTCACGTGACCGTACCTGCCCGGCGCCTTCCCGTGGGCCGCCCGGTCGCCTTTCCCGACTCCGGCGGACGCCTGCTGTTCGCGGTTCCGGACGGGCCGGCGACGCTGCTCGGGACGACCGATACCGACTACGCCGGATCTCTGGACGAAGTGGTGGCGGACTCGGCGGAGGTGGCGTACCTGCTGAAAGTAGCGAACGAGACTTTCCCGGCGGCAGTCCTCACCGAGTCCGACGTGATCGCGACCTTCGCGAGCCTGCGCCCCCTGGTGCGCGAGCCGGGAAAACGAGTCGAAGACACCAGCCGCGAAGACGCGCTTCTCGTTTCGGCGGACGGACTCCTGACAGTGACCGGAGGAAAGCTGACCACGCACCGCCGCATGGCCGCGAGGGCGTTGGATCGGGCGGCCCGGACGCTCGCCGCGGAAGGTGTAACCGTGCCCGCCAGTCGGACGCAGTCGAGGCCATTTCCGGGCGCGCCGGAGACGTCGATGGCGGAATCCGTCTCCACGATCATTCGGATCGCGGCCTCTTGCGATCCGCCGATCGGCGAGGTCACCGCCGATCACCTGGCGCGGCGCTACGGATCCCGGGCCGCCGAAGTCCTCGAGCTCGTCGCCGGGAACTCCGCGCTGGGGCGGCCGCTCTGTCCGGGCCTGCCTGACATCGAAGCGGAAATCGTCTTTGCCACGCGCCGCGAGGACGCCCGCTCTCTCGTGGACGCCCTGATTCGCCGCACCCATCTCTTCTGGCAGGCTCCACGGCAGGGAGAAGAGGCC
>DATIRW010000317.1:0-13001 GCA_035469365.1 Thermoanaerobaculia bacterium
CGAACTCGTACTCGAGCGAAGGCTGGCCCGTGCCGAGCAGGACGAACTGCCCGCCGGCCGCAAGCCACCGCCTGACCGCCGGGACGGCGATCTCGAGGCCCTTCTGCGCGTCCAGGCGCGAGACGACAGCGGCGATCGGCGCTCGCGGCTCGACTGCGAGACCGGCGTCCTCCTGCAGCGCCTTTTTGTTGGCCGCGCGCCTCTCGAGCGAACCGTCGTCGAACGTCGCCGCAAGCGTGCCGTCGGTGGCCGGGTTCCACAGGTCGATGTCGATGCCGTTGACGATCCCCCAGAGCCGGTCCTGCCGCGCGCGCAGGAGGCCGTCCAGGGCTTCGCCGAAGGCGGGAGTCAGTATCTCTCGCGCGTACGTCGGGCTGACGGTGGAGAGCATGTCCGCGCCGAGGAGTCCCAGCGCGAACGGGGAGTCGCGCAGCCAGTCGGGGAGGAAGCGCGGGGTCTCCGTGATCGGCACGCGGTATTCGTCGAGATAACGTCCTGACCCCTCGCCGCGGTGACGCAGGTTGTGGATCGTCATGACCGAGGCGACGGAACGGTAGTAGTCGTTGAGACGTCCCGCGGTCACGAGCCACTGCACGGCAGTCCCGGTGTGCCAGTCGTTGGCGTGGACGACATCCGGTTTCCAGCCGAGCGCCTGGCAGGAGAAGAGCGCGGCCAGCGAGAAGAAAATGAACTTCGGCGCGTCCTCTCCGATGCCGCCGCCGTAGATCCTCCCGTCCTTCGGAATCGGCGGCCCCGTGACGAGGAACACCGGCGTCCTTCCCGATCGAGCCTCGTATATGTCCGCGCTCTGGGCCCCCCAGGCGTGCGGCAGATCGAAGCGCGTCCGCAGAATGGGCGCGAAGTAAACCCAGTCGATCGCGCCGTACCCCGGAATCGCCAGGCGCACGTCGTGCCCCAGCTCGCGCAGGGCGTCCGGCAGCGACCCCGCCACGTCGGCCAGCCCCCCCACCTTGACAAACGGCGCCGCCTCCGCCGCCAGAAAAAGAATGTTCACGCCGGGGGATTATGCCCGCGTTCCCCTCTCCCCCGGGGAGAGAGGGCAGGGTGAGGACGCCCGACCGGGAGAGGCGGGCGGCGCAAGGGCGCCCCTACAAGACGGGGGAGAGAGGCGCAGAAGACTTCGGGTTATTCGACGCGGGCGACAATGCCGTTCTCGAAGACGACGGTCTTGCCGACATTGCGATACGTCCACTTCTCGACCGTGACGCCGGTGTCGGTCGTGGAGGAATCCACGGAATCCGGGGCTCCCAGAAGAGCGCGCACCTGGTCGGGAGTCATGTTCTCGCTGACGGCCCTGCCGCCCGAGGGCTTCGAATCGAGAGCTCGGGTCGCCTCTTCCATCTGGGCGTTCCGGGCATCGCTGGCGCGCGCCGCGGTCTTCGCCCGGTCGATCGGGGCGGCGCGCTCTCCCTCCGGCGCCGGGGGACCGATCAGGTGCTGCGAGCGGGCGATCCAGTACAAGGCTCCGAGGACGGCGAGAACCAGGAGAAGGCGTCCGAGGCTCATGAAGAGATGGTCGGAAGACCGGCGGCTCCGGCCCTGGGGACCGGCCAGGCGTTCATTTCGCTTTCGGGCACGAGCAGGTCTTTCAACGTGATCTTCTCCAGGACGTCGTCGATGGCGCGCTGCACCTTCCTCCAGACCGAACGGATCGCGCAGTCAGGCATGTGAGTGCAGAGGCGTTCCATCCCCGCGTGCGTGTCGCAGAACGAGGCTTCGTAGAGGCGTCCCCCGAGCGCCGCGACAACCTCGCCGATGGGGATCTCGCCGGCCGGCCGCGCGAGCGCGTAGCCGCCCGCCTGGCCGCGCGTGGACTGGACGAGGGCGGCGTTGCGCAGGAGGCGCATCATCTTGGCCACGTTGGGCTCGGAGATTCCCTCGGAACGGGAAAGCTCGGAGATCGTGACGCTCCCCTCGGTGCCGGCGCGCCCCACGCGCAGCAGGCATCGGAGTCCATACTCTTCCTGCGAACTCAGTTTCATCGCTGGCCCCCTACATCAACCCCAGCTGAAGCTTCGCGGCTTCCGACATCATGCTCATGTTCCAGGGCGGGTCGAACAGAACCTGGACGTCGGCTTCCTTGACCGCGGGCAGTGTCAGGAGCCGGCCCTTGATGTCCTCCCGCAGCACGTCGCCCATTCCGCATCCGGGCGCCGTCAGGGTGAACCGGACTTCGACTTTCTTTCCGTCCTCGGGAAGCGGCGTGACCTCGCACTTGTAGACGAGGCCCAGGTCCACGATGTTGACCGGGATCTCCGGGTCATAGCACATCTTGAGCTGGTCCCAGGCAAGCTCCTCCGTCGTCTTTCCCGCGGCCGCCTCTTCGGGCGACGCGGTGACCTGCTCTCCGATGGCGTCGGCGTCCTTCCCGTCGATGCGCGCCATCGAGCCGTAGGGCGTGATCACCGTGTAGCTTCCCCCGAGCGATTGCGTGATCGCCAGGGGGGTGGACTCCGGAATCACGAGCCTCGTGCCGCTCGGAATCTCCCGCGCTTCGACCTCGCGGGTCGTCATGACTTCTTTCTGCATGTGCATGCTTCAGGCTCCTCCGCTCTCGGCCTTCGGGCCTTCCGAGAGCTCCGTCGAGACTGTTTCGTGCCGTCCCCGAAGGGCGGCTTTCAACGTGTGCCACGGAAGCGTCGCGCACTTGATCCGCACGGGATACTCGCGGACGCCGGAAAAGACCTCGAGCTTTTCGAGTTCCGGACCTCCGGGCTTCGGGCCGGAAGCCGACGTGATCAGGTCGTGGAACTTCTCGAAAAGCGCCTCGGCCTGCTTCCGCGTCATCCCCTTGACGCGTTCGGTCATCATCGAGGCGGACGCGGTCGAGATCGCGCAGCCGGATCCCTGGAAGCTGACGTCCTTCAGCACGTCCCCTTCGACCGTCAGATAGATGGTTTCCTTGTCGCCGCAGAGAGGGTTGTACCCCTCCGCCGACCGGTTCGCCGAGGGGAGCGGCTTGAAGTTTCTCGGCCGTTTCGAATGGTCGAGGATGACCTCCTGGTACAGGTCGCGCAGATCGTCGCTCATGGCCGGAACATCTCCACGACCTTGTGAATCCCTTCGACCAGCACGTCCACTTCCTCCCGCGTGTTGTAGAGCGCGAAGGACGCCCGGGAGGTAGCCGGCACCTTGAAGAAGTCCATCACCGGCTGCGCGCAGTGGTGACCGGTGCGCACGGCCACGCCTTCCCGGTCGAGCACCGTGCCGACGTCGTGCGGATGGACTCCCTCGAGCGTGAAGGAGAGAACGGCCGCCTTCTCCCGGGCGGTGCCGATGATGCGCAAGCCGGGGATCGCCGAGAGGCGCTCCGTGCCGTAGGAGAGAAGGTCGTTCTCATGCGCCTCGATGTTTTCGATGCCGAGGGCGAGCATGTAGTCCGCCGCCGCGGCGAGACCGATCGTGCCGGCGATGTTGGGAGTTCCGGCCTCGAACTTGTAAGGGAGGATGTTGTACGTCGTCTTCTCGAAGGTGACGGAGCTGATCATGTCGCCGCCCCCCTGGTACGGCGGCATGGCCTCGAGGTGCTTCGCCTTTCCGTAGAGGACGCCGACGCCGGTCGGCCCGTACATCTTGTGGCCGGAGAACGTGTAGAAGTCGCAATCGAGTTCCCGTACGTCCACGGGGAGCCGCGGCGCCGCCTGCGCGCCGTCCACGAGCACCGGAACGCCGCGCGCGTGGGCGAGCGCGATGATCTTCTTGACCGGATTGACGGTGCCGAGCGCGTTGGAGACGTGCGACACCGCGACGATCTTCGTCTTGCCAGAGAGGCGCTTCTCGAGCTCGTCCATCCGGATCTCGCCGCGCTCGTTGATCGGCGCGACGGCGAGGTTCGCCCCCTTCTCCTCGCAGAGGATCTGCCAGGGGACGATGTTGGAGTGGTGCTCGAGCGCGGAGATCAGGACCTCGTCGCCGGCGCGGACGTTCGCCCGCCCGTACGTCTGCGCGACGAGGTTGATTCCCTCCGTCGTCCCGCGCACGAAAACGATCTCGCGCGTGTCGCCGGCGTGGATGAAGTCCCGCATCGTCTCCCGCGCCTTCTCGTAGGCCTCGCTCGATTCGACGGAGAGGTGATGAACGCCGCGGTGGATGTTCGCGTAGGACGTCTCGTAGAGCGACCGCACGGCGTCCATGACGGCGCGCGGCTTCTGCGTCGTCGCGGCGTTGTCGAGATAGACGAGCGGCTTGCCGTAGACGCGCCGCGAGAGGATCGGGAAGTCTTCGCGGACACGGCGGACGTCGTAGGCGGTCCCGGGAGACGCCGGACGGACGGGCGCAGAGGTGCTCATGAGGCCTCCCCCGGCTGCGGGAGGCGCAGGCCCAGATAGGCCTCGATCTCCTCCCGGATCCACGGCACGCGGATCCGCCGCGCCAGATCCGCAGCGAAGCCGTAGGTCAGAAGCGAGCGCGCCTCCTTCTCCCCGATGCCGCGGGAGCGCAGGTAGAAGAGGGAATTCGCGTCGAGCTGCCCGATTGTCGAGCCGTGGCGGCACTTCACGTCGTCGGCCAGGATCTCGAGCGCCGGCGTGGAGTTGACGAGCGCCTCCCGCGACAGGAGGAGGTTCTTGTTGGTCTGCAAGGCGTCGGTCTTCTGGGCGTCCGGCCGCACGATGATCTTCCCGTGGAAGACCCCGCGCGACCGGCCATCGAGGATCCCCTTGTAGAGCTCGCGGCTCGTGCAGTGAGGCTTCGCGTGATCGATGAGCGTGTGGTTGTCCATGTGCTGCGTCCCGCCCGGCAGGAAGAGGCCGTTCAACGTGCACTCGCTCCCTTGCTCCGTGAAGAGGACGTTGATGTCCGTGCGCGCAAGCGCCGCTCCCAGGCAGACGTTGTGCGAGGCGAAGCTGCTCCCCCTTCCCAATGCGGCCTGGACCGTCTGGACGTGGAACGCGGAGAGGCTCTCGCGCTGGACCTTGTAGTGCTCGACGACCGCGCCGTCGCCGCAGACGATCTCCGTCACGGAGTTGGTTAAGGAGACTCCCTCTCCCCCCGGGAGAGTGCCGGGGTGAGGGGACTGGTTGAGGTCGCCCTCTCCAAGGTATGTCTCGATGATCGTCGCCTGGCTGTTCGGCTCGAAGACGATCAGGTTGCGTGGAGAGGAGACCGTCGGCCCTCCCGCCGGCGCCGACAGGAAAACGAGATTGATCGGCTCTTCGATGACGGCTCCTCGGGGAATCCGAACGAAGACGCCATCTTCGAACAAGGCGGTGTTCAGAGCCGTGAACGTGCTCCGCTGGAAGTCCGCGTGCTTGCCGAGGTGCGGCTCGATCGCGTGAGGTTCCTCCCGGAGCGCCTCGCGCAGGCTCCGGATGAGCGCCTTTGCCGGAGGCTCTCCGGACAGTTGCGGCGCATATCTGCCGTTGACGAATACAAATTGCCACGGCCCCGGCAGCGCCCACACCCCGTCCCTCTCCCGGGGGGAGAGCGGGTCGGGATGGAAGGGCAACTTTGAGATCGGCGCGACGTTCGTGTATCGCCACTCCTCGTTCTTCGTGGTCGGGAATCCGAGCGCGGTGAAACGTTCGAACGCCTTGCGCCGCATGGCAGTCAGCCACTCCGGCTCGCTGCCCAAGCGCATCTCGCCGAAGCTCGCGAGGCTGGCTGTGTACAGGTCGTTGTCCCGGACAATCGCTTCCATGATGGTTACGCTCGTGCCTGCGCGGGCGCCGCAGGCGGCTCCTTCTCGAGCCAGGTATAGCCCTTCTCTTCGAGCTCCAGCGCAAGCTCCTTGCCCCCGGAGAGCGCGATCGCGCCGTCCACGAGCACGTGGAGGTAGTCCGGCACGATGTAGTTCAGGAGGCGCTGGTAGTGCGTCACGACGATCATCGAGCGCCCGGGGCTGCGCATCTTGTTGACTCCGGACGCCACGGTGCGCAGCGCGTCGATGTCCAGCCCCGAGTCCGTTTCGTCCAGGATCGCGAGCGTCGGGTCGAGGACCGCCATCTGGAAGATCTCGTTTCTCTTCTTCTCGCCTCCCGAGAATCCCTCGTTGACCGGCCGCTTGATCAGGTCCTCTTCGATGTCCACGAGCTTCGCCTTTTCGCGCGTGAGCTTGAGGAAGTCCATCGCGTCGAGCTCGGGTTCGCCCCGGTGCTTCCGGATGGCGTTGACCGCGTTCTTCAGGAAGTAGACGTTGGAGACGCCGGAGATCTCGACCGGGTACTGGAAGGCCAGGAAGATCCCCTCGCGCGCCCGCAGCTCGGGCGTCATGGCGAGCAGGTTCTGCCCCTTGAACAGCACCTCTCCCTGCGTCACGTCGTAGCCGGGCCGGCCCGCCAGCACGTGCGCGAGCGTGGACTTGCCCGAGCCGTTGGGACCCATGATCGCGTGGACCTCTCCCGCGCCGACGGAGAGATTCACCCCGCGGAGGATCTCCTTGCCCCCGACCGACGCGTGCAGGTTCCTGATTTCTAGAAGCATTCGTCTCTCTTTTTTCTTGTCATCCGTGTTGCCTGCTCTGTCATCCTGAGCGAAGCGAAGGATCTGCTCTGTTTCTTCCAAGGGGGGCAGATTCTTCGTCGCTTCGCTCCTCAGAATGACAAAGAGGGTTTCCTCAGCCGACGCTCCCCTCGAGCGACACGCCGAGCAGTTTCTGCGCTTCGACGGCGAATTCCATCGGGAGCTCCTTGAAGACGGACTTGCAGAAGCCGGAGACGATCATGCTGACCGCCTCCTCGGGCGAGATGCCGCGCTGCTGGAAGTAGAAAATCTGGTCCTCGCCGATCTTCGATGTGGACGCCTCATGCTCCATCTGCGCGGTGGAGTTGTTGACCTCGATGTACGGGAACGTGTGCGCCCCGCACTTGTCGCCGATGAGCAGCGAGTCGCACTGCGAGTAGTTGCGTGCGTTGTCCGCCTTGCCGAGGATCTTCACCATTCCCCGGTAGGTATTCTGGCCGTGGCCCGCTGAGATCCCCTTGGAGACGATCGTGGACTTGGTGTTCTTTCCGATGTGGATCATCTTGGTGCCCGTGTCCGCCTGCTGCCGGTTGTTTGTCACCGCGACAGAATAGAACTCGCCGACCGAGTCGTCGCCCTGCAGGATGCAGCTCGGATACTTCCAGGTGATGGAAGAGCCCGTCTCGACCTGCGTCCAGGAGATCTTGGACTTCCTGCCCAGGCACTTGCCGCGCTTCGTCACGAAGTTGTAGATGCCCCCCTTGCCGTTGATGTCCCCGGGATACCAGTTCTGGACCGTCGAGTACTTGATCTCGGCGTTTTCCAGAGCGACCAGCTCGACGACGGCGGCATGAAGCTGGTTCTCATCGCGGATCGGGGCGGTACAACCTTCCAGATAGGACACATAGGCGCCGTCTTCCGCGATGATGAGAGTGCGCTCGAACTGGCCCGTCTTGGCGGAGTTGATGCGGAAGTAAGTCGAGAGCTCCATCGGGCAGCGCACACCCTTCGGGATGTAGCAGAAGGAGCCGTCGGAGAAGACCGCCGAGTTCAGCGTCGCGAAGAAGTTGTCGGAGTAGGGGACGACGGAACCCAGGTATTTCCTGACCAGGTCCGGGTGGTTCTGGACCGCTTCGGAGAAGGAGCAGAAGATGACGCCGACCTTCGCCAGCTGCTCGCGGAACGTCGTCGCGACCGAGACCGAGTCGAAGACCGCGTCCACCGCGACGCCGGCGAGCTTCGCGCGTTCCCGCAGGGGGATGCCGAGCTTTTCGTACGTCTCGAGGAGCTTCGGGTCCACTTCCTCGAGGCTCTTCGGCCCGTCCGACTTCGCCTTGGGCGCCGAGTAATAGACGATGGACTGGTAATCGATCGCCGGGTAATGGACATTGGGCCAGGCCGGCTCCTTCATGGTGATCCAATGCCTGTAGGCCTTGAGGCGGAACTCCAGCATCCACTCCGGCTCCTTCTTCTTGGCCGAGATCGTCCGGACGATGTCTTCGTTCAAACCCGCGGGGATGGTTTCCGACTCAATATCGGTGACGAAGCCCGCCTTGTACTCGCGGTTGGCGAGTTCCAGAAGCGTGTCGCGCTCGGTGCTCATTGACTTTCTCCCAACAGAATCAAAGCATACGGAATCTATACTAAAATGTCAACATTAGCCATTATTCTAAGGCATTCATTCTAAAGGTGCTTAATAATGGAAAAGCGCCCGTGCGATGACGGGCGCCCTTCCGGCACTGCCGCTGCTAGTCGGAGTCTAGTCTGGCTTCTTCGTCTCTTCCGGTTTTGGCGTCACCGGCCGGCCGCGTTGCGCTGGCGGTCGCTCCGCGCTCTGGCCACGAGCCGGCGGCGAAGGCTTAGCGGGTTGGCCAGCCTCCCGCTGTTTCTCCGGCGCGGAAGCGGAACCTTGCGGAGGAGGAGCCGTGGGTCGCTCACGCCCTCGCTCCTGGATAGCGGGCGGCTGTCCGGGCGGCTGCCCGGCCGGGGGAGCTGTCGGCTGTTCCCGGCGGCGCTCGATTTGCTGTGGTTGCGCTGCGGGAGGAGCCGTAGGCTTTTCCTGCCGGCGCTCGATTTGCCGTGGTTGTGCTGCGGGAGGAGCCGTAGGCTGTTCCTGCCGCCGCTCGATTGACCGTGGTTGCGCTGCGGGAGGAGCAGTCGGCTGTTCCCGCTGGCGCTCGATTTGCCGTGGTTGTGCTGCGGGAGGAGCAGTCGGCTGCTCTCGCCGGCGCTCGATGATGGGCTGGGGCGCCTGTGTCGCCGGCGGTGCCCCGACGCTGCGCCGCTCCAGCGTGGAGGGCGGTTGCCCTGACGGACCCTCCGTGGGACGCACCCGTCCGCGAGACTCTTCCGGTTGCGGCCGGCCGCTTTCGCCGGGCTGGCCGAGAGAACGTCCGGGCACCGGCGTCGGCGCAGCCTGCCGCTCGGGCCGCGGGGCGATCTCGCGGGGCGAGGCGCCCGTGGAAGAGGGAGCCGTCGAACCGGTGACGGGGCTCGCCGCGACCGGCTGTTGCGTCGTCGCCATCGGCCGGCCGCGAAACGCGGTGACCGGCTCGGGCTTCCGCTCGCTGCGGGTCTCCGTGCTGCCTGCGCGAGGAGCGAGCTGGACCTGTCCCGCTTCCGCCGCCGGGCGAACCGTGGTGACCGACTGGGGCCGTCCGCGATTTTCCACGGAAATTCTCGCCGCGACAGCCGGCGCGACCGGGGCGCCCTGGTTTTCGGTGATGACGGCGAGCTTCGCCCGAAAGGTTGGAGGCGCGGGCGGCGGAGCGACACGGGCCACGACCTGGCGCGTCGAGACCGCCGCGGGCGGCCGCGCCGCAGCCACAGCGTCCGTCCGGACAGCCATGCGCAACGAGGCAGCGGTCGGGACGATCGGGACCGGACCTCTCAGGACAGGCGCCGCCACGACCTGGCTGACGACCGCGCGGTCGCGCAAGTAGGAAGTGGTCACGATGCCTCCCGAGACGAACGTGTTTTGATTGACGACGGTCACGTAGGTCCTGTTGACGTAGGTCACGTTGGTGACGGCCGAGACGCGCGTGTGGGCGCGCAGTCCCCACCAGGGCAGGAAGGGGTCCCTCGGCCCGAGCGGAAACCAGCCGACAACTCCGCCGCCGCCGATCGAGAACGACGCCGACCAGCCTGGCCCGCCTCCCACGAAGGCAACGAGAGCCGGCGAGTAGGAGACGAACCGCTCCCGCGGCGCGACGGGCACCCAGTACCAGCGCGAGGAGACGACGACCCAGCGGCCGTAGTGGTAAGGAGCCCAGCCCCAGGGCTCGGCCGACACCCAGGTCCAACCCCACGGGTCCTGCCAGATCCAGTGGCCGACGCGGTAGGGCGCCCAGTCCACCGCGACCGCCGTCGGCGACCAGACCCGGCCGTATTGAGGGACGTCTTCCCAGCGGCCGTACTCGTCCAGGTCGTCCGCTCCGACGACGTCGGCGCTCACATACTGGTAAGAGCGTGCGTGCTCCAGACGGCCCACGCGCTCTCCGACCCACTGGTCCCAGCCGTCCGGCCGTGAGAGCGACACGATGTCGTAGCGCGGCGAGTCGAGTCCTTCGAGATCGAGGGCCTCCCCCTCGTTGACAGGAATCTGGCCGCCTCCCGCCGCCACGGTCGCGCTTCCCCGGCGCACGCTGACGCGGGTGTTGGCGTGCTCATCCACGTCCACGCGGTACTCACCCGGACGATCGAAGGTCACGGCGGCATTGGGCGTGTCCACCTCGAAGAGCTCGTCCTCGAAGAGCCGTCGGATCTGAAAGGAAGCGATGCCGGCCCTGATCGAGAACTGGTTGGTGTCGTCGGTCAGGTTGAGAGCGGCAAGATCGGTGCGCGCGCCGAGCCGGATGGAATTTCCTCCGTGGAGCTGGAGCTCGAGGCGGCTGCGGCTGCCCGTATAGATCCGGTCGCCGAGCGTCATCGGGACGTTGCGGTCCGCGGGCTGCCAATCGTCGGGATCGTCGCCCCGGGAGAAAGAGACCTCTCCCGAGAAGTACGCGATCCGGGCGACGGTCTGGCGGATCTCTCCGTACTCGTCGCGCTGCTGCCCCGAGGCGAACGTGGCGATGAGAAAGACGGAGAGACATGCCCAGAGCGTCCAAACTGTCCTGGCTGGCGGTTTCATGCGAGTTCCTCCATGTTGATGATGCCCTAGTGCAACTCCCGTTCCCGATCCGACCCGGGGAAAATGCAATGCGGCGCTTCTCCGTCTCCGAGGATCTCACGAAAAAACGTCCCTTTTTGGGGGATTCCTGTCCCCCGGCGGAAGCGCCGGGCGGCCATAGACTTGCCGGGAATGCGCGAGCCTCGCCGCGTCGGCGCGCCGCCGGAAAAGCCGCTTCTCGTTTTCGACGGAGACTGCGGATTCTGCAGGCGGTGGGTCGAGCGATGGAGATCTCTGACGGGCGGACGCGTGGATTACGCCCCCTCGCAGGAGGCGGGATCGCGCTTTCCCGAGATCTCCGCCGAGGAATTTCGCCGTTCGGTCCAGCTCGTCCTGCCGGATGGACGAGTGCTCGACGGGGCGGAGGCCGTTTTCGTTTCGATCTCCCTCGGAGAGCGCCGCCGATGGCTCCTTGCGGCTTACCGGAATGTCCCGGGCCTCGCGGCCGTCGCGGAGTTTGCGTACGGGGTCATCGCGCGGCATCGCACGGCGGCTTCGGCCGTCACGAGCGCCCTCTGGGGAAAGAGCGTCGAGCGCCCGAGCTACCGCCTGGCGAACGCGCTCTTCCTGCGGCTGCTCGGGCTCTGTTACCTCACGGCCTTCCTTTCGTTGTGGGTGCAGGTGGATGGGCTCATCGGGTCCCGCGGAATCCGGCCCGCAGGGGACCTTCTCGAGGCCGCGCGGTCGCAGCTCGGCGGGGAGCGATGGACGGTCATGCCGACCCTCTCATGGCTCAATGCCGGCGACGGGTTCCTCCACGTTCTCTGCGGCGCGGGGACTCTCGCCGCTCTTCTCGCCGTTGCCGGCTTCCTTCCGGCGCCCGCGCTCCTTCTCTGCTGGATCTCCTATCTCTCGCTGTCGAATGTCGCCCAGCCGTTCCTCGACTTCCAGTGGGACCTGCTCCTTCTCGAGACCGGGTTTCTCGGGATCTGGTTCGCGCCGATCCGCCGCTTGCGCGTCGGAGCGGCGTTCGAGGCCTCACCGGCGATGCGCGCCCTTCTCTGCTGGCTCCTCTTTCGTTTGATGTTCTCGTCCGGGTTCGTCAAGCTCGCGAGCGGCGACCCCAACTGGCGGAATCTCTCGGCGCTGACGTTCCATTACTGGACGCAGCCTCTCCCCCCCTGGACGGCCTGGTTCGTGAGTCACGCCCCGGTCTCGTTTCAGAAGCTCTCCTGTTTCGTGATGTTCGCCGTGGAGCTCGGCGCTCCTTTTTTCATCCTCGCCCCGCGCCGATTGAGATTGATCGCCTGCGGCGCGATGGTGGCTCTCCAGGCGATCATCGCCGCGACCGGCAATTACGCCTTCTTCAATCTGCTGACTGTCGCCCTCTGCGTCCTCCTGCTGGACGACACCGTGTTTCCCTCCCGGTTTCGGGAGCGGGCCGCGGCCGACCCGCTGGCCGCGCGCGGACGCTGGCCGCGCCTCGTGCTCGCTCCGGTCGCCGCCGTCGTGCTGGTCGCGAGCGTCGTCGAGTTCGCCGGCACGCTGCGCCTGCGCCTCCCCTGGCCTCGATTTGCGATCTCCACCACGCGCGCCGCGATCACATTCCGCTCCGTGGGGAGCTACGGCCTCTTCATGGTGATGACGACCTCGCGCCCCGAGATCCTTGTCGAGGGGAGCGACGACGGAGCCGCCTGGCGCCGGTACGAGTTCCGTTGGAAGCCGGGCGACGTGACGAGAAGACCGCGGTTCGTCGCTCCCCACCAGCCGCGCCTGGATTGGCAGATGTGGTTCGCGGCTCTCGGCACCTACGAACAGAACCCATGGTTCATTGGTTTTTTGGCGAGACTTCTCCAGGGCTCACCCGACGTCGAACAGCTCCTCCTGCGCAATCCCTTCCCGAACCACCCGCCGCGCTACATCCGCGCCCTGCTTTCGGAGTACCGCTTCACCGACGCGGCCGAGCGCCGCGCGACCGGCGCCTGGTGGAAAGCAGATGTAAAGGGTCTCTACTGCCCCGTCCTCTCCCGCGACATGCTCCGCTAACGTCACTCCGCGCTTGCGCGGGATCTGCGCCTTCGGCGCACCGGCGAGCGGCTCGGCCGGATGCGGCCTCGACCGCTCGCCTGATCCCGCGCAGGCGCTCCGCTCCCGCGGCGCGAGGCTCCTCCTCGCTTCGCTCGGAGACTCCTCGCGCCGCGAGCGCCGGCGGAATCCTGATGTTCTATCGGATGTATTGCTGCGGAGGTGTCGAGGTAAGCCTACCACTTGTCATCCTGAGCGAAGCGAAGGATCTGCTCTCGTCGTTCCTACGGTGCCGGGAGGACAAACGGGGTCTTGAACGAGGGCGTTAGACGCCGAACTTTTCGGGTTGCCACTCCAGGCCGAGCTCGGAGGGAGGTGCCATGTAGCCGATCAGGGCGGAGGCGGCGACGACGGCGGGGGAGGCGAGGTATCCCTCACCACCGAC
>DATIRW010000318.1:0-1656 GCA_035469365.1 Thermoanaerobaculia bacterium
GAAGCGGGAGCGGACGGAATCCTCTCGGTCTCGCCCATGTACAACAAGCCCGGGCCGGAGGGGCTCTTCCGTCACTATTCCGCGCTCTCGGAAGCGACGCAGCTGCCGATCCTTCTCTACAACGTTCCCGGCCGCACGGGATCCGACCTGGACGTCGAGACGATCCTGCGCCTGGCGGAGATTCCCCGGATCGTCGGGCTCAAGGAAGCCTCGGGAAACTTCGGCAAGATCGCCCGGCTGATGACGGCGCTGCCGGAGGACTTCGTCGTCTTCTCCGGGGACGACTCGACCGCGATCGCGCTTATCGCGCTCGGGGCAAAGGGGCTGATCTCCGTCGCGTCCAATGAGATCCCCCGCGACATGACCGCCCTCGTCCGCGCGGCCCTGGAGGGGAACTGGGACGAGGCCCGCAAGCTCCAGAAGAAATACCTGGCCCTGATGGAGATGAACTTCTGGGAATCGAGCCCCTCACCCGCCAAGTGCGCGCTGACGCTCATGAAGAAGTGCGGAGAAACGCTGCGGCTGCCGCTCGCGCCGGTCAGGGACGACACGCGCCGGAAGATCGAAAAAATGCTCGCCGGATTCAAGCTCCTCCCCAGGAAGTCGGGCGGGCGGTGAGCCCGGACCTCGCGCGCCGGATCGAGACGATCGCCTCGGATGCCGGGACGCACGCGATCGGCGAGGCGCGCGCCGCGTTCGAGGAGTTGAAGGCGGGCCTGAACGACGGCTCGATCCGCGCGGCGGAAAAGGAAGGGGAGCGCTGGGTCGTCCGGAGCTGGGTCAAGCAGGGCATCCTCCTCGGCTTCCGGATCGGCGCGCTCTCGAAGGTGCTGGCCGAGACCGGCTTTCCCTTCTTCGACAAGGACACGTTTCCTTTGAAGGACCTGCGATTGGAGTCGAAGGTGCGCGTCGTGCCTGGAGGGACGGCAATCCGCGACGGCTGTTACATCGCGCCCGGCGTCACGCTGATGCCTCCGGCCTACGTCAACGTCGGCGCCTATGTGGACGCGGGAACGCTGGTGGACTCGCACGCGCTCGTCGGCTCCTGCGCCCAGGTCGGCAAGCGGGTTCACATCTCCGCGGCCGCGCAGATCGGAGGAGTGATCGAGCCGGTCGGGGAGCTCCCCGTCATCGTCGAGGACGAAGTCCTGGTCGGCGGCAACTGCGGCATCTACGAAGGCGCCATCGTGCGCGAGCGCGCGGTTCTGGCCTCCGGGGTCATCCTGACGGGAGGGACGCCGGTCTATGACCTCGTTCGCGGACTCGAGTACCGCAAGGCACCCGGACGCCCCCTGGAGATCCCGGCCGGCGCCGTCGTCGTTCCGGGCGCCCGCGCGGTGAGAGACGGGAAAGGAAAGGAGTGGGGGATCTCGCTCCAGACTCCCGTCATCGTCAAGTACCGCGACGCCAAGACAGAAGCCTCCGCCGCGCTGGAGGACTTGCTGCGATAGGAGACTCTGGACTGAGGCTCACCCGGCGGTCGTCACGAAAAAACTTTGAGGCAACTTCCGGTGGAGTCCTCGGTCCTCGGTCCTCAGTCTTCGGTCCGCGGTTCTGAACCGAAGCCACTTCTTCCAGTCATACCAGCGTGGCGACGGTCTCGAAGTACTTCGCGAAGGTGGCCATTCCGCCCGCGGCCTGGTCCCAGTCGTAGTT
>DATIRW010000319.1:0-1983 GCA_035469365.1 Thermoanaerobaculia bacterium
GGTGCCAGGTACCAGGTTTCAGGTATCAGGTTGAGCGCCAACGAGAGATTCGGTCACTGACACCTGACACCTGATACCTGACACCTGATACCTGACACCTGCATTCCACCTGACACCTTTCACCTGACACCTCTATAATCACTTCGAAGGAGACCCCATGAGTCGCGAAGAACTAGCGCCGCGCGTGAAGGGCTTGATCGTGCGCCGCTTGAAGCTCGACATCGACCCGGTCACCATCCAGAACGACGCCCCCCTGTTTGGCGAGGGGTTGGGCCTCGATTCGATCGACGCTCTCGAGCTCGTGCTCGGCCTCGAGCAGGAGTTCGGCATCAAGGTCGAGGACGAGGAAGTCGGAGTCAAGGCCTTCGCCTCCGTGGACGCCCTCTGCGACTTCATCGAGCAGAAAAAGACCGCGTGAGGATCCCGCCCGAGCTTCCGCACGCCTACCCCTTCCGCTTCGTCGAAACAGTCGTCGAGCCGCGCAATGAGGACTTCTCCCGCGGCACGGCGCGAGTGGCGGTTTCGGCCAACGGCCGGGCGGCGGCGGGAGTTGAGTGGCAGTCGCCCCTCCTCCTGGCCGAAGCGATCGCGCAGTCGGCGCTGCTGCTCGAGGGGGCCGATCCTGAGATCGGCCGGACGGGGTATCTCGCGGGAATCGACGGTTTCGAGGTCTCGCGAGCGCCGCTCGCCGGAGAGACGCTCGAGGTGCACGTGCGCCTGGCCGCTCGCTTCGGAGCAATCGTGAAATTCGACGGCGAAGTCTTCTGCGGAGCGGAATCGATCGCGCGGGGCAGCGTCCTCGTGCGTCAGGGCGTCGCGGCGGCCGGGTCTTAGGGAGAGAAACGAGCGCCCGTGGCGACGGAGATCGGTACGAGCTACGCGTGCACCAACGAGCCGCCGCACCGCTTCGCGCTCGGAGAGAGGATGCGCAACGCGAACGGCATCCTCGCCACGCTCCGCCGGCTGGACGCACCCTACCCACCCCGCCAGGTCTTCATCACGAACCGGGAGATGAAGATGGGGTACGACGACGTGTTCAAGGCGTGCTACGTCTGCGTGGACCAGGGAAAAAAAGAGAACGCGATCACCCTGCCCAAGGCCGACATCGAGGCCGGCCTGCCTCCGGCCGGCCCGATGCTATGATCGCGGTTCCCGAAGGGGAAAACCAGAATGTTGCCGGGAGCCGAGTCGGAGCCGGAGGCGGGTCCCTATCTGGATCGTCTCGTCGAGTTGCGCGTCTTCGGGCGAAAGCCAATCTCCCTCGTGCCCGCCTATTCGACGGACGAGAACGCGGCGGAGCTCGTCATCGCCCGTTTGAACCGCCCGCCGCTGCGATGGATGAGCCTGAAAGACGGCGACGCGTGGACCTTCCATTGGAGAAGCCCGGTCGCCGGTAACCTCGACGACGAATCCACCGCCGCCCGCTACGCGAAATTTGTTTCGGCGAGCGCCTCGACGCGGCCGCTCGCCATCTGCCGCGCGGCGCTCAAGCTCGTGACCGCTTCCAGCCGTTACCGGCCGGAAACGGCGCCGGGAGCGGGCCCTCCCGAGATCTCTTCCTAGACTCCGACGGCGCCGGGCAGGGAGATCCTCTTCAACTTCCGGTTGGTCAGGATCCGGAGCGTCGCGCCGGGCTTGAGCAGGCCCGCGTTCTCCAGGTGCGTCAGCCATTCCTTGAGCGTCAGGCGGGCGCTGTAAACGGTCTCCGAAGCGGGGACGGCGCTGGTTGCGGCGACATTCTTGGAGTTCACGGTGGCTCCTTTCTTAGCGTTCATCTTTGATCCTCGGCGCGTGCGGGGAAGTTCAGTAACGGCCACGGCCACCCCGGGATCCTCCTCCGCCGCCGCGGCTGCCGGAGGACTCAGTTCGCGGACGCGCCTCGTTCACGGTCAGGGCACGCCCGTTGACTTCCTTGCCGTTCAAGGCGTTCATGGCCGCCGTGGCCTGCGCGTTGTCGGAGAACTCCACGAACCCGAACCCCTT
>DATIRW010000320.1:0-1546 GCA_035469365.1 Thermoanaerobaculia bacterium
GGCGCGGAGTCGCTCTCTCCCCGGGTCGAACGGCTGGAACCGATCGGAGCGTAACCCGGATCTACTTCGCCGAGGGCCGGGCGGAAAGTCCCCGCAGGATCTTCTCCGCCTCCGCCCGCTGCGGGGCGTACGCCTTCCCAGACGCCGCGGCAAGGAACCGCTCAAGATTCGCCCGTCCCTCCTCGGTGCGGCCCGCGCGCAGCGCCGACACCGCGAGGTTGTAGAGGGAGTTGTATTGGCGCGGATCGAGCTCGATTGATCTTCTCCAGGACCGCTCGGCCCCCTCCGCATCCGCGAGCTGGGCCTGGGCGAAACCGAGCTGAGTCCAGGTCGGGGCGGAAGAGGAGTCGGACTGGAGAGATTTCAGGAACCAGTCTCGAGCTCCCGCGGCGTCGCCGGCGTCGAGAAGAAGAGTCCCCAGGTTGAAGGCGATGCGCGCGTTGCCCGGCTCGATTGCCAGCGCCGCCAGAAGAGCGTCCTTCGCCTCCGCGACTTTGCCGGCGCCAGCGAGAGCCACGCCCAGGGTCTCGAGCGATTCCGCCTCGACGAGAGACGGACCGGCCCGAAGCAAGGAAACGGCTTCGGCGTTGCGTCCCGACCCGACGTACAGGCGGGCGAGGTCGCGCTTCATCGGCTCGGAGGCCAGCCCGCGCGCGACTGCTTCTCGAAGCGTCCGCTCGCGTCCGGCCGCGTCGCCCGCTCGCTGATAAAGCAGGGAAAGGCTCTCGTACACCTGGGCGAGCTGCTCTCCCGAGGAAGTCCCCGCCCGCACGCGGACGATTCCGCTCCGGAGAGCCTCTATCGCCAGGGCGAGTTTGCCAGTGTGATCGAGACAGTCCGAGAGCATGCTCCAGGCTGAGAGAGCCTGAGGCTCCCGGGCGACGAGGGCCCGAGCCGGCGGGATCGCTTCGGAGTACCGGCCCGCGTAGTACAGCTCGAAGAGCTTCTTGAGCTCGCGAAGAGCTTCGATCTTGTCCTTCGGGTCGGGAAGCGGACCGCTGGCCGGCGTTCCCGGCGAGACATTGATGTAGCCCAGCGCGGCCAGCTTCTTGAGCTCCTCCGGCGAGGAGGCCTCCGGCATCGAGAAGGGCCGGCTCATCGCTTCGAGCGCGGCGCGCAGGGAGCGGAAGGCAGGAGGCAGGCCGGGGGCCAGATCGTTCTTCTCTCCGGGATCGGCGACGAGGTCGTACAGCTCCGGACGCGGAGCGTGGATGTACTGGTAGCGCGCATCGGCCAGGGAGGCCAGGTCGCTCCAGCCCAGGGCCAGGCGCGGATAGAGAGTCTCCGAGTAGACCCGGCGGTCGGCCGCAGCGCTCCCGGCGGACCGAGTCGTCAATGGGAGGCCGTGCAAGCCGCTCGGGATGGGGATCGAAAGAAGAGAGAGGACGGTCGGCACAACGTCGGTCAGGGAGACAGGACCCGGGACCCTCTGTCCCGCGCCGGCCGAGCCGGGCCGCTTGAGCAGGAGCGGCACGCGAATCGCTTCGCGGTAGAGAAAGACTCCGTGCTCTTCTTCCCCGTGGTCGCCCAGCCCTTCTCCGTGATC
>DATIRW010000321.1:0-20837 GCA_035469365.1 Thermoanaerobaculia bacterium
GTCTCGCCCTTCGGGGCGGCGCCACGCCCGGAGAAGCCGACGAGGAGGCCGGGCGGCGGATCGGATGGCCGGAAGATCCACCCGTCGTCGGCTTCCTCCTCGAGCCAGCCCTGTCGGTCCACGAAGGCATTGTAGGAGCGATCAACCGACTCTCCCGGACGGAGAGGGGGAAGTGTTAGAATTTTGCGATGTCCTCGGTGGAAACGCCTGTAAAGACGCGGGTTTTCCCCGTCATCGGACTCGAGGTCCACGCCCAGCTCCAGACCCGTTCGAAGCTTTTCTGTTCCTGTCCCGTCACCGTCGGAGCTCCCGCCAATTCGGTGACGTGCCCGATCTGCCTGGGCTTTCCGGGAACGCTGCCTGTCTTGAACCGCAGGGCGGTCATGCTGGCGATGAAGCTCGCGCACGCGGTGGGCGGCGAGATTCACCGCGATTCGCGGTTCGCCCGCAAGAACTATTTCTACCCGGACTTGCCCAAGGGCTACCAGATCAGCCAGTACGACCGCCCCATCGCGACGGGCGGCTCGATCGAGATCGACACTCCCGCGGGAACGAAGGCCATCCGCCTCGTACGCATCCACCTCGAGGAGGACGCCGGCAAGCTCCTGCACGACACGCCCTACGACGACGTCCCCGCGAGCGTGTCGCTCGTGGACTGGAACCGCTGCGGGGTTCCCCTCGTCGAGATCGTCAGCGAGCCCGACATCCGCTCCCCGGAAGAAGCCGCGGCCTACCTGACGGAGCTGCGCCGGCTGCTGCGGTTCACCGGAGTCTCCGACGCCGACATGGAGAAAGGAAACATGCGCTGCGACGCGAACATCTCGGTCCGCGCGGCCGAGGACGCGGCATTGGGCACGCGCGTCGAGATCAAGAACGTGAACTCCATTCGCTATGTCGCCAAGGCGATCGAGCACGAGATCGAGCGTCAGGCGCAGGCGATCGAACGCGGCGAGCAGATCGTCATGGAAACGCGCCTCTGGGACGCTGCGGCGGGGCGGACGGTCTCCATGCGCGGCAAGGAAGAGGCCCACGACTACCGGTACTTCCCGGAGCCGGACCTGGGCTCGCTCGTCGTGGACGAGGCCATGGTCGCCCAGGCGGCGTCGGAGCTGCCCGAGCTGCCGCGCGCGCGCCAGTCCCGCTTCGTCTCCCGGTACGGCCTGTCCCGCGCCGACGCGGAGACGCTCACCTCGGCCCGGGAGCTCGCGGACTACTTCGAGGAGCTCGCGAGCCTCGCTCCCGGCAAGCTCGCCGGCAACTGGGTCACCGGAGAAGTGCTCCGCTGGATGAAGGAGCGGAGGATCTCTCCGGAGGCCGCGCTCTCCTTTCCCATTTCCGCCGGGCGCCTCGCGGGGCTCCTGCGATTGCTGGAGAGCAAGGAGATCTCGGCCGCGTCGGCCAAGGAAGTGTTCGCGGCGATGCTGGATTCGCCGGAGGAGGCCCGGACGCTCGTCGAGGAGAAGGGGCTCGGCAAGATGAGCGACGCGGGGGAGCTCGAGGCGCTCGTCGCGGCGATCGTCTCAGAAAACCCGTCGCAGGCGGCGCTCTACCGCTCGGGCAAGACCCAGACCTTCGGGTGGTTCGTTGGGCAGGTCATGAAGAAGACCGGCGGCCGGGCGGATCCCGCGGCGGTCCGCGACGCGTTGACGAGGGCCCTGACAGCGTGATCCAGCTCTACCACGTCTCCAAGGAATACGGGCGCTTCCGCCACGCCCTGACCGAGGTCACATGCAACATCGAGCGCGGGGAGTTCGTCTTCCTGACGGGTCCTTCCGGCGCCGGCAAGACCACGTTTCTGAAGCTCCTCTTCCGGGAGGAGGCTCCGTCCACCGGGCAGATCGTCGTCAACGGGCGCAACATCTGGGTGCTCCCAACCTCGCAGGTCCCGTACTTCCGGCGGACGATCGGCGTCGTCTTCCAGGACTTCCGGCTCATCGCGCGAAAGACCGTCTTCGAGAACATCGCCTTCGTGCAGAACGTGCTCGGGCTTCCCCGGGCGGAACAGCGGCGCCGCACGTACCAGGTCTTGAAGAGAGTCGGGCTTCACCACCAGATGAACGCCCGTCCCCAGGATCTGTCGGGAGGAGAGCAGCAGCGAGTGGCGATCGCCCGCGCGCTCGTCAACGAGCCGGCCCTCCTGCTCGCCGACGAGCCGACGGGGAACCTCGACCCGGTGTTGTCGGAGGAGATCATGAGGCTCTTCGCCGACATCAACATCCGCGGCACGACCGTGGTCGTTGCCACGCACGATCTCGATCTCATCCGGCGGATGGGCAAGCGCGTCCTCACCCTGGAGCGCGGCCGCCTGCGGGAGGGCGCTCCGCCGGCGCCCCTGATGAGGGAAGCTCCCTTCCTCCCGCGAGGATAGCTATCAGCGATCCGCCGTCCGCCTGCAGCCCGGCTCCCGTTCTCCACTGATGGGCATCAACGCTCGTTACGTCTTCGGCGAGGCGTGGTCCATCGCGCGGAGCGGCCCGCGGCAGACAGTGATGGCGGTGGCGCTGATCGCGCTCGGGCTCTATGTGCCGGGGCTGCTGGCGCTCCTCTCCGGCAATCTCGGCCGTCTCGCGGCCGCGGGGGGCGATCCGCCGGCGGCCGTCGTCACGCTCGAGGCGTCCGCCGACGCTCGCGGTACGGCCGCGAAGATCGCCTCGGATCCGCGCGTCGAGCGCGTGCGGATCATCTCCAGCTCGGACGCGCTCGATCGGTTCCGCCTCGCCTACCCGGCCCTGGGCTCCGCGCTGGCGGAGCTGAAGGAAGCTCCCTTCCCACCGACGATCGAGGTGTATCTCAAGCCACGGACCTCTCCCGCGGCAGCCGGTCAAATTGCTCAGGCCGCGGTGCGGATGCCGGGTGTCGAGACCGCCGAGTCGGAAGAAGGATTCGACCGCCGCTTTCGCGAAGCGATCCGGCTTCTGCGCGGCGCGGGCTTTTTTCTGGGAGGCCTCCTGACCGTGGCCGCGATTCTTTCGGTCGCCTCCGCCATCCGGCTCGCCCTCGATCTTCACCGCGACGAGATCGAGATCATGAGGCTGATGGGCGCCACCGAAGGCGCGGTCCGGGCCCCTTTCTGGCTCTACGGCGCCTCCGAGGGATTCGCGGGCGGCGCGGCGGCGCTCGGGCTGCTGGCCTTGACCTATTTCGCGGCGACGCGCCTTCTTCTGCGCCACCCCCATCCCGTGCTGTCCCTCTTCTGGACGAACTTTCTGGACTGGAGGTCCTCGGCCGCGCTTCCCATCATCGGAACGGCCGCCGGTTTTTTCGGAAGCGTCCTGTCGCTCGGCAGAAAGGCGAAGGTTTAGCGAAGAGTCCCTGGCCCCTGGGACTTCCTACGCCGGGCGCGGCGGGGGGTCCGGATCGCCGAGAAGGCGCGCGAAACCCTCCCAGCCCTTGATGTGCTCGCAAACGACCTTGATCGCGGAGGTCAGGGGCACGGCCAGGACCGCGCCGGGCACGCCCCAAAGCAGCCCCCACAGAATGAAGGCGATCATCACCGTCAGCGGGAAGAGCCTCACCCTTCCGCCGACGATGAACGGCGTCAGGACATTTCCTTCCATGAACTGGAGGATGGAATAGACGATGAGGACGAGCAACGCCTTGCGGCCGTCGTACTGGAAGTAGGCCACCGCGACCGCGGGGACTGTCGAGAGGATCACCCCGACGTACGGAAGCGCGATGGCCAGGCCCGCGATCGGGCCGAGCACGTAGTAGTAACGCACGCCGAGGAACATCAGGGAGAGCGTCGTGGCGCCGGCCATGATGAGCGCGACGAACGACAGGCCGAGAGCGTAGGAGGTCATCGTTTTCGAAATGGCCCCGGTGACGTCGGTCCCGGCCGTCCGCGCGCTTCGCGACAGGATGCCGTCGATGACCCGCCCGAACTTCTCGCGGTCCTTGAGCATGAAGAACGTCAGGAAAGGCACGGCCGCCGCGTAGAGGACCAGGTGCAGCACGCCGCCGAGCTGCGTGACGAGGGCCCGGGTCATTCCCAGCGGCGACTCCGCGATCTTGACCTCGCGCACGCCGCGCGATTCCTCGGGAAGGATGTTTCCCATTCTCTCCCGCAGCGTGTTGATGAAGTCCGTCAGCTGGGACGTCACCTCCCGGATGCGCGTCTGGTATCGGGGGAAATCGCCGTAGAACTCGTTGATCTGCGCCGTGACGTTGATCAAGAGGAGCACCAGCGCGCCGACCAGGACGAACAGAAGCAGGAGAATGGCGAGAACGCGAGGCACGCGGGCGCGCTCGAGAAGCGAGACGAATGGGCGCATTGCGAAGGCCAGGAAGAGGGCGAAGATGACCGTGATGAAGAAGATGCGCCCGTAGTAGAGCAGGGCGACTCCCGCCGCCAGAGACACGATCGTGATGCCGACGGGCGCGGGGGAGGAGGAGGTCGGAACGGCGGCCGCCCTCGGGCTCGGAGTTAAAAAAGCCCCCTCTCGCGGAGGGGGCTTGCGTTCTTTCTCCGGAGGATCGGCGCTCACGAGCCCGAGACGAACGTGACGACGATCAGCGCCCGGCGATTCTTGGCCCTTCCTTCAGGCGTTGCGTTGTCGTAGGCCGGCTCGGCGGTTCCCTTGGCGGCCGTCGTGATGCGGCCGGGGTCGATGCCGTGGCGAGTGACGAGGTATTCCTTGGCCGCCGCGGCCCGCTTGGCGGAGATGGCCAGGTTGGACTGCTCGGAGCCGCTGGGGTCGGAATAGCCCGTGATGACGGCGGTCGAGTTCAGGTCGTTCTTCATGCGCAGCGCGATTCCGTCCAGGATCGCCTTGGCGATGTTGGTCAGCCGGGCGCTCGCGTTGTCGAAGAAGATCTCGTCGCTCGTGGTCTTCGGCGCTCGGACGGGCGGGGCCGGGGGTGGCGGCGCCGGCTGCACGACCTCCGTCTTCTGCTCCACGACAGGGGCCGGGGGAGCGGGCGCCGGAACGACAACGGGCGGAGGCGGGGGAGGCGGCCAGGCCGCATAGGTGACCCCGACGATCCCTCCGACCGGCGACGGCGAGAATCCGTGCTTGAAGAGCAGGTCCACGTTCGCGTTCAGAGCGGTGGAGATCGCCCAGCCGGAATGGCCGAAGTAGAAGCGTGCGCCGGCGACCAGCATCGAGTAGTTCTCCGCGGGGAAATCGCCGCCGTCCATGACCGTGCGGTCCAGCTCCCCGATGATGTGCAGAAATGGCATGACCGGCCAGTCCACGCCCGCGCCGAACCGCAGACGGTTCGCCACGCGCAGGTCATTGTCGTGCGCGCCGGAGAGCTGATAGGAGACGATCCCGCTCAGGATCCCTTTCGTCGCCACGAACCCCCATTCCCAGTCGGTCCGCCGGGAGTTGAGGTGGTCGAGGTCCGCGGTCGTCTGGTCCCTGTGGGGAGTGGACTGGTTGACGGGAATGTACGCCGAGGCAAAGAGCGCCACGCGGAAGGATGGGTCCGCTTCGGAGATGAAGTTGTACTTGGATCCGACCCGGATCTTCCGCGACTCGTCCTCCGAGAAAGGCCCGGTGATCTGGATGCTGTTGATCGAGCCGCCTGTCCAGCCGCCGCGGTTCTCGAAACGTTCCGCACCGCCGCTGGCGAAGAGCGACCAGTGATCGGTCAAGCCGATCCCGAGCGAGGCTTCTCCCGCCCAGTGGCTGTAGAGCCGGCTGCGCATCTCCGTGTCTTGAAACGCCAGGTTGCCGGCGGTGAGCTGTTCCTTCCAGCCGTAGAGTCCGAAGGTCCAGTGGCCCGCCAGGGGGCTGTCCGCGCTCGGCATCGTGAAGAGCCCGATGTCCCCCTGAGCGTTCGGGACGAGTTGCGCGGAAGCGGACGCTCCGACCAGGCACGCAAGCAAGCCGACGAGCGCGGCACGCTTAACCTTCATGCAATCTCCTTTCGGACGGGACCGGGACCAGGATGCCGAATAGAATAAGCCAAAAAAGTGCGATTGCCAAACAACTTCTAGGAAATCGTGAGCCGTAAGCCGTGAGCCGTGAGCCGGTTGAGCCGTCCGGGCCGGGCGGCGGCTAGCGTCCGTTGGCGTGGATGTGGCAGATGGCGACCGCCAGGGCGTCGGCGGCGTCAAGCGGCACGCGGGCGCGCTGCCGGGCGACCAGGGAGAGCACCATTGCTCGGACCTGCGGCTTTTCGGCGTTGCCGTAGCCGACGAGCGCCTTCTTGACCAGCCGCGGCTCGTACTCGAACACCGGGATCCCGAACCGGGCCGCGGCCGCCAGCAGGACGCCGCGAGCGTGGGAGAGCTTGATCGCCGAGGAGACGTTCCTGGCCGTGAACACCGTCTCGACCGAGACCGCGGCTGGCCGGTTTTCTTCCAGGAGGCGCGCCGCGCCGCGGAAGAGGAAGTCGAGCTTCTCGGCGAGCGTCATTGCCGCGGGAGGGCGCCAGACGCCGCAGCCGTCCAGGCGCAGCCGCCCCTCATCGAAGCAGACGAGCCCGTACCCTGTCGCCGAGGTGCCCGGATCAAAGCCCACGACCCTCACGAGGGAACAGGTATCAGGTTGAAGGTGTCGGGGGAAAGACAGGTTTCGGGTGTCAGTTGCCGGGTGTCAGGGGAAGATAAGGCGCCAAGCCCCGGTCCCTGACACCTGATGCCTGGCACCTGCATTTCACCCGACACCTTTTACCCTGACACCTGAGCCCCTTCTTCGAAGTCGAAGTTTGCCCAGACGTGTTGCACGTCGTCGTGGTCTTCGAGCGCCTCCATCAGCTTCATCATCTGTTCGGCCTTGCGTTGATCGAGGATGACCTCCGTCGTCGGGATCATCGAGATTTCGGCGACCGCGATCGGCAGTTTCCTCGCCTCGAGCTGCGCCTTGACCGACCCGAACGCTTCCGGCTCCGTCACGACTTCATGGTACTGATCCGTCGAGCGGACGTCCTCGGCTCCCGCCTCGATGGCCGCTTCCATCACGGCGTCCTCGGACGCCTTGTCCTTATCGATCGCCAGGTAGCCCTTCTTCTGGAAGAGGAACCGCACCGAGCCCTCCGCTCCGAGGTTCCCGCCGTGCTTGGAGAAGATCGTGCGGATTTCCGGAAGAGTCCGGTTCTTGTTGTCGGTCATCGCCTCGATGTAGACCGCCACTCCGCCGGGGCCGTATCCCTCGTAGCTGATCTCCTCGTAGGAGACGCCGGGCAGCTCGCCGGTGCCGCGCTGGATTCCCCGTTTGATGTTGTCGGCGGGCATGTTGACCGCCTTGGCGTCGTCGATGGCCTTGCGGAGCCGGGGGTTGCCTTCCGGCGCCCCGCCCCCCATGCGCGCGGCCATCGTGATCTCCTTGATCAGCTTGGTGAAGAGACGGCCCCGCTTGGCGTCGGCGGCGCCCTTCTTGTGTTTGATCGTTGCCCATTTGCTGTGCCCGGACATGCGCCCCTGATTATATGTGCGGCGTGGACGCGCGGATGCCTTATCATTTCTGCGACATTCCGTGCCCAAAAGCGACTCGCTGATGTCAAAGAGAATTCTCCTCATCGACTACGAATCGCACTCGGCCGAGCGCGCGCGGGGGGTCCTGCGTGAGCCCGACTACGAGATCGTGGCGGCGCACGATGGAGAAGAAGCCCTGAACACCTTCGCCTCGTCCCGTTTCGACCTGGTGCTGCTTTCGGGGATGCTGCCCCGCCTCCCCAGCGCCGAGGTCATCCGGGAGATCCGGCGCAGGGGTGGGCCCGCGGCGCCTCCGATCCTGCTGATGGTGTCCGGCTACAAGGGATCCAACACGAAGGCCGATGCGCAACGCGTCGGCGCCTTCGATCTGCTCCTCCGGCCCTTTTCCGACGACGCGCTGCGGCAGGCCGCGACGGAAGCGATCGCCGCGTCCGGAGTGGCGGCCAGGGTCCCGCGCGGCGAGACGAGCGCTCGCGGAGTTTCGGCTTTGACTTCTTCGGACATCTTCTCCGACGTCCTGGAGGAGGTGGATCGAGAGGCGCCCGTCCCCTCGCCCGCTTCGCGAATCACTCCGGCAACGCATCTGGAGGTCGAGAAGCGGCTTCGGGATACGCTCTCGGGTGTCCTTCCGAAGTCTTCTCCTGCGTCCGCGAAATCGCTGTCGAAGTCCGCGACGGACACCGAAGTCGAGCGCTTGCTCTCGATGACGCTTCCTGGCCTCAAGACTCCGGCCCGGCCCGAAGCCGCTCCGGCCCCGCAGCCGGCTGTCCCGGAGGCCGCCGGGCCGGCCGAGAAGCCGCTGGAGCTTGCTCCGGTCGAGGAGGTCTCGGGACCCGACCGGTTCGGGCAGTACGAGATCCTGGAGCGGATCGCCAGCGGCGGAATGGCCGAGCTCTTCCGGGCGCGCCGGAGCGGAGTCGAGGGCTTCCAGAAGATCGTCGCGATCAAGAAGATCCTTCCCCACATCGCGGGCGACGAAGAGTTCATCACGATGTTCGCCGACGAAGCGAAGCTCGCGGCACAGCTCTCTCATCCCAACATCGTTCACATCTTCGATCTCGGCAAGATCGAGGGGGGCGGCTATTTCATCGCGATGGAACACGTGGATGGGCGCGACCTGCGTTTCATCCTGAACCTGGCACGGGAAACGGGCCTGGACATGCCGGTGCCGCTGGCGGTCGCGGTCGCCGCGAAGGTGGCCGCCGCTCTCGATTACGCGCACCGCCGCCGGGGCGACGACGGGCAGGACCTCCACATCGTCCACCGCGACGTTTCTCCGCCGAACATCCTCGTCTCGACCGACGGAGACATCAAGCTGTGCGACTTCGGGATCGCCAAGGCCGCCTCCAAGGTCTCGCGGACCGAGTCCGGGGCCCTGAAGGGGAAGCTCCCCTACATGTCCCCCGAGCAGGCCTGGGGAAACCCTGTGGACCAGAGAAGCGACATCTACTCGCTGGGCACGGTCCTCTTCGAGATGGCGACCGGCCGCAAGCTCTTCCAGGGGGACTCGGACTTGAACGTGCTGGAGAAGGTCCGGGCAGGCGACGTCGTCCTGCCCTCGAGCCTGAATCCGGACGTGCCGCCGGCGCTCGACGTTGCGCTGCTCAAGGCGCTCGCCCGCGAGCCCGACAAGCGCTACTTCAGCGCCTCGGACATGTTGCGCGACCTCGAGGCCATCCTGCGGACATACGAGCCTCCCCCCTCGAGCGCGGACCTCGCGAGCTACGTGCAGCGTCTCGAAGCGGCGGAGTTGACCCGGCGGGCGGCGCGGGCGCGCGAGACGCAGCCGCCGCCGGTGGTTCCCCCGCCGATGAAGAAGCCGGCCAAGCCGGAGTTCCCGATCTCCCCGTCTCAACAAACGACAGGGGCCGCGAGCCCTTCCGCCCCACCGCCGGCTCCGCCCCCGCCGCCCGCTCCACCCGCTCAGCTCGCCGCACCGGCTCCGCGACCCGCCCCGCCAGCCAGGCCTGCTCAGAGCCGCCCGCGGGTGCCCGTCCCTGTAGGGGTCTTTGCCGCCTTTCCCGAGAGCTCGGCGGACTCGGAAAGAAAGAGGCGCACACGGCTCTACGTCCTGATCGCCGCGGCCATTGTCGTCCTGGCGGTTGTCGGCTGGCTGGTGGTCCGAAAGCCCACGCCCTCGTCATCGCCGACCGCGGCCGTCACCGCTCTTCCCGCGACACCCGTCGTGGTCGAGAGCGCGGTCACGCCTGTCCCGACGCCGCCGGCTGTCGCTGTGCTCGAACCGAAGGCGATCCAGGAGGAGGCGCAGCGTCAGCTTGCCGCCAAGCGCAAGGAGATGCAGAAAGCGGCTGAAGCCGGCGCCAGGCCCCCACGGGTCGTGGCCGAAAAGGCCCTGTCTTCGGCCCCTGTCCTCCCCTCGCCCGCGCCTGCCTCGTCGCCGGCGCCGGCCCGGCCCTCGCCCGAGGTGAAGGTCGCCGAGGCGCAGCCCTCCTCCGTCGAGCCCACGGCAGCGCCCGTCGTCGAGCCGCCACCCACCGCACCTCCGCGCGCTCCCGCCCCGGCGACCGAGACCGCCGCGGAGATTTCGCAAGGAGACCTCGTCGGCCCCGGACCGGGCGTGGTGGAGCCGGTTTTCGTGTCCTCTCCCCGCATCGCGTATCCTGCCGCCGCTCGCCAGCAGGGAGTCAGCGGCAAGGTCGTCGTGCTCGTGCTCGTAAACGAGGAAGGCGCGGTATTGGAAGCGAAGCTGCAACACGGGCTCGCGCCGAGATCCGGCGTGAACGAGGCGGTCCTCGACTCGGTCCGCCATGCGAAGTTCCGCCCCGCGACCAAGAACGGGATTCCCGTCAAGATGTGGCGCACAGTTGTCGTGGACGTCAAGCCGTAAACTGAGTCGAGAGTCTAGAATCGAGAGTCAAGAGTTGAGGCCACCTTCTTTCACTCTCGACCTTCGACTCTCGACCCTTGACTTCAAACAGGAGGTCCGATGAGCCTTTCGGGGGAACAGAAAAAGTTCTACGAAAACACTTTGGCTGTGACCAAGAACGAGATCGGCGAGCTCGAAGGCCAGATCCAGGAGGAGCTGGCGAAGGTGAAGGACCGCCTGGCGGAGCTCCAGAACGCCCAGAAGGCGGCGCGCCAGATGTACGACGCCGCCTGCATGCGCCTGGGCATCCCCAACGATCTCGAAGACACCGAGACTCAGAGGTAGCGGCCGCCGCGGGGCGGATGGGAGGATGCGGAGTCGAGATTCCGACTTTCGGCCGCAGGCTCTCACAGCGCAAACGGCGGCCGAGAGAGTAAGGAACCGGAGGCCGACACCGCCAGGGCCTTATTTCCACTGGCTGCTTACCTTACTGTGCGCGCTGGCGGGGAGCTGTTCCCGTTCGCAAGCCCCGGCGCCTTCTCCGGATCGCGCGAGCGCCAGGCCGGCCCGCGTCGTGACGCTCGCTCCCAACCTGACCGAGATCGTTTTCGCCGTCGGCGCCGGGGACACGCTCGTGGGCGTCTCCGAGTATTCTGACTTCCCGCCCGAGGCTCGGTCCCTCCCGCGCGTGGGCGGGCTCGAAGTCAGCGCCGAGCGGGTCGTTTCCCTGCACCCGGATCTCGTGCTCGCGACTCCCGAGGGGAATGCGAAGGGTCCCGTGGCCGCCCTGGAGGCGGCCGGGGTCCCGGTGCTCGCCGTAACCGGCGGCTCGCTCGCCGCGGTGATCGCGGGGATTCGCGCTGTCGGGCAGCGCCTGGGCCGGTCCGACGACGCCAACCGCCTCGCCGCGGATCTGGAGCGCCGGGAGAAGGCGGTCCGGGAGAAAGTGGCCGGATCGAGGCGCCGCCCCCGCGCCGTGCTGATCGTCTGGCCGGATCCTCCCCAGGCTGCCGGCGGAGGCACGTTTCTCAATGACCTGCTGACGGAAGCGGGGGCGGAAAACCTGCTGGCCGGCCGCGAGGGCTGGCCGCTCGTCTCGCCGGAGTGGCTCGTCACGGCTCCGATCGAGGTTCTCGTCGTGCCCGATTCGGGACAAACGCGCCCCGCCTACCAGCGCGCCTTCGCGACGGGGCCTCTCTCCCGGGGCGCGGCCGCCGCCGCGAGAGTCGTGCGCATCGACGAGTCGGTCCTGACGCGGCCCGGCCCGCGGATCTTCGACGCCCTGGAGAGGCTCGCCGGAGAACTGATGTGTCCGAATGATGGCGGGGGACCTTGCGGTTCCCCAAACCCCCCGGCTCGATGATGCGGGCGCGAACCGGCAGCCTGCTCCTCGCGGCGCTTCTGCTGGCGCTCGCGGTCGTTCTCGGCATCACGATCGGAGGCGTTCATCTCTCCTTCGCCGATCTCGTTTCGGGACAGGGACCGGCGGGCCGGACCGCCCGGCTCCTCGCCTCGCTTCGCTTCCCGCGCGTGGCGCTGGCGGCGATCGTGGGAGGCTGCCTGGCGCTGGCTGGCGCCGCGCTGCAGGCGCTGCTCAAGAATCCTCTCGCGGATCCCTTTCTCCTCGGCACTTCGGGCGGAGCCGCGACGGGAGCGGCCATCGCCGCTCTGGCCGGTCTTTCGCCTCTTCTCTCGCCGGCAGCCGCCTTCACAGGGGCCATCGTTTCCTCCTTCGGCGTGGCCGCCCTGGCGCGGCGGGGCGGCCGTCTCGACCTTCAGCGGCTGCTCCTGGCTGGTCTCATCGCCAATGCCTTCTTTTCGGCGTTGATCCTGCTCGTCTTTTCGGCAGCGTCGGGCGAGGCGGCGCGGACGATGCTCTTCTGGATGATGGGAAGCCTCGCCGACGCGACGGCCGGAAAGGCCCTCGCCCTGCTTCCCTACGCGGTCGCCGCGGGCGCCGTGCTCATCCTCTCCGCGGCGCGGCTGAATCTCTTCGCCGTGGGAGAGGAGAATGCCGCGGCGCTCGGCGTGGATACGGAGAGGTCCAAGCGCCTGGTCTTCCTCGCCGCTTCGCTCCTGACGGGAGCGGCCGTGGCCTTCGCCGGGGTCATCGGCTTCGTCGGCCTGCTCGTTCCGCATGCGGCGCGAGTTGCGGCCGGCAACGACCAGCGCGTGCTGCTGCCGGTCTCCGCGCTTTCCGGAGCGGCGCTGCTCGTGGCGGCGGACGCGTTCGCGCGGACTGCGTTCGCTCCGGCCGAGCTGCCGATCGGCGCCGTGACGGCCGCGCTGGGCGCCCCGGTGTTCGCGTGGCTGCTGCTGAGGAACCCGTGACGTTTCTGGAGGCGCGCAATCTCAAGGCGGCGTACGGGTCCACGCCCGCTCTGGCCGGTCTGGACGCGTCGGTCCCGCCCGGCCAGATCGTGGCCGTGCTGGGTGAGAACGGCTCGGGCAAGTCCACGCTGCTCAAAGTCATCGCCCGGATCGTTCCGGCGACCGGGGGAGAGATCCTGTTCGAGGGACGTCCGCTTGCACTGATGCCGCGGCGAGACACCGCGCGCCGGATCGCCTACGTCCCGCAGAGCCTGGACCTGGTCTTCCCGATCCGTTGTCTGGACCTGGTCCTCCAGGGACGCGCGCCTTACTCCAGGGGCTTCTCGGCGGACTCGGCGCTGGACAGGGATCTCGCAATGGAGGCGATGCGGGCCTGCGACGTCGGGGCCCTGGCCGAGCGCGACGCCTCGGCCCTGTCGGGAGGGGAGCAGAGGCGCGTCTTTCTCGCGCGGGCGCTCGCTCAGGAGGCCGGGATCTGGCTTCTGGACGAACCGGCCTCCGGACTCGACCCGAGGCACCGCCTCGAGTTCCTGGAGATGCTGATGCGGACTCACCGCGAGCGGGGAACGACCGTTCTCCTCGTGACGCACGAAATCGACCTGGCGGGAGAGCTCGCGGACAGGGTCCTCTTGCTGCGTGGGGGCCGGACGCTCGCGCAGGGACCCGCCGCCGAGGTGCTCACGCAGGAGAACCTGCGCCGCGCCTTCTCCGTCGAGTCGCGCGTCGAGGTAGACTCCACGGGCCGGCGCAGATTGGTCCCGGTCGCGCCCACCCGCTGAGCGATTCCAGATTCCAGATTCCAAGGGGTCTCACCTGGAGTCTGGAACCTGGAATCTGGAACCTCTCCCCGGTGGCCTGCTAGCATTGTCGGTTCCAGCGATGTGGTTCAAGAAAGACAAAGCCCCGAAGGAGCCGAGGGAACGGCGTCCGAGCAAGGTCCCGGAGGGGCTCTGGGTCAAGTGCGAGAGCTGCCGGCAGATCCTCTACAACAAGGAGCTGGCCCGCAACTTCAAGATCTGCCCCAAGTGCGGCTACCACTTCCGTCTCTCGGCGCCCGAGCGTCTGCGGATGCTCTTCGACGACGAGGAGTACGTGGAGCTCGACGGCGATCTGCGCTCCGCGGACCCGTTGAAGTTCCGCGACTCGAAGAGGTACCGCGACCGCTTGAAGCAGTACCAGGAGACGGCCGGCACTTCCGACGCCATCGTCGTCGGCTCGGGCACGATGGGGGGGATCCCGGTCATCATCGGGGCGATGGAGTTCTTCTTCCTCGGAGGCTCGATGGGTTCGGTCGTCGGGGAGAAGGTCACGCGCGGAGCCGAGCGGGCCCTGCGGGAGCGCCGGCCGTTTCTGATCGTGTCGACCTCGGGGGGCGCCCGCATGCAGGAAGGGATCCTGTCGCTCATGCAGATGGGGAAGATCTCAGCCGCTCTTGGGCGCCTTTCCGATGCGGCCATCCCTTACATTTCCGTCATGGCGGATCCGACCACGGGAGGCGTGACCGCCTCCTTCGCGATGCTGGGCGACTTGAACATCGCCGAGCCCAACGCCTTGATCGGTTTCGCCGGCCCGCGCGTCATCGAACAGACGATCCGGCAGACCCTGCCGGAAGGATTCCAGCGCTCCGAGTTCCTGCTCGAGCACGGGATGCTCGATTTCGTCATCGAGCGCCAGCAGATGAAGGACACGCTCGTGTGCTGCCTGCGCCTCCTCTGGGACGGGGGCCGGTAAACGGGAAACGGGAAACGACGTGGCGGGGGTCGTCGTTTTCCGTCTACCGTTTTCCGTTTCTCGGCTTCGGCGGCTTCGATGACCGCCAATCCGGCTCTCCAGCGCCTCGAAGGTCTCTCGCAGCGTGGCATGAAGCTGGGCCTGGCGGCGATCGATGCTCTCTGCGAGAGGATCGGGCGGCCCGAGAGGAGCATTCCATCCATTCTGGTGGCTGGGACGAACGGAAAGGGCTCGATGGCCGCGACGCTCTCGGCGATTGCGAAGGCCTGTGGGCTGCGGGCAGGCCTCTATACGTCCCCGCACTTGATCCACGTCACGGAGCGGATTCGCGTGGAGGAGGAGGACGTGACCGGCCCCGAGCTCGATCGAGCCCTCGAGCGCGTGTTCGCGGCTGCGGACGCGGTCCCGCCCGTTGCCGCGACCTATTTCGAAGTTCTGACCGCGGCGGCATTCCTCGTCTTCTTCGAGCGCCGGCTCGATCTGGCGATCCTGGAGGTCGGCCTGGGCGGGCGTTTCGACGCGACGAACGTCGCTCCGGCGGTTCTTTCCGCCGTCACGTCCATCGGGCTCGACCACACCGAGGAGCTCGGCCCGACGCTCTCCTCGATTGCCCGCGAGAAGGCGGGCGTCTTTCGCGCCGGACGGCCCGCGATTGCCCGGGCGGCGGGGGAGGCCCTGGAGGTCCTGCGCGCCGAAGCCCGGCAACGAGGATCGGCCTGGCACGATGCCGGGACCGAGCTTTCAGTGCGCGTGCTCCAGGTCGGGATCGAGGGAACCCGATTCGATGTGACGACGCCGCGTCGTGAGTTGAGCCTGGCGACTCCTCTCCCCGGCGCCCACCAGGCCTGGAACGCCGCTCTCGCCATCCGGGCGGCGGAGCTTCTGCCGGAGCCCGCGCTGCCCCTGACCCCGGAGACGATCGGCGCCGGGATCGCGACCGTCCGATGGCCTGGACGCCTCGAGCGCTTCGACGTCGGCGGCCGCCCCGTGTTGCTCGATGGATGCCACAATGCCGAAGGCGCGGCCGCCCTGGCCGGGTTCCTCGCGGATGCCGGCCTTGACGGACGTTGCCGGCTCGTCTTCGGTGCGATGGCGGACAAGGACATCGAAGGGATCGCGGAAACCCTCTTCCCGGCCGTTCGGAGCGTCACGCTCGTGGCCGCGTCCGCGCCCCGCGCGGCTTCGGCGCAAGAGCTTGCCCGGCGCGTCCCGCCCGCCCCGGGAGGGGTCCGGGCGGGAGGAGACGTGAAAGAGGCGCTCGAGACTCTTCTGGCGGGGAGCGACGGCGCCCCTATAATCGTGGCCGGCTCTCTTTATCTCGTCGGCGAGGCCCGCGCGTGGCTGCTCGCCGGGCAACCGCCGGAAGGACGCACGTGACGACCGCGACCGCGCATTTCACACGGGAGCACTTCGAGCGGCTCGAAGAAGAGCGCCTAGCCGTCTTCGCGTCCAAGAGCGCGCGGGCGGTCCGGCCATACGGTCCCGCCCGGGCGATGGAAGGCGACGTGCGGACGGAGTACGCTCGGGATCGCGACCGGATCATCCACTCGCGCGCGTTCCGGCGGCTAAAACACAAGACGCAGGTCTTCATCCCTTACGAGGGAGACCATTTCCGCACCCGCCTGACTCACACGATCGAGGTGTCGCAGATCGCCCGCAGCGCCGCGCGGGCCCTCGGGCTGAACGAAGACCTGACCGAAGCGATCGCGCTCGGCCACGACCTCGGGCACACGCCGTTCGGGCACTCCGGCGAGCGGGTGCTCGACCGCCTCCTGCGCGCGAGCCATCAGCACGCGGGAGGGTTCAAGCACAACTACCAGTCCGTGCGCGTCGTGGACCGGCTTGAGAAACGGTACGACGATCCGGGACTCAACCTCACGCACGACGTTCGCGAGGGGATCTTCAAGCACACGACCTGGAAGCGTTCCTTCCCCTTCCCCCTGGATTTTCCCGAGGGGCTCTCCTTCGAGTCCGGCGGCACTCTCGAAGCCCAGATCGTCAACTGGTCCGACGAGATCGCGCAGCAGACGCACGACCTGGAGGACGGGCTGCCCCTGGCGCAGGAAGAGGCGATCGAGGCGCTGGAGATCTCCCGGGCGGTCCGGAGGGAGCGGGCCTCCGGACAGGATCGCGCTGTGCGCCGAGCCTCGCTCATCCGCGGGATGATCGCCGTGCTGACGAGAGACCTGGTCGAGACGTCGCGCGCCCGGATCGAGGCCTGGCTCGAGCAGAGCGGCGTGACGACGACCGAACAGTTCTACCAGAGGCGCAACCTCCTCCCCGGAGACCTCGTCGCCTTCTCGGACCGGGGGAGGCGCGACTACCGGGAGCTGAAGGAGTTCGTCTACCGGCACGTCATCCATTCTTTCCCGGTTTCCCGCAACGACGGCCACGCGCGCCGCGTCATCACCGGCATCTTCGACGCCTACCGCGAGAACCCGCGCCTGCTTCCCGACTACGTCCTCCTGGGCCTCCACGACGACATCGGCGTTCGCTTCCTTCGCGAGGTGCCCCTGAGGGAGCTCGACCGCGAGTTCGCCGAGCGCTACTTCCCGCGCCCCGAGTTCTACCGCGCCATCGCGGACCACATTGCCGGCATGACCGACAGCTATTGCAACGCCGAATACAAGGAACTGGTCGGATGAGAGAAGGTCTGATGTCCAGGGTCGAATGTCCAGGGTCCCTGGGCCCGAGCTTAGACCTAGACTCTAGACCTTAGACCATTCAGGAGAAATCATGAGCAAAGCCGAAAGCCTGACCGCGACGCTGGCCTTTCTCGACCGCGATCTGTCCGTCGTCGATCCCGACGTCGCGCACTGGATCCGCGAAGAGGAGGAGCGGCAGAACCACAACCTGGAGTTGATCGCATCGGAGAACTGGGTTTCCCGCGCGGTGCGCGAGGCACAGGGCTCGGTGCTGACCAACAAGTACGCCGAGGGGTATCCGGGCAGGCGCTACTACGGCGGCTGCGAGTTCATCGACAAGATCGAGGCGCTCGCGATCGAAAGGGCGAAATCGCTTTTCGGAACCGAGCACGCCAACGTCCAGCCGCACTCGGGCTCGCAGGCCAACATGGCCGCCTACCTGACGGCGGCAAAACCGGGAGAGACGATCCTCGGGATGAATCTCTCCCACGGCGGCCACCTGACGCACGGGCATCCGCTCTCCTTTTCGGGGAAGGATTACAAGGTCGTCGCCTACGGCGTGAGCCAGGAAGACGAGAGGATCGACTACGAGGAGCTCGCGCGCCTGGCGCGGGAGCATCGCCCGAAGATCATCATCGCCGGCGCCTCGGCCTACGTGCGGGAGCTCGATTTCCGGCGCTTCGGCGCGGTAGCCGAGGAAGTCGGAGCGGCGCTCGTCGTGGATATAGCGCACATCGCCGGCCTCGTGATCGCGGGACTGCACATGTCGCCCGTCCCCTACGCTCCGTTCGTCACCTCGACGACGCACAAGACGCTGCGCGGGCCTCGCGGCGGACTCATCCTCTGCCGGGCGGACCGCGCGAAGGATCTGGACCGCAACGTCTTCCCCGGCGTGCAGGGCGGCCCGCTCGAGCACGTCATCGCCGCCAAGGCGGTGGCTTTCGCCGAGGCCGCGACGCCCGAGTTCAAGGACTACCAGCGGCGGATCATCGAGAACGCGAAGGCGCTCGCGAGCGGACTCACCAATCGCGGTTTCCGCCTGGTCTCCGGAGGCACGGACAACCACATGATGCTGGTAGACGTGGGCGCGCGCGGCATCTCCGGCAAGGATGCGGAGAAGGCGCTTGACCGGCTGCGGATCACGGTCAACAAGAACACGATCCCCTTCGACACGCGTCCGCCGATGGTCGCCTCGGGACTTCGCATCGGGACTCCGGCCGTGACGACGCGCGGCATGGGCCCGGCGGAGATGGACACGATCGCCGACTGCATCGCCCGCGCCCTCGACGCGATCGGCGACGCGGCCGTGGAGGAGTCCGTGCGGCGGACCGTCGGCGAGCTCTGCGCCGGCTTCCCGCTCATCGCGTGAGCCTTCGCCGGGCCGCCCTCGGCGTCGCCTCCGCGCTCCTTCTCCTGCTCCTTCTTCGCCAGAACGATCCCGGAAGGCTCGGCCGCCGCGCCGGGCTCCTCTTCCGGTCGGCTCCGTTTGACTCCAAAACGCGGCGCTTGAACGGCACGGCGGCCGCTTTCGATCGGCAGTTCTCCGTCTTCCTCGAGTCCGCGCGGCGCAACCTGCCGGCCGGCGCGCGCGGACTCGCCGTCCTCGGGGTGCCCCGGACGAACCAGGTCCTCTACCTGGCGGTCTATCAGCTGGCGCCGACTCCGGTCCTCGTCGCTCCGGAACAAGTCCCGCCCGGATGGCTCCTGGCCATCTACGGTCCCGAGCGGCCCGCCGGCTGGAAAGTCATCGCGCCGGTCTGGAAGGGGGCGCTGATGGCGCCCGCCTCATGAGCGGCCTCTGGCTCTCCCTGGCGCAGGTCGCGGCCATCCTGCTCGCCGCCGGCGCCATTGGCTACGCTCTCGCTGCTTTCCTCTTCCCTGTCTCGAGCCGCCGCTCCGAGCGCGCCGCCTGGGGTCTCGCCCTCGGCCTCTCCCTCCTCGCCGCATCCGTCCCTCTCGCTTTCCTCACTCGCCTTCCGCCCCGCTGGGCGCCCTTCATCCTCGCCGCCCTCTCCCTCGCGGCAAGCGGGGTTCTCCACCATACCGGTCAAGGCGCCTCGTCCCTCTCCCCCCGGGAGAGGGAAAGGGTGAAGGGACTGATGAAGCCAACTCACTTCCTTCTTCTCGTTCTCGTCGCATTCGGCGTGGTCGGTTACGCGTTGCGAGCGCTGACCGAGCCGATGTGGTCCAACGACTTCCTCGCGATCTGGGGTCTCAAGGGAAAAATCATCTTCGCGGCAGGAGCGGTTCCTCGCCGCCTCTTCGACGACCTCTCGCTCGGCTTCTCGCACCCCGAGTACCCTCTGGGCCTCCCTTTCCTCTACGCCGCAATCTCCTTCCTCCTCGGCCGCTGGGATGACCACGCGATGGCGCTGCTCTTCCCGTTCCTCCAGGCCGCTACTCTCCTCGCTCTCTTCGGCTGGCTGCGCCGGCGGGGAGCGTCGCGGGCTCTCGCGCTGGGCGCAGCGGCTCTCCTCGCCCTTTTTGAGCCTCTCTACTCCGCTTTCCTGACCGGAATGGCCGACGTGCCGTACTCCTTCGCCGTGCTCCTCTTCGGCATGGCTCTCGCGGACGCACTGGACCAGACGGACGCCTTCGCCACGCGCCGCCTGGCCTTCGCCTCCTTCCTCGCGGTCTCGACGAAGAACGAAGGGCTTCTTCTCGCCGCGGCCGGGGTTTTTCTCGCCGTTCTCGCGTTGCGAAAGTCGCGCCCGGCATGGCGCCGCGCCGCGGCCGCGGTCGCCGCCCCCGCCATCGTGCTGCTCCTCGCCGGACGGCTCTGGAAGGGAAGCCTTCCCCTCCGCGATTTCGATCTCGCCTACCTGGGGCCCACCCTGATCCTGGAGCTTCTTCCCCGGGTCGGCGAGTCAATCCATACGGGCTTGCGTGAAGTGATCCTCCCGGCCTGGCCCGGTTTGCTCTGCGTGCTCCTGCTCGCCGCGGCCGGCCGCCGGGCGCCCGCCGGCGACCGCCTCCTTCTCCTCGCCTCGATCTGCGCGGTCGCTTATCTCCTCGTTCCCTCTCTTGCCGTCCCTGGCCCGGCCTGGCTCATCCGCACGTCTCTCGCCCGCACGGTCTGCGCCCTATCCCCGCTGGCCGCCGCCGGCCTCGCCGCGCGGCTGAGAATTGAAGGATTGAAAGATTGACGATTGACTGATTAAGCCCGATGCGAGCCATCAATTCGTCAACTGTCAATCTATCAATCGTCAATCCATCGATCGTCAATGAGGTCGGTGTAGCCAACGGAGCCGCAGGAGGTCCCAGAGAGTCGGAAGGGCATCGTGGACGAGAGAAACCCTGGAATCGGGGGAGTTGAACCAGAGCACCGGGACCTCCGCGATGGTGAGGCCGCGCAGCCGCGCCAGATACAGGATCTCGATGTCGTAGGCGAATCCGTCGATCCGCGCCCGGTGGAAGAGATCCCGCGCGACGTTGCCGCGGAAGAGCTTGAATCCGCACTGCGTGTCACGGATGCCGGGGACGGCGAGCATCCGCACCAGCAGGTTGCCGGCCTTGCCGAGAGCGCGACGGTAGATCGGCTGCTTCAAGCGGACGAGGTCCTCCTGGAGAGCGCGGGAGCCGATCGCGACCGGATGCGAGGGCAGACGTTCGGCGAGCTTGGCCCACTCCGTCAGCGGTGTGGAGAGGTCCACGTCGGTCAGGAGGACGGGGTCGCCCGAGGAGGCGAGGACCCCGGTGCGCAGAGCGCACCCCTTCCCGCGGTTCCTATCGTGGCGGAGGATCTCGAGCCTCAGGCCGAGTTGACCCGCGAGCTGCCGCGCCGCGGCTTGTGTCCCGTCAGTGGAGCCATCGTCCACGAGGATCACTTCCCAGTCCCAACCGCCGGGGCGCGCGCGCACCCATTGGGCGACCGAGCGCAGGCAGGACTCGATGCGATTGCGCTCGTTGTAGGCGGGAATGA
>DATIRW010000322.1:0-11973 GCA_035469365.1 Thermoanaerobaculia bacterium
GAAACCCTGGAGCGTCTCCGGCAGAAGGGCTCGAGGGTCGCTTCTTTCAAAGACCTCGTCCGCTCCCTCCGGGTTGGAGAGGATGAGGAGAAGGACTTCCGCGAGCGGCTCGAAACGCTCGAGAGGAATGGTCTGATCGCCCGCGTCCGCGGCGAGAAATACTCAGCGATCGAGTTCTCGAACATGACGGCGGGACGCCTGAGCGTCCGGCCCGAAGGGTACGGGTTCGTTCTCGTGGACGGGGGGCCCGACCTCTTCGTGCCGCGCAACGGCATGCATGGAGCGATGGACGGCGACACCGTGCTGGCGCGCGAGGAGCGCACGCGGGCGGCCGGACGCCGTCGCGACCCCGAGAAGATCTCCGGGAGCGTCGTCAAGGTGCTCGCGCGGGCGCGCGAGCGGGTCGTCGGGCGATTCGAGACGCAAGAGGGGCACAAGGTCGTGCTCCCTTATGACCCCAGGATCGACGCCGTCGTCCGGATCGCGGAAGGGAAGGCGCACGGAGCCCGCGCCGGCGAGATCGTCGAGGCGCGGCTGACGTCGTTTCCCGACGCGCGCCGTATCGCCCATGGCGTCGTCGAGGAGCGGATCGGGTTCCTGGGCGAGCCGGGCGTGGACATCGAGATCGTGCTGCGATCCCATGGACTGCCGCCGCGGTTCCCGCAACAGGTCGTCGAAGAGTCGGAGGCCTTTCCCGAAGAGGTCACGCAGGACGATCTGCTCGGGCGCCGGGACTTCCGCGATCACCGCATCGTCACAATCGACGGCGAGACCGCCAAGGACTTCGACGACGCGGTGGAAGTGGAGCGGACGGCCCACGGCTTCCGCCTGGGCGTGCACATCGCGGACGTCTCGCACTACGTCGCGCCGGGGACGGCGCTGGACGGCGAGGCGCTTTCGCGCGGCACATCGGTCTATTTTCCGGGGCGCGTCTTGCCGATGCTCCCCGAGCGCCTCTCCAACGGCCTCTGCTCCCTGAATCCGCGCGTGGACCGGCTCGTCCTCTCCGCGATCCTCGAGACCGACAGGAAGGGCCGCGTGACCCGGTCGGAGTTCGTCCAGGGGGTCATCCGCAGTGCGCACCGAATGACGTACACCGAGGTCGCGCGCCTGCTGGAGACCCGGCCGAGCGCCGCGGACGAGACCCGCTACGGCCGGCTCCTCGACGACTTCCGGGCGATGGGCGAGCTTGCCGTCCTCCTGCGGGAGCGGCGCTTCGCCCGCGGCTCGATCGACTTCGATCTCCCCGACGCGGACGTTGTCCTGGACGACGAGGGGCTTGTCGTGGGGATCGTGCCGGAGTCGCGCAATGTCGCCCACCGCCTGATCGAGGAGTTCATGCTCGCGGCCAACGAGGCAGTCGCGAAGAAGCTCCTCTTCTCCAAGCAGCCCGCGATCTACCGGGTGCACGACAAGCCCGATCCCGACCGGCTCGTGGACCTGCGCGAGGTGCTCGAGAGCTTCGGGTACGAGCTGAAGGGCGACCTGGAGGAAGTCCCACCCTCCGCGTTCCAGCGGATCCTGGAACAGATCGAAGGGAAACCCGAGGAACGGCTGCTCTCGGACCTGCTCCTGCGGGCGCAGCGCAAGGCGCTCTACAGCCAGGAGTGCCGGGGACATTACGCCCTGGCCGCTCCGTATTACTGCCACTTCACGTCGCCCATCCGCCGCTACCCGGACCTCGTCGTCCACCGCCAGCTGACGATGTTGATCGAGGAGGGGCGGCCGGTGCCGGCCGGAGATTTCGAATCGGTGAACGAGAGCCTGGCCGGCGTGGCGAGGCTCTCCTCCGAACGCGAGCGGCGCGCCGAGCAGGCGGAACGGGAGAGCCTCCTATGGAAGAAGATCGTTTTCATGAAGGACAAGGTCGGGCGCGAATTCGACGCGTTCGTGACCGGTGTGACATCATTCGGCCTCTTCGTGATGCTCAAGGACTTCTTTGTCGAGGGGCTCGTTCCCATGTCCGCGCTCGGCGAGGACTTCTTCGTGTACGAGGAGAAACAGCACCGCCTTCGGGGCCGCGCGAGCGGGAAATCCTACCGGCTGGGAGACAGCGTGCGCGTCAAGCTTTCCGCGATCGATGAAGCGCGCCGCCGCCTCGACTTCCGCCTTCCCGGGACGGCCGCGCCGGCTCCTGTGCCCTCCCGTCGGCCAAGGAAGGTCGCCCGTTGACGCCCAAGGCTTGAAGAGAAAGGAAGAGAATTGATGGCAGGTTGGGGCAGGACTGCAATTTGGCCTTGTTTCGTGGCGGCTCTCATGTGTGCCGCTTGCCAGGAGAAGGGGCGGCCGGAACCGGGGGTCATGATGGCCGTGTCCCATGAGCGGGAGGCGCAGGAGACGAGCACGGCAACGGAGGGAGGGACCGGAACCGCTGGAGCGCCGAAGGTCCCCACGCGCCTCGTCGTGCCGCCGGAAGTCGCGAAGACGTATGCCGCGATCCGCCTGACCTGGAAAGACTCGGGCAACGGGAAGGAAGGCGCCGTGGACGTACCGCTCGGCGGCTCGGCGCGCGTCCCGGATTCGGAGATGGAGGTCCGTTGCGACGCCTTCCTGCCGGCATTCACGATGGCGGCCGACGAGATCACCTCGAACGGCGTCGAGGCGACCAATCCGGCCGCGCGTATCACCGTGGTCGAGAAGGGAAGCGAGATCTTCAGCGGCTGGATCTTCACGAATTTTCCGGACGTCCATCCCTTCCAGCATCCCCGCTTCTCTCTGCGGCTCGCCGGAGGCGTCAAGGGCGCGACAAAGAGTTGACGTGGTGATCCGTGCGCCCTCACCCCGCCCCTCTCCCGGGGGGAGAGGGAGGTTTACCGTCGTCATCGCGGGACGCCCGAACGTGGGAAAGTCCGCGCTCTTCAACCGCCTGCTCGGACGGCGCCGCTCGCTCGTGCACGATCTTCCAGGGATGACCCGCGACGTCCTGGAAGCCGAAGCGAGACTTCCCGACGACCGGGTCTACCGCCTCGTGGACACGGGCGGTTTCGATCCCGAAGGGAAGGAGCCCATTCCGAAGGCGGTGCGGCAGAAGGCGCTCGAGGCGATCCGCGGCGCCGACCTCGTCGTGCTCGTCATGGATGCCTCGGCCGGCGTTCTCCCGGGCGACCGGGCCGCCGCGCGGGCGGCGCGCGAGGCAGGGATCGACACGATCGTCGCGGCGAACAAGATCGATCGCAAGGAGGGGAGCGAGGGAGAGGTCGAGGCGTGGGAGCTCGGGTTCCCGGAGGTCTACGGCGTCTCCGCCGAGCATGCCGTCGGCGTGGACGACATCCAGGCTGCGATCGCGGCGAGGATGTCGGCGGCCCCCCCGGAAGGGATTGCAACGGAAAGGACGGAGGATCGGTCGGCGGACGGTTCGGCGGAGATCGCGCTGGCTGTCGTCGGTCGCCCCAACGTGGGGAAATCCTCTCTCGTCAACGCCCTCCTGGGACGGGAACAGGCGATCGTTTCGGAAATACCGGGAACGACGCGCGACTCCGTGGACGCGGTGCTCGTCCACGCCGGCCGGCGCTTCCGGCTCGTGGATACGGCCGGGATCCGCCGCAAGTCGCGTACGGAGCGCGGTCCGGAGGTCCTTTCGGTCGTCTCCGCCCGTAAGCGAATCGAGGAGTCCGATGTCGTCCTCCTGGTCCTCGACGCCAACGAGGGCGTGGCGGCGCAGGACTCGGCGGTGGCCTCCGCGGCCTACGAAACAGGCAAGGGGCTCGTGCTCATCGGCAATAAGTGGGACCTCGCGGGCCGGCCGGGCGAGGAGACCGCGAAGGAATTCACGGCAACCGTCGAGGAGCGTCTCCCCTTCGCGAAACATGCGCCTCTGCTCCTCGTCTCGGCGACGACCGGGCGCGGGATCTCCCGCATCCTCGACATCGCCGCCAGGGTGGCCGGGAACCGCCGCCGCCGGATCACGACGGGGGAGTTGAACCGCGTGCTCGGCCGGCCGCTGCGTGACAAGCCGCCGCGGACCGCCTCGGGCAAGAGACTCAAGGTCTTCTATGTCGCGCAAACGGGCGCCGCTCCGCCGACCTTCACCCTCGTGGCCAACCGCGCCGAGGCCCTCCATTTCTCCGAGACCCGCCGCATCGAGAATATCGTCCGAGAGGCGGCGGACTTCGAGGGCAGCCCGATCCGGATCTCCATCCGCGGTCGGGCGCAGAATCTGGAACGCCGAAGGTCCCGAGCCGGAGGAAGGAAGTCCAGGGTCCAGAGTCCAGGGGCCAAAGTCAAGAGCCCGCCGGACGCAAGACGGGGTTAGAGTACTTCCGTGGCGAAAACCGAGCAGGAGTTCTACAAGCCTGCGGAGGCATGCCGGATCGCGGAGGTCGCGCCGTACGTCCTGCGCTACTGGGAAACCGAGTTTCCCGCCCTCGCCGAGGGGAAGGAAAAAGGCGCCGCCAAGCTCTACTCCTCCCGCGACGTCAAGATCATCGCGCGGATCCGGGAGCTCCTCTACGATGAGGGCTTCACCGTCGCCGGCGCCAAGAAACGCCTGGAGGCCGAGATCGCCGAAGGGCGCTTCGAAGACGGCCTGAAGCCAGCCCCGCCTCCCGCCGAGCAGAAGCAGACTGCGAAACCCGTCGCGCCGCCGCGCCCGCCCGCGCCCGCCCGCGAACCCGAGCTTGCCGAGCCGGCGTTCGTCTCCGAATCCCCCTCGGCGCCGGCAGCTTCCAGTTCCGGGTTTCCGGAGCGCAAGAAGGTCGTCCGGGAGCTCAAGGAGATCGTCAAGCTTCTGGACCGAGGAAAGACGCGGTAGCTGCCGTCCTCGTCCCGCCCTCAGAGTTCATGAGACGGACCTGACCCTGCTGATGCGAAGAGCCCTGATTCTGCTCGCGCTACTCATCCCGCTGCCTGCTGGCGCGGCGACGGCGCGCAGGGGGGATGCCGCGGAGACCCCGCCGAAGCTGCAACTTCCGAGGACTGCGCGGCCGATCCGATACGCGATCGACCTGACGCTCATCCCGTCGCGAGACACGTTCTCGGGGACGGCCGATATCGATCTGGAGCTGTCGGAGGCGACGAGCCTGCTCTGGCTGAACGCGACCGACCTCTCGATCGCCCGTGCGTCCCTGGCCGTCGGGAGACGCACTCTCCCCGCGCGTGTCGTCGCCGGCGGAGAGGATTTCGCGGGCTTCTCGTTTCGCAGTCCCGCCGGCCCGGGCCGCGCGCGGCTGCGCGTCGCCTTCACCGGCAAGGTCTCCGCCACCAGCACCACCGGGATCTTTCACCAGAAGGCGGGGGAGGACTGGTATGCCTTCTCCATGTTCGAAGCGACCGATGCGCGACGGGCGTTTCCCTGCTTCGACGAGCCCTCGTACAAGGTGCCCTGGCGGCTCACGCTGCGCGTGCCCCGGGAGGACATGGCGGTCTCCAACACCCCAATTCTCTCCGAGGAGCCGATCGACGGGGGACTGAAGGCCGTCGCCTTTGCCGAGAGCAAGCCCCTCCCGAGCTACCTCGTCGCCTTCGGGGTCGGCCCGTTCGACGTCGTGGACGCGGGGCGGGCCGGCAGGAACCGCACCCCGATCCGAATGATCGTGCCCCGAGGGCGAGGCCCGGAGGCTCGGTATGCCGCGGAGACGACGGGGCCGTTGCTCGAGGTGCTCGAGGACTACTTCGGAATCCCTTTTCCCTACGAGAAGCTCGACAATCTCGTCATCCCCCACACGGTCCGATTCGGCGCGATGGAGAACGCGGGGCTGGTGACCTACAACGAGACGATCCTCCTCGCCACGCCGGACCACCAGACGCCCGCGTTTCAGCGAGAGTGGGCGAGCGTCTGCGCGCACGAGACGGCTCACCAGTGGTTCGGAGACTTCGTCACGCTCGCCTGGTGGAACGACACCTGGTTGAACGAGTCGTTCGCGACCTGGATGGCGGAGAAGGTCCTGGAGAAGTGGAAGCCGGACTGGAACATCCCGGTCGAGCGCGTGGTCTCACGGGCGCAGACGATGCAGCGGGATTCGCTCGTGTCGGCGCGGATGATCCGCCAGCCGATCGAGTCGAAGGGGGACATCGACAGCGCCTTCGACGACATCAGCTACGGCAAGGGTTCCGCGGTCCTCTCGATGTTCGAGTCCTGGGCGACGCCAGAGAGGTTTCAGAAGGGAGTGCGCCGGTACCTGACCGCGCATGCCTGGGGCAACGCGACGGCCGGCGATTTCCTGACCGCGCTCGAGGCGGAGGGGGGCGCGGGTCTCGCGAAGGCGTTCTCGACCTTCCTCGACCAGGTCGGCGTGCCGGTCGTAGCGCTCTCGCTGACGTGCGGCGAGTCGAAGCCGCCGTCGCTCTCGCTTTCCCAGCGGAGACTGCTGGCCCGAGGCTCTCCCCCCGCCGCTTCGCAGGTCTGGTCGATCCCGGTCTGCGTTCGATACGGGGCCGAGGGATCGTCGGGGAAGGCCTGCGAGCTCGTGGCGGCGCAGAACGCTCATGTCGCCCTCTCCGAGGCGCGCGCGTGCCCGGCGTGGGTTCTTGGAAATGCCGGCGAGCGGGGCTATTACGCCGTCGTCTACGATGAGACGCTGCTGACGCGCTTGCTCGCCGCAGGAGCGCCGGAACTCTCAGCACCCGAGCGCGTCGGCGTCCTGCGGGACCTGGCCGTCCTCGCGGACGCAGGGCAGGTCTCCTGGGCGAGCGCGCTGAAGATCGTGCCCGAGTTTGCGGGCAACGCAGACCCACTCGTCGTCTCCGCGGCCCTGCGCATCGCCTCCGGCGTCGAGAAACACCTGGTCGCCGACGATCGGCGCGCTAATTACGAGCGCTTCGTCGAGAAATTCTTCGGAGCGGGGGCGCGGCGGCTCGGATGGAACCCGAAGCCGGGGGAGAACGAGGAGACGCAGCTCCTGCGCCCGAAGCTCCTCGGGTTCGTCGCCCGGGTTGGCAGGGATTCCGAGCTGCGCGGCGAGGCGAAGAGGCTGGCGCGCGCCTGGCTGGAGGACCCGAAGGCGACCGGAACCGACACGCTCGCGGCGGTTCTCGGTACCGCGGCCGAGGAAGGAGACCGCGAGCTCTTCGAGCGATTCCGCGCCAGGGCCAGGAGCGTGACGGACCACCGGGACCGCACGCGGCTTCTCGACGCCCTCGGAAGGTTCCGCGACCCCGCCCTGGAGAAGGAAGCGCTCGCAATCCTTCTGGGGGACGAGTTCGACATCCGCGAGTCCATCGGAATCCTCTTTGCGACTCTGGACGATCGCGCCACGCGCGAGGTCTCGTGGCAGTTCTTCAAGGTTAATTTCGATGCCCTGATGACGAAGATCCCCCGGGAGATGGGGGCGTGGCTGCCATGGACCGGAAGTTTCTTCTGCGACGCCTCGCACCGCGCCGACGTGGACGCTTTTTTCCGCGGGAGAGTGGACAAGCTCGTGGGCGCGCAGAGGCCGCTTGCCGAGGCCCTCGAGGTGATCGATCAGTGCGTCGCGCTCAAGACGGATCAGTCGCCCGCGGTCGCCGAAGTCCTCGCGGCGTATTAGCGCATGAGTGCCCGCTGAGCGAACGACAAGCCGGGGCGGAGGTGCCGAGGTCAGATTCCCGCGAACGCGTCCGGGGCGGCGGCCTTCTTCTGCGCCGCTTCGAGCCTCCTCGAGAGGTCGTCCAGCGCGTCGTTTAACTCTCGAAGGGATATCCGCTCGCCGTGAAATGAAAGGGTGTCGCTGACCGGATCGTAGTCCCGGAGCCTGTCCTTCAAGTCCACAACCTGTGTCGTCGGCCCCAAATCGCCGTCGACGGGAACCCCTCTCTCGCTTGCAGTCCACAGATCGAGCCTCTCATCGACGTGCTCGAACTGGTTCCGGACGGCCCGATCCGTGAGCGGCGACTGGGCGGGCAGGCCAAGGTGCTTTCGAAGCTCGATCCCCCTGGACGGCGGGAGGCTCCTCCCGGCTTTCGGCTCGCCCTCAGCCGGCCAGAGCGTTCTGGAGATCTTCGCCACCGCAAGGAGGAAGGCCTGAGCTGAGTACCAGAATCGCCGCGTGGCGGCGGTCCGACGGCGGTCGAATTCTCCGTGCAGCGTTGTCCAGGACCCGACGTCGAACCACTCCCGCTGGGACCGGAAGTCGCGGGCGGCCTGGTCCACCTCGGTCAGAGCCGCGCGCAGGTCCCTCATCGCTATCCGGGCAAAAGAGACCTGCCAATCCAGCTCCCGGCAGCAGTTGGTCCGAAGGATCTCGTCCATTCGATTCCACTCCGCGCCCACTGGAGCGCTCCAACACCCGAGTCTCGAGAAGCTGACTTCCTGGTATTCCTTCTAGAATTTACCACGCCACCGAGCCTCCGAGGAATTGACATCCGGAGGCCGGCCCCGGTAGTACCCACGACGAAGAGGACAAGGAGAAGAAAAGAAAGAAGGGATAGGGATGTCCCTGTCATCCTGAGCGAAGCGAAGGATCTGCTCCTGTGCCTCAAACGCCAACGGGGCAGATCCTTCGCCCCCTGGCGCCGTCGCGGCGCCTACTTCTTTACCGGTCCGAGGTACTTGTCAAGCCAGTCCCAGCTCTCCCGAATGAACTCCTTGCGCGGAACGGCATGTCCGGTCTCGTAGATGATGTGCCGCTTGTCCGCCTCGGGCGTTCCGAGAAGACGGAAGAGGGGGAGCTGTGAGGACTCGACCGGGAAGAAGTGGTCGTATCGGCCGTTCAACATGAGCACCGGCATCCTCACGCGCGTGACGAAGTTGATCGCATCGGCCTCGGGCAGCGCGAGCTGGAATTCGAGACCCCCGGACTCCAGAACAGCGGTCTTGAAGCGGTTCTCCACCGCGAGGACGATGGGAGCCACGGCGCCGCCCCAGCTCAGGCCGACGTAGGCGAGGCTCCCCCGGTCGATGTCTTTCCGTGTCTCGAGATAGTCGATCGAGCGGCCCACGTCCTTCGACCACGCGATGACGTGGTCGCGCCAGAACGCCGTCGGCTCCGGATAGTCCGACTTCAGATCGTCCCTCCTCTCGAAGGTGCTCTTGTAGATGGGGGCCATGAGAGCCCGGCCGCTCCTTGGAATGAAATCGGCATAAGCGGAGAGACTGAACTTGTCCGTGTGTATGGCGCCCGAGCCCGGGAAGTAGACGACCGTCTGGTACGGAGGAGACGCGTTCTTCGGCAGAAACAGATAGGCGACGACGCGCTCGCCGCCGTACGCCGCGTTGAAGCTGACTCTCTCCTGCGTCCAGTCCTCGGTCGTTTCGGTTCCTTCGACTTTTGCGCCGAGGTCGCCCCTGTCATACGCGTAGAGCCCCCTGTAGGCGGTGAAGACCTCGTCGGAAACCGGCTTCTCCTTGAAGAAATCGCGGAACGGGGGCTCGACCGCAGCCGCCGCGGCCGCGGGGGGCGGCTTAGGAAGCTTGACGCAACGGAATCCATAGTTCGCCCGGCGATCCCAGGGCGACTGCGCGTCCTGGTCTATGAACATGTAAGTCGGTTCCCCGAAACCGCCCCCCAGGATGTATCGCTTCCCGCCAGAGCTCTCGTTCCAGCACCACTCCTTGACGTTGCCGGCCATGTCGGTCGTGCCGAAGCCGCTCCAGGCGCCGTCTCCGCCCACGGCGACCGTCCCGGCGCCGCGGAAGTTGCTCCCCGGCACGATGAGCATGCTCGCCCGTGTCTGCGCGGCCTCGTTCCAGTGGTAGATGGTCGGAAGGCTCTTTCCCGCGAATTCCGCGTACGCCGCCGCCTCGTACCAGCTCACGCCTGCGACAGGGTGCTTCTCTTGCCCCTTCGGATAGTTGCCGAGCTCCCAGGTCGCCGGGCTGGAGCGTCCCGTCGAGTCGCGCAGGCGTGCCATGGCCTCCGTCCACGACAACGATTGCGCGTTCGCGACAAAAGGCTGCTTCCAGAAGTCCGGTTTCTGGTAACCGCCGGAATCGACGAACTTCTTGTACTCTTCGTTGGTCACTTCGTGCTGGTCGACCCAGTAGTCGTCGAGCGGCACTTCGGGAAGGTGATCGAGCCCGGGGATCGCGAGGCCGACCTTTCCGCCCGCCACGCGCACCATTCCCGGCGGAGCGCTCCCGGCGGTGTCGAGCCGGCATGTAATGTCCCTCCCGAAACCATAGGACCATGTCGGCGCGATCCGGTAGGCCGTCTCGTACCCCGACTTTGTGATTCGCCAGTAGTAGAAGCCCTTGGGCACGCGGATCTTCTGGAGCGGCGTGATCCCGAGTCTCTCCCAGGCTCCCGGATTCTGGTACGGCCGGTAGAACGCTTCGGCTCCGGGAGGGACTGTCTCGACGGAGACCTCCATCGTCGCCTCCGTCCACAGCTTCGCCAGCGCGGGGTCCCGCGGAAGCACGAGGCGAGCCTGGCGGGCAAGCGCGACGGCTTTTGCGAAGTCCTCCGCGGCCACCAGCCGCGCGATCTCGGGCGCGGCGGTCTCGCGGGCCCATCGCGCGCGGGCCGCGCGGTGCCAGAACCAGCCGCCAAGCGCCATGGCGCCGAGACCCGCAACCGTCAGGGCAGCCACCGCCATCATCGGGAGACGTCCCTCGCGGGCAGGCGCGAGGGAGGCCTCGATCTCCGCGAGCTCGGACTTCAACTCCTCGGCGCCCGCGAACCGCCGGGCAGGGTCCTTCTCCAGCAGCCGGAGGATCGCGGCCTTCAACCGTTCCGGCGCCGCGACGTCTCGCAGCGGCCTCGGCGGAGCGTGCAGGATGGCGTCCGCAATTGCGACGGCGGTGCCGCCGCCGAACGGCAGGCGGCCCGTGAGCATCTCGTACATCACGACGCCGAGCGAGAACAGGTCGCTTCGCGCGTCGAGAGGCTTGCCGAGCAGCTGTTCGGGCGACATGGACGTCAGGGTTCCGACCGCCATTCCCTCGCGCGTCAGCTCCGGCGCCGCGCCGCCGGTTCCCGGTCCCGGCGCCAGCCGCTTGGCGAGACCGAAGTCGAGAACTTTCACCTGGCCCTGCGGCGTCAGAACGATGTTGCCGCTCTTGATGTCCCGATGGAGGATCCCCGCGCGGTGCGCCTCCGCCAGCGCGGCGGAGATCTGCCGCGCCAGAGCCACCACTTGCGTCGGCGGCAGCGGACCGCCCGAGACCACCTCGTGAAGGGTGCGGCCCTCGACGAGCTCCATCACGATCAGGTGCCGCCCGCCGGCCTCCACCAGGTCGTGGACCGTGCAGATGTTGGGGTGGTTCAGCGCGGACGCGGCCATCGCCTCGCGGCGGAACCTCTCCCGCCTGTCGACGTCCTGCGCGAAATCCTCGGGCAGCAGCTTGACCGCCACCATCCGACCCAGCCGCGCGTCCCGCGCCCGGTAGACCTCGCCGAATCCTCCCGCGCCGAGGAGCTCCTGGATTTCGAAGTGATCAAGCGTCGTCCCGAACCCGACCGACTGCGCGGCCGGCCCGCGCGGGCCGGACCCCGGCTGCGGCGTGGCGACCGTGAGCTCCCGGGACAGGTCGGCGTTTGCTCCGGGCCCTTCGCCGGCGCCCTCCGGCTTCACAGAGTCATCGCCGCCGGAACTCATCAGCCGAGACCCTCGCCTCCTTCAGGTTCCGTATTGACGGTTCCCGATTCTACTTCTCGGGAAGATCGAACAAGGCAAGACCCGTGGACATTGAAGTGCGGTGCTGCCCGACGAACTGGAGTTCGCCGCGAAGGCGACGCCGTGTACGGATGGTGCGAAGCTTACGGTCAACCCGGTCTCGTCCGTGCGACGACCATCGAGCACCGGGTCAGAAGGAAATCCGATGGGTCCTCTCGAAGAGCGCCTCGAATTTCCTCTTGACTGTCCGCAAGCGAAGCTGCAAGTTCTTCTTGCTGTCCGGAACAGGTCTCGGATAATCCAGGGAGGCTGCCAGCTGTTCGGTCCACCTGCCGAGAATGTCCGCAATCGAGGCAAGGTCGTCGGTCCCGGCAAGGCAATGCTCGATGATTCGGAGCCGGTCTTCCCATCCGGCCAACGGATGGGTGCGATACGTCTCGAGCACGATCGCAGCCAATTCCTTGCGAATGGAATCCAGGTTCGAACCTGCCGCTTGAAGCGTCA
>DATIRW010000323.1:0-4418 GCA_035469365.1 Thermoanaerobaculia bacterium
CCGGCGGCTATCGGGGAGCGACCGTCTTCTCGGAGGTGAGCTTCTCCGTTGAGTCCGGGGAGCTCCTGACGATCCTGGGCGCCAACGGCTCAGGGAAATCCGCGTTGCTCGAGACTCTCCAGGGCCTTCTCCCCGTGGGAAGCGGCGTCATCCTTCTCGATGGCGAGCCGGTGCAGGACCTGTCGCCGGACGCGCGGGCCGAGCGGGGGATGAGCCTCGTTTCCGACCGGCGCCGCCTCTGGAGAGAGATGACGGTCAACGAGCACTTGCGTGTCGGCGCGTTTCGCGCCGCGGCCCGCCACGGCTGGCATCGCCGCGCCCTCGAGCTCCGAGGCCCCTTTCCCGACCTGCCGGCGCGACATGGTGTTCGACCCAATCGCTTGAGCGGGGGGCAGGAGCAGCAGCTGGCGCTGGCGCGCTTTGGCATGTCGTTACCGACGGTCTGGCTGCTCGACGATCCTCTCGCGGGGCTCGACGAAGTCATGACCGGCCGTGTTCTCGACTGGATCCGGGCAGCGGCCGGCAGGGGCGCGGCGGTCATTCTGACGGGCCAGCACATCCGCTCGCTTCTCGGCGTAGCGACGAAGGCCATGTTCCTGCAGGGGGGTCGCCTCACGGCGCTTCCCGCCGGCGCCGATGGCCTCGAAGATCCGCGCGTCCGCCGGCTGTTGTAGCCCTCGCTTCCGCTTGCTCGGGACCTGCGCCCTTCGGGCGAACCGGGTCATAGCACGAACTTAGAATCTTCCCATGATTGACCTTGCGTCACTCTTTGGACAGATCGACATCTACCTCTTCGATCAGCTTCTGCGCGGCCGAATCGGCCCTGGAATGACCGTGCTCGACGCGGGCTGCGGCAATGGACGCAACCTCGTCTTCTTTCTGCGGCAGGCTTACCAGGTCTACGGCATCGATCCCGACCCGGAGGCGATCCGCACCGTGCAGTCCCTTGCCGAGAGGCTCGCTCCGCAGCTTCCTCTCTCGAACTTCCGGGCTGAGGCCGTCGAGTCGAACAGCTTTCCGGATCTCGCCGCCGACGTCGTCATCAGCAGCGCCGTTCTGCACTTCGCCCGGGACGAGTCCCACTTCCTGGCGATGCTTCGCGGCACCTGGCGCCTCGTCAAGCCCAAAGGCCTCTTCTTTTGCCGACTCGCATCGTCCATAGGCATGGAGGCCCGCTTCGCTCCCCGGGGCGGGCGACGGTTCGCCCTGCCTGACGGCACCGAACGATTCCTCGTCGACGAACCGTATCTTCTCGCGCTCACGTCGGAACTCGATGGCGCTCTCGCCGATCCCCTGAAGACGACCGTGGTTCAGGATCGCCGGTGCATGACGACCTGGGTGCTGAGAAAGGCCGCCTGACCCCTCGGGCAGCGGACTCGATATAGTCGGGTGCGTTATGAGCGAACCTGCCGTCAATTCCACCGCTTCCGCGCATCTGACCGTGGCGCCTTCTGACCTCGCCAACACACTGAACCTCGAGCCCGGGGACGCCTTCCCGCCCGTGTTCGCAACCTCCCGAATGGTCGGCCTCATGGAGGTGGCAGCCGCGCGCATTCTGGGCCCTCACCTGCGCGAGGGCGAGGCCTCCGTCGGCGTCTCTGTCGACGTCGTCCACACGGCCGCCACTCCGCCGGGCGTCACCGTGACCGCCACGGCGAGGTTCGTCGGCCGTGAGGGAAAGCTCTTCCTCTTCGAAGTCTCGGCCGCCGACAATGCCGGCGAGGTCGGCCGAGGCACGCACAAGCGCGCGATCGTCAGCGCCGAAAGGCTCGTCGCCGGCGCAGCCCGCCGCGCAGCAAGTTCCTAACTCGTTCCGCTGCGCCTGCCGGCGTCCGAGCGATCCTCGTCCTCGGGCCGCGGGAGCGCAGCAGTAGCCCAGGATCAGGCGAGCGATCGAGGCCGCATCCGGCCGAGTCGCTCGCCGGTGCGCCGAAGGCGCAGATCCGGGGCTACCGCGGAGCGACGGTCCAGCGGAGCACCAGGTTGCGGGCCGCGGCGACCTCGTCGACGCGCTTGACGGGCGTGGACCAGGGCGCGCCGTGCACGAGGTCGGGCTCCTCCGCGCATTCGCGGGCAATCTCGCGCATCGCATGGATGAAGGCGTCCAGGCCGGGCTTCCCTTCGGTCTCGGTCGGCTCGATCATGAGCGCGCCATGGACAATGAGGGGGAAGGACACCGTCGGCGGATGGAAGCCGTAGTCCATGAGGCGCTTGGCGATGTCCCCGTTGGAAAGGCCGAGCTCCGCTTGCTTCTTGTCCGAGAGCACCACTTCATGAAGCGAGGGCGCGTCGTATTTCAAGTGGTAGACGCCGGAGAGCGCGGCGCGGATGTAGTTGGCGTTCAGGACCGCGCCGCGGGCCACTTCGCCGATGCGGTTGCCGTACGCGGCGATGTAGGAGAGCGCGCGCACGAACATGCCGTAATTGCCGAGGAAGGTGCGAAGCCGGCCGATCGAGTGCGGGCGGTCGAAATCGAGGAAGAACGTGCCGTCCGTCCGCCGCTCGACCGTGGGACGCGGCAGGAATGGCGCGAGCTTCTCCGTCACGGCCACGGGCCCGGAGCCCGGCCCCCCGCCGCCGTGCGGCGTCGAGAAGGTCTTGTGCAGGTTCATGTGCATGACATCGATGCCCATCAAGCCGGGCTTGGCCACGCCCACGAACGCGTTGAAGTTCGCCCCGTCGCAGTAGAGGAAGCCCCCCTTCGCATGGACGATTCGCGCGATCTCGAGGATCTCGTTCTCGAAGATTCCCACCGTGTTCGGAACGGTGAGCATGAGCGCCGCCACGTCGTCGGTCATGGCCTGCTCGAGGACGTGCAGGTCGAGCGTGCCGCGCGCGTTGGACTTCAACTCCTTGACCTTGTAGCCAGCGAAGTGCGCCGAGGCCGGGTTCGTGCCATGGGCCGAGTCCGGGATCAGTACCGTCGCGCGCGGGTTGCCGGTCTGCTCGAGCGCCGCGCGGACCATGAGGATGCCCGCCAGTTCGCCCTGCGCGCCCGCGGAGGGTTGGAGAGTCACCCGCGAAAGGCCGGTCAGTTCGATCAATGCCTGCTCGAGCTGCCACATCAGCTCGAGCGCGCCCTGCGACACGGACTCGGGCGCGAACGGGTGCCCGGCCGCGAAGCCCGGCAGCCGCGCCATCTCCTCGTTGATGCGCGGGTTGTGCTTCATCGTGCAGGAGCCGAGCGGGTACATGTTCTGGTCGATCGAGAAGTTCAGGCGCGAGAGGCGCGTGAAGTGACGCGCGACCTCGACCTCGGTGATCTCGGTCTCTCCCGCGATCTCCTCGCGCAGGAGCGACGGCGGGATCGCGACGACCGGGGGAACATCGAGCGGCGGAAGCGAGTAGCCGACCTTGCCCCTGCCCGAGCGTTCGAAAACGAGGGGCTCCTGGCGCGGCTCGGGACGCCTGGGGTCGGCGGCGGGCGCAGCCTTGGTCTTCTCTTCGATTTGGACCGACATCAGTTCCTCCGAGGGGGCTCGGGGGACCGCAAGGTCCCCCGCTCCTGTCCGAGCGCCGCGACGAGGCGATCCATCTCTTCCTTCCGGTTCATCTCCGTCGCCGCCACGAGAAACGCGTTGGGCCGGGACGCGTCCCAGCGCGAGAGCGGCACACCGCCCAGGATCTGGCGGGCGGCCAGGCGCTCGAGAAGCGGCGCCGCCGGCTCGGGTGCCTCGACCAGGAATTCGTTGAACGTCGGCCCGGGGTACGCGATCCGGTAACCGGGCAGCCTCGCGATCGCGGCCTTCAGGTATTCCGCCTTGGCGTGGCTCTGGACGGCCACTTCGCGCAGCCCGTGCTTGCCCAAGAGCGACATGTGGATGTTCGCGGCCAGCGCCATGAGCCCCTGGTTCGTACAGATGTTGGAGGTCGCCTTCTCGCGGCGGATGTGCTGCTCGCGCGTCGAGAGCGTGAGGCAGAAGGCGCGGCCGCCCTCGGCGTCGTGCGTCTCGCCCACGAGGCGGCCCGGGATCTGCCGCTGGTGCGCCGTCGAACAGGCGAGGAACCCGCAGAGAGGCCCGCCCGTGTGGATCGGCACGCCCAGGGACTGCGCCTCTCCGCAGGCGATGTCGGCGCCGCCGGCGGCCGGGGGCTTCAGAAGAGCGAGCGAAATGGCCTCGGCCACGACGGCGATCGAGATGGCGTTCTTCGCGTGCGCCGCCTCCGAACCGACACTCCAGTCCTCCACGACGCCGAAGAAATTGGGCGACTGGATCGCGACGGCAAACGTCTTGTCATTCACGGCGGACGCCAGGGCGGCCGGATCCGTCGCGCCGTCCCGCCCGACCGGCACTTCCACGACTTCGAGGTCGAGGTTGTGGAAGTAGGTCCTCACGGTCTCGCGGTATTCGGGGTGGATTCCGGCCGAAAGGACAGCCCGCCTGCGGCCCCGGATGAGGCGCTCGGACATGAGCAGC
>DATIRW010000324.1:0-10413 GCA_035469365.1 Thermoanaerobaculia bacterium
ATCGTCGTCGTGGACAACGGGTCGACCGACGGGACCGACCTGGTCGCCCAGGACCTGGGATCACGCGGAGGACCGCCCGGTCCCTCGATCGCCTCGCCCGTGCGCCTCGTCCGCGAGTCGCGCCGCGGCTACGGAAGCGCCTGCCTGGCGGGGCTCGCGGCACTCGAAGAATCGCCTCCGGACGTCGTGGTTTTCCTGGACGGAGACTACTCGGACCATCCGGAGGAGATGCCTGAGCTCCTCTCGGCGATAGACCGCGGGGCCGACCTCGTCATCGGCTCCCGGACCCTCGGCCGGCATGAGCCGGGGGCGCTCCTCCCGCAGGCTCGCCTCGGCAATCGTCTCGCCTGTTTCCTGATCCGCGTTCTCTACGGCCACCGCTACACGGACATGGGCCCGTTCCGCGCCATTCGCTGGGATGCCTGCCGGCGGCTTCGCATGCGCGACCGGACCTTTGGATGGACCTGTGAGATGCAGGTCAAGGCACTCCGGGAAGGCCTGCAGGTCGCCGAAGTCCCTGTCTCCTACCGCCGCCGCGTGGGTGTCTCCAAGATCACGGGAACGGTATCCGGCACCCTTCGGGCCGGCTGGAAGATCATCGGGACGATTCTCAGATACGCCCTGAAACCGTAGTCCCAGTTGGTTGAGAGCTACTCCCTCGGAAACTCTCCAGTCTTTCGAGGATGTGTCCAGGCGCGCGGCGGGGCTTCCCGCTGGCGTCGGAGAAGACGTGTCGCGTGGCGCCTTCGGCCAGCAGCCGGTCCTCCGCATCCACAATCTCGTATCCGAAGGAGAGGCCGCGCGAGGCAAGCTCCGTCAGCCAGGACCGCACCCGAAGCGCGTCGTCATAACGCGCCGGCCGGCGGTACCGGCACTCGACGTCGGTCACGAGGATGAAGAGTCCCGAGTCCTCCATCGCCCGGTAGGGCATTCCCGCCGCCCGACAGTAGTCCGTTCGGCCGATCTCGAACCACACGATGTAATGGCTGTGATAGACGATCCCCATCCGATCCGTCTCTGCGTAGCGGACGCGCACAGGAGTCTCGACCACGCGCACTGAATCAGATCCTGGCGGCGAGGCGCCGCCGGACCGACTCGGGGACCACACCGGTGAGGTCTCCCCCGAGCCGCGCGACTTCCTTCACGAGGCGGCTCGAAACGTAGGAGTACTCCTCCTTGGCCATGAGAAAAACCGTCTCGATGGACGGATTCAGCCGGCGGTTCATGAGCGCCATCTGCAGCTCGTACTCGTAGTCCGAAACGGCGCGAAGCCCGCGCACGATGAGCGTTGCGCCCACCTCCCGAGCGAAGTCCACGAGGAGCCCGGAGAAGGAGCGCACCGGCGTCGAGCCGTCGTCCCCCAGGATCTCGCGAATCATCTCGATCCTCTCGGCGACCGAGAAGAGCGGGGTCTTCGCATCGTTCTCGAGGATCGCCACGACGACGCGGTCGGCCAGGCGGCGGGCGCGGGACAGGATGTCCAGGTGCCCGTTGGTCAGGGGATCGAAGGAGCCGGGATAGAGGGCGATGCGTTTGGTCATCGGTAGCCGCCTCTCTCCGTGCTCGCTCGACGCAGTCCTTCGGCCAGGAGATTATAGGCGGACACGGTCAGGAAGAGAGCGAGGCCCGGGAAGAGCGCCATCCACCAGGCTTCCTCGATGTAGGCCGGCGCCGCCGAGAGGATTCCTCCCCAGGAGGTCGCCGGGGGCGGGAGTCCCACCCCCAGGAAAGAGAGGGCCGCCTCGGCGAGAATTGCCCACGCGACCCCGAAGGCCGCCGAGACGAGAAGCGGCGCAAGCACATTGGGAAGCAGGTGCCGCAACAGGATGCGTGCCGTCGAGGCTCCCGCGACCCTGGCGGCGCGCGTGTAGTCGAGGCTTCTGGCCTTCAGGATCTCGGCCCGCGCGTAACGGGCGTCCCCGGGCCAGGTCGTCAGCCCGATCACCAGGACGAGAGCTGTCGGGGAAGGAGGAAGAAAGGCCGCGAGGGCGAGCAGAAGGAAGAGCACGGGAAAGCAGAGCACGACCTCCACAAGCCGCGAGAGCAGAAGATCCGTGACTCCTCCGAGGTAGCCGGAGATGGCTCCCACCGCGAAGCCGACCAGGAGTGAGACGGCGGCGGCCGTCAGGCCGATCGCCAGAGAGATCGGCGTCGCCACGACGACCCGCGCAAAGAGGTCCCTGCCGAGATCGTCGGTGCCGAAGAGGTGCCCCGACGAGGGAGCGAGCAGCCGGTTTTCCAGCCGGATCTCCGAGGCTGCCCGCGACGCCGCTGGAGAGAACGCCGCGACAATCCACAGCCCGACCACCACCGTGAGGGCGACCCTCCCGCTCCCCGGCAGCCGCAGGAAGAGGCTTTTCACGAGGCCGTCCCATCTCGAACGCGGGGGTCCGCCACCGCGTAGGCGATGTCGGCCGCGAGCGTCACGACGAGCGTCGCTACGGCGCCCACGAGCGAGAGCGCGAGCACGACGGGGTAATCCCGCGACAGAATCGAGTCGAAGTACAGCCGGCCGAGACCCGGCCACGCGAAGATCCGCTCGATGATGACGCTGCCGGAGAGAAGTCCCGGAAGCACCAGGCCCAGCAGAGTGATGAGGGGGAGCAGCGCGTTGCGAAACGCGTGCTTCCAGAGGGCCTGTCGCTTGGAGAGTCCCCTGGCGCGCGCGGCCAGGACGTAGTCGGCCGACCGGGCCTCCGCGACGCCCGCGCGCACGAGCCTCGCGTAGAAGGCGAGAGAGCCGTAGGTCAGGCAGACGACCGGAAGGGCGAGGTGCGTGACCCGATCGGCCAGCCCCGCGAGCCCCGAAGGCTCCGCGTCCGAGGAGACGCCATAGAGAGGCAACCAGCGGAGCTTGACCGAGAAGAGCGTTTGAAGGAGGAGCGCGGCCCAGAAAGAAGGCGTCGAGTAAAGGGCGAAGAGCACGGCGCCCGAAATCCTGTCGAAGGCGCTCTCGGGATGTCCTCCCGCCTCGACGCCGAGAGGGATCGCGAGCGCGAGCGTCAGGAGGAGGGCGAGGCCGTTCAAGAGCAGCGTGTACGGCAGGGCCTCCCGGATCCGGACCGCCACCGGGCGCCGGTCCACGAAGGACTCCCCGAGGTCGAATCGGACGACCCGTCCCATCCATCGGACGAAGCGTTCCGGAAGCGGCCGATCGAGCCCGTAGAGACGGCGCATTTCGGCGGCGGCGCGCGCCGAGACCCGGCGGCCGGACTCGGCTCCGAACGCCGAGACCGGGCTTCCCGGGGCCAGGTGGAGCAGCAGGAACACGAGCACGATGATCCCCGCCAGCGTGGGCACCGCCAGGGCCAGACGCCGGGCGACGTAGCGGATCATGGAGCCCGATCCGGAATCCGCCACCACCCGGCGGGCCCCGGCCAGATTCCCGCAAAACCCAGCGGCGAGGTCGCGAGTCCCCCGATCCCTCTCGCGAACGCATATTTGGCGGACGCGTTCGTGACGAAGATCGCGGGAGCATCTTCTCGAAACAGCGCGTGGAGCCGGTGGTAGATCTTCTGGCGCGCGTCTTCGTTCATTTCCCGACGCGCTTCCTCCATCAAGCGGTCCGCCTCGGGGTTTCGGTAGAAACCGCTGTTCAACCCGGCGGGCGGCCACTGCGACGAATGCCAGAACGGGAAGGGATCCGGGTTGGGGTCCGACGCGGAAGTCGCGAGCGAAGCGGCCTCGAAGCTGCCGGCCTCGATCCGCTCGACGAACGCGGCCCATTCCAGTGGCCGCACCGTGGCCTTCACGCCGACGCGGGCGAGCTCCGTCGAGAGCATCTCGTCGATCTGCCTCCCGACGTTCGAGCCCGCGGAGACCAGAAGCTCGAACTCGAATTCCCGCCCCGCCCGGTCCCGGATGCCATTGGCGTTGGTGTCGCGCCAGCCCGCCTCGTCGAGAAGCCGTGCGGCCGACGCCGGATCGAACGGGAGAGGGCGGATGCTCGCGTCGTAGGCCGGAGATTCGGGAGCCCAGGGGCCGGAGATGATCCGAGCGGACCCCCGGAAGAGCCCGCGCACGATCGAAGGCCGGTCGAGGAGCATCGTCAGGGCGCGGCGCACGCGGGCGTCGGAGAAGAACGGGGTCCTGTTGTTGAGCGCGATGGAGTTGTAATCGAGATTGTAGAACTCGACGAGGCGGCAGCAGCGGCCAAAGTCCGGGTCGCCGGCAGCCCGTTGCTTCAAAGCCTCCTCGATCGCCGTCTCATCGAGATCTCCGGCGAGCAACGCGCGGTAGGCCACGGAGTTGTCGGGGATGATCCGGAAGATCACCTGGTCGAAATGGCCGCGCGGCCCGAAGTATCTCGGGTTGCGCTCGAGGACGATCGTCTCCTGCGACTTCCAGGAGACGAGCCGATACGGGCCGTTGGACAGTGGCGCGCGGTTCTCCCGGGCCTTCAGGAAGCTCCTTCGCGCGTAGCGTTTCTCGGGAAGGACGGGCAGCACGAAGGCCATGGCGTGGTAGGCATACGGCTCCCGGAATTTCGCGACGAAGGAGCGCGCGTCGATTGACTCGATCGAGGCGAGACCCTCGAAGACCGGCTTGAACACGGGCGAAGGGACGGCCGGATCCACGATGCGCCGGATCGTGTAGACGGCGTCGTGTGCGGTGACCGGGGTGCCATCCTCCCAGACCGCGTCAGGACGCAGGGTCAGGCGAACCTCGCGGCCATCGGCGGAGACCCGGTAGCTCTCGGCCAGGCCGGGCACCAGGTTCATTCTCGAGTCGAAATCGAGGAGATTGCGTGACACGTACTGAAGGACCTGCTGCTCGGGAAGGCCCGTCTGCAGCACGGCGTTCAACGTCGCCGGCTCGCCGACCAGGCGGCGCCGCAAGACGCCCCCGTCCACGGGCGTCCCGTTCTTGGTCTCGTCGATGTACCCGAGGACCGGTTCGGGAAGCGCTGTCGGAATCGGAGTCGCCTGGGGCGCCACGAGGACCGCCGCCGGCTCCTTCGCCCGACAGCCCGCGGCCATGCAGACGACGAGGAGGAGACTCCCGAGTTTCTTCACCTGCCGAACATTATGAATGACGCGTGAGGAGAGGCGGCATGAGCGGGCGGCGCAAGCGCCGCCCGCTACAGAGCCAGGCTCCCACGAGTGCGCTCGGGCGTGCCGTAGGGGAAGGCCTTGCCCCTCCCGCCTACGGGAGTGTGAAGCTCGCGGCGGCGACGTTGCGCGCGGCGTCGGTCACGCGGACGAGCAGGAACGCTCCCTTCCATTTCGGGTCGAGCTTGATCCGGTAGGTTTCCAGCACGGAATCGGAGAGGCCGTCCTTCGGCTCGACGCGCACCCACTCCCGGGCGTCGACGCTGTACTCAGCCTCGAAGATCGGCGAAGCGTTGTCCCTGGCCTCGAACTCGAAGACGTCGGGGCCGCCCGGCAGCCGCCGGATGACGGGAGGAGTGTTGTCCACGATCACGGCGGACGATTCGCGCGAGGCGGTCTTGCCCTCCTCCGGGTTCGACTCGGCATCGGAAGCCGTCAACCGGAAGACGTATTCGCCGTCGGGAAGAGCCGTCGTGTCGAAGGAGTAGAACGCCTCGCGCAATCCCTTCTTCAACGCGAGCCATTGCCCCGACCCGGCCGGCTTGAACGCGATCTCGTACGTCAACGTGTCGTTGTCGGCATCCGATGCCTTCCAGGTGAGTGTCCGGTAGCCCTTTCGCAGCAGGCGGCGCGGCGGCGGCTCCGACTTGGACTCCTCGAGACTCGTGAAGATTCCCTTCTCGTCGGGCGCGGTCGTTTCAAAGACATTGGATCCGCCCGTGGCCGACCGCGCGAGAACCTCGGAGGGGCCCAGCGAGACGAAGCTCTCGATGACGGGAGCCGCGTTGCGGTTGCGGTAGGCCGCTTCCACTCGCCGGACAACGGGGACCTTCTCGCCGTCGGAGGTCATGCGAGCCTTCCACTGGAGATAGCGCGCCGGGGGAACCGCGATCGTGGCTGTCTGCGCCGCCGGAACGAACGCGGACCACTCGCTCCAGGTCGAATCGGGAAGCCCCGATTCTCCCGAGCGGAAGGAGAACTCGAGCCGGCTTCCCGCCGGCACGTCCCCTTCGAAACGGAACGCTCCGAAGCGGCTGGTGCGGCCCGTGTCCTTCACGGCCGAGACGTATTCCCCCTGCCGGGGGCCTTCGCTCAAGCGATAGAGCGCTGTCGCGGAGTTGGTCGCGACGGCGTTTCCGGCCAGGGCAGTCACTTGCTTCTCGTCGAAGGTCCGGTCGAGCGACCAGAGGCCCGCCCCGACGCGGTACATCTTCCCGTTGGGACCCGTTGCCGCCATGATCGAAGAGGACGTCGCCTCCGGCGCCAGATCGAAGACGATTTCGTCGGGACTCGACCAGACCTGGCGCGGCGGCTCGCCTTCCTCGAGGAGGAGAACCTCCGAGGAGTATCCGCCCTGCCGGCTGCCCGGATGGGGCGGGGCCAGGCGCGGCTGACCGACTGTCACCGTGACTTCGGGCTTGTCCTGCGCCTCCTCCCCTTCCCGGGTATTGGCCTGGCGTGCGGGGCGGGCAGGCGGTTGAGGCTGCGGCGCGGAGATCGGTTCCTGGCTCGTCGCGGGAGCCTCGGCCGACGAGGCCGCCACCCAGACGCGGCCGTCGCCGCTCCCTGTGATCGAAGTGATTTCCGACTTCGACGAGTCGTAGACGGTCGACACGGTCCCCGACGGATCGACTCGCAGGACGAGGCCGGAACCGGATGTCCCCGCCCAGATCCTCCCCTTCGAATCGGCGTAGAGAGACCGCACGTGCGGATCGCGTGTCGCGTGCACGCGCTCTCCCTTGCCCGAGGCGCCGACCCGATGGATCTCTCCCGGAAGTCCGGTCGCCGCGTACAGGGTTTTTCCGGAAAAGGTCAGAGCCCAGATGTACTGGGCCCTGGTCTCATAGTAGACGGCGGCCTTTCCCTTCTCGATCCGGTAGATCTTCCCCCCCGGCGAGGTGCCCGCATAAAGCACGCCTTCCGGAGATACCGCGAGCGCGGTGACTTCCTTCTCCGGGAGCGTCGCGAGAACCTCCACCTTGCCGGCTGGGGGGACGCGGAGGATCTTCCCCGCGTTCCCGGTGCCGATCAGGATGTTTCCCTCGCGGTCGCGCACGGCGGAAAAGAGAGTGGCTTCCGAAATCCCGTCCACGCGATGCGACTCGCGGGAAAGCACGAGGGTCCCGTCCATGGTGACCGAGACTCCCCGCGCCTCCCCCGTGGAGAAATCCGAGGCCGAATCGCAAACCCAGATCTTCGTCGCCGCCGCGCGAGCGGCGGAAGCGGCCGCGGTCATCGCGAGGAGAGAGGCCCCGAGGGAGCGAAGGACCCTCTTCACCACATTCTCGGCTTGACGTCGATCCGGAGCCGTACCGAGCCGTTGACGGGAGTCGGTTGCTCGACCGAGACGGATTGGAGCCTGACGTGCGCCAGCTCCGGGGTCGAGGCCTCCCCCGGCCCCCGATCGCGCAGAATCGTCGCGACGCTGGGCGGCAGGGCCTGCAGGGCGTCTCCGGCCACGACCGCGCCGGGCGCCGAGCGGTAGGCGAGCAGGTTCAGGCTGTTGGGCGGCCGCACCCGCGCCAGGAAATCCAGGACCTGATCGAGCGACTGCGGGTCCGGGGGCACGAGGGCGAGATCGTAGGCCGTGGCGGCCGAGCCGTCCCCGACGAAGACCGTCAGAGGACCCGGCGGCGTGTCGGGAGGGACTTTGAGATCCAGGACGACCCGCCGCGAGCTTCCGCGGAAATCCACGACGTCCACCCAGATGGGGACCTCGTCGCCCGCATGGACACGCTCCTTCTGCGCTTCCACGTGCACGATGCGGGCGCCTTTCAACCGGTCCGAATGCGCGATCTCGACGTCGACGCCGAGGATCGTCAGGTCGTGGAATTCATTGGCCATCAGGTAGTTGGTCAGCAGGGCAAGAGAAGCCACGGCCTCCTCGCGGGCGTTCAGTCCCGAGAAGACGGAATCCCAGCGGACATTCCTGCCCGGCGTGCGGATCGCCGACTTCCAAACGAGAGTGCGCTCGCCGCTGCGCTTCTCCAGGGTCGTCAGGACATTGTCGATCGCAATGGCCGCGAGGATGGGCGTCAGCATCGAGTTGTGCACGGCCTCGAAGTGGTACACCTGAGACGGGATCAGGTCGGAGGAGATCCGCACGGTGATCGGCACCATGGGAGCGTGCGTTCCGAACGTTCCGAGGATGCCGGTCGAGCGGTCCTGCGTGATGGATCCCAGCACCGGTCCCGTCGCCGCGAACTTGAAGGAGCGGAAGAGAGACGGCAGCACGGTCAGGACCTGGGCCTCGGACATCGGCATGGAGACCGGACCCATCGAGAGGAACGGATGGCCGAAAGCGAGCACGGAATTGCCTTCGACCCAGGTCACCGTACCCGTGGCCGACAGATCCATGTCCCCTGACAGGAGTTGCGTCGCGACCGCCGACCCGGGCCTCAACGGGGAGGGTTCCTGCGAGGGTCTTGTCACGGCCGTGCCGGACGGGACCGCCATCCAGTTGGAAGCCTCGGCCATGCGATGGAAGAGCCGGCCGGGGTTAATCGCACCGCCGAAGGAGACCGGCAGGGGCAGAGCGGCGAGGGTACCCGAGGAGCCGGCCTCGAAGGGTTTCATGAGGTCATCCAGCCGATCCATGAAGTGCCCGGACGTGAACGCGGAAAGGAGCGCCCCCGTCGAGGCGGTCGAGCCCGCGATCGGGACCGGTGGCGCCGCTGGCGCATGCCGGATGTCGAGCATGCTCTGGATCGGCGTGATGCCGCAGATCGGATCCTTGGAAAAGGGCCAGCCGTAGGCGAGCGCCCCCACGAGCTTCCCGTCGACATAGATGGGGCTTCCGCTCATTCCGGCGATGATCCCGGCCTTCTCGAGGCCGATGCCGGAGACGCGGCCGAGGATCAGGTCCTGTCCGGGAGCGTAGCGTTTCAGCAGGCCGAGGATCTCGACGTCGAATCGCTGGATCCCCTTGCCGTCCCCCATGTCGGTCACCCCGTAACCCTTCATGCCCGCCACGATCTTCTCCTCGGGCAGAATGTCGAAGGGCTGGGCAGTCGCCGTTACGCCAAGGAGCGCGAGAGCGAAACTGGCCGCCGCCGAAATGCGAGACAGGTTACTCATGCGGAGCACAACGCGGCCTCCTCTCCTCTCCATTCCCTTTGACGCTTCCGAATCTGTATGTTACGGTGCAAAACGATGTTGGTGGCCTTGCTTCAGCCCGTCCGGGCGGAGAACCTGCCCGGGGGCCAGGACCCCCTCGTCGTTTTCTTCCGCGAGACCAGTCCCACCGCGAAGGTCGTCCTGGCGGTGCTCCTGCTCTTTTCGCTCATCTCCTGGATCATCATTTTCGCAAAATACCTGAAGCTCGCGAAGATTTCCCGCCAGTCGGACAAGTTCGTGACGTTCTTCCGCAAGTCCAAGCGCTTTTCCGAGGTCAACACGATCGCGGGCCAGCTCACCGATACGCCGTTGACGACCCTCTTCAAGGCGGGGTACGCGGAGCTCGACGCGCAGATCAAGGCCGTGCGGCCGGAAGAATCGCCCGTCACGACGATTGCCATGCAGCAGCCCGCCATGCCGCCGGCCGGGACGCTCCTGATCAAGAACATCTCGGGAGTGGAGCGGGCCCTGGAGCGGGCGATCGGCGTCGAAGTCTCCCGCCTCACGCGAAATATGACTTTTCTCGCCACGACGGCCTCCGCGTGCCCCTTCATCGGCCTCTTCGGGACGGTCTGGGGCATCATGCAGTCCTTCCGCGCCATCGGCCAGACCGGATCGACCTCGATCGCGGCGGTGGCTCCCGGCATCTCCGAGGCCCTCGTGAACACGGCGGCCGGGCTCGCCGCCGCGATCCCCGCGCTCATCTTCTACAACTACTTCATGGGCAAGGTCCGGGCGCAGCGGGCGGGAATGGAGGACTTCGCGCTGGAGTTCATCAATCTGGCCGAGAGGAACTTCACGTGAGAAGCCGGCGTCTTCGAGGAGCGAGAATTCAGAATTGAGAAGCGAACACGGGTTCCCCTCCGGCGATTCAAAACTCACAAGCCACAACTCACGGTGCTCTTCCTAAATGGCCTTTCAGCGCACCACCGGAGACCCCTACGACCATCTGGCGGACATCAACGTCACTCCCCTCGTGGACGTGATGCTGGTGCTCCTGATCATCTTCATGGTCACCGCGCCGATGCTCCATCAGGGGGTCTCGGTTTCGCTTCCGAAAACGGAGACGACGAACCTTCCCTCGAGCGTGGAGGATCCGATCATCCTCTCCATCACGAGCGACGGTCGCTACTACATCAACGAGACGCCGGTGGCGCGGGGCTTGCTTCGGGACCGGCTCAACGCGTTCCTGCGGACCCGCAAGGACCGCACGGTATTTCTCAAGGCGGACCGTTCTTTGTCGGTG
>DATIRW010000325.1:0-8374 GCA_035469365.1 Thermoanaerobaculia bacterium
AACTACCTCGAATACAAGAAAGAGTACTTCCGCGTCGACGGGAAGTGGGCCCGGTGAGATACCGGGCCGTCAAGGGAACCAGGGATCTCCTGCCCCCCGAGAGCGAGAGGTTCGCGGACGCGGAGGCGATCGCCCGCCGCGTCTTCGACTCCTACGGCTACTCCGAAGTGCGCACGCCGTGCCTGGAGGCGACGGAGCTCTTCGCCCGCTCTGTCGGCGAGACGACCGACATCGTGCACAAGGAGATGTACACCTTCCTGGACCGCAAGGGGCGTTCGCTCACCCTGAGGCCGGAGAACACGGCGGGCGTCGTGCGGGCCGTCATCGAGAACGGCCTCGCGGCCGGGCCGATGCCCCTGCGCCTCTGGTACGCGGGTCCGCAGTTCCGATACGAGCGGCCGCAGGCCGGCCGCTACCGGGAGTTCCGGCAGATCGGAGCGGAGCTCTTCGGAGTTCCTGGACCGGCGGCCGAAGTCGAGATCCTGACGATGCTCTGCGCGTTTCTCGAAGCCCTCGGCTTCCGATCGCTCTCCATCCTGATCAACTCCGTCGGAACCGCCGGATCGCGCGAGGCCTTCGGGAAGGCGCTGCGCGCGCATCTGGAGCCGCGGTCCTCCGGGTTCGGGGAGGACGACCGCCGCAAGCTCGCGGAAAATCCGCTGCGCCTCTTCGATTCCAGGGACGCGGCCGTCCGCGCCGCCCTGGAAGGCTCCCCGCGCACGCTCGATTTCCTGGACGGCGATTCCCGGCGCCACCATGACGAGGTGCGCCGCTTGCTCGCTCGCGTGCGCATCCCTTTCCGGGACGAGCCATCTCTGGTGCGCGGCCTCGATTACTACACACGCACCGTCTTCGAGGTCGTGTCCGCGGAACTGGGAGCGCAGGATGCGATCCTGGGAGGGGGCCGCTACGACAACCTCGTGCAGGCGCTGGGAGGGCCGGATCTGCCGGCCATCGGGTTCGCGATCGGCGAGGACCGCCTGCTGCAGGCCGCGCCCCCTCCTCTCCCGACAAGAGGACTTCTTCTCCTCCTCCCCCAGGGGCCCGACGAACTGCACGACGCGCTCGCCCTGGGGGGCGAGCTGCGCTCGGGCGTCCCCTGCGCCGTCGAGGTGGACCTGCTCGCGCGAGGCTTCAAGAAGGGGATGGCACGGGCCAGCGCGCTCTTCGAGGAGTCTTCCCCGCGGGGCCTGGACCGGGAAAAGATCTTCACGCTCTTCCTCGGCGCCCGAGAGAGAGAGGAAGGGACCGTGACGGTCAAGAGGCTCGTTTCCGGAGATCAACACACGGTGCCGCGCGGCGAGATCGTCCGGTGGCTCGCTCCCTTCTTCAACGCTCCGGCTGAGGCGCGCCCGTGAGCCTCCCCCGGCAGCCGGCGGGGACCCTCGCGGCGTCCGACGCGGGACGCCGCGTCCGCCTCCAGGGGTGGATCGGGCGGCGCCGCGACATGGGAGAGCTGGTTTTCCTGACGCTGCGCGACCGCAGCGGAATGGTCCAGGTGGTCTTCGACAGGGAGCGCTCCCCCTCGCAGGCCGTGGACGCGGCCGGGCAGGCGCGCGGCGAAGACGTCGTCGAGATCGAAGGGGAGGTCGTCCTGCGCGCCGACGGGCAGCGCCGCACTGATATGGCGACCGGCGACATCGAGATCGTCGCCGCTCGGATCGAGTTCCTGTCGCGATCGGAGACGCCCCCTTTCGTCGTCGAAGACCGCACCAACGCGACAGAGGAGCTACGACTCGAATACCGCTACCTCGACCTGCGCCGCCCCTCGATGCAGAAGAACCTGATGCTGCGCGACGAGATCGCCTTTCGGGTGCGCCGGGTCCTCCACGAACGGGGCTTCCTCGAAATCGAGACGCCGATGCTGACCCGCTCGACCCCCGAAGGAGCCAGGGACTTCCTCGTGCCCTCCCGCGTCCACCGCGGGAAGTTCTACGCGCTGCCCCAGTCGCCCCAGCTCTTCAAGCAGCTCCTGATGATCTCGGGCTTCGAGAAGTACTTCCAGATCGCGCGGTGCTTCCGCGACGAAGACCTGCGGGCGGACCGGCAGTTCGAGTTCACGCAGATCGACCTGGAAATGTCCTTCCCGACGGAAGAGGACGTCTTCGATGCCGTCGAGGCCTTTCTCGTGGAAGCGTTTGCCGCCGCCGCCATCCCGTGCGGGCGTCCCTTCCGCCACCTGACCTACCGCGAGGCGATTGAGCGCTACGGCACGGACCGGCCCGACCTGCGGTACGACCTCCGGCTGGTCGACCTTTCGGCGGTCTGCGCCGCCAGCGGATTCGCTCCGTTCGAGAAGGCCCTCTCGGAGGGGGGAGCGGTCCGGGCGGTGCCGGTGCCGGGCGGAGCCGGCTTTTCCCGCAAGAAGCTGGATGAGCTCACGGCGCTCGCCCGGGAGCATGGCGCCGGGGGACTCTTCTGGGTCAAGAGTGACGCCGGGCTCGCCTCGCCCGCCGCCAAGCACCTTCCGGCGGGGATGCTCGAGGCGATCGCCGCCGCCGGGGGAATCGAAAGCGGGGACCTCCTCCTGATCGTGGCCGACAAGCCCAACGCGGTCTTCGCCGCGCTGGCGGCGCTGCGCACCGCGGCGGCGCGGGAACGGAAGCTCGTCGACGACTCGAAATACGTTTTCTGCTGGGTCACGGAATTCCCGCTCTTCGGCTTCGACGAAGAGACGAGGTCGTGGTTCCCGATGAATCACCCCTTCACCGCCCCCCGGGAGGAGGACCTGGTGCGACTAGAGACCGATCCGGGCAGCGTCCGCGCGTCGGCCTACGACGTCGTCGTCAACGGGTGGGAGCTCGGCTCCGGCTCGATCCGCATCCACCGGGCGGACGTCCAGGAGCGCGTCTTCCGCCTGCTCGGGATCTCCCCGGAGGAGGGGCGCCAGAGGTTCGGGTTCCTTCTCGATGCCCTGCGATACGGGGCGCCGCCGCACGGCGGGATCGCGCTCGGCCTCGACCGCATCTGCGCGATCGCGGCGGGCGCCGCTTCGATCCGGGACGTCATCGCGTTTCCGAAGACGACCTCTGGCCTGGACGTCATGATGAAGGCTCCATCGGAGGTGCCGCAGGATCAGTTGAAGGAGCTGGGCATCGAGCCTCCGCGAACTCCACGCTCGTGAGCCAGCCGCGCCGGATCGCGATCGGCTCGGGACAAGCGGAAAGTGTCGTCTGGATCGGAGCCGGCCTGCTCTCCACCGCCCGGCGGTACCTCGCGTCCCCCTCCGGCCGGTTTCTGCTCGTCACCTGCGCGGGCGCGCGGCGGCCGGCGCAGAGGATCCGCGCGGCCCTCTCGGGCCGGATCCTGGCGGACATCGAGATCGACGACCACGAGAGCGAGAAGACCCTGGCCGCCGTCTCTCGCATCGCCGATGCGGCTCTGGCGGCGGGCGTGCGCCGCGACGACGCGCTCGTGGCCGTCGGGGGCGGAGTCGTCTGCGACGTGGCGGGCTTCGCGGCCGCGATTCTCCTGCGCGGCATCGCGTGGAGCGCCGTGCCAACGACGACGGGAGCGATGGCCGACGCCGCCATCGGCGGAAAGACCGGCGTGGACCACGCCGCCGGGAAGAATCTGCTCGGCGCCTTTCATCCGCCCCGCGCCGTCCTGATCGATCCCGAGGCGGCCGCGACGCTGCCGGACCGGGATTTCCGGGCGGGCCTCGTTGAGGCGTTCAAGGCGGCCTGGATCGCGGACGCCGAATTTGCGAAGAGGGCGGAGGACGCGATCGAAGGAACTCTCCGGCGGGAGGAGTCGCCGCTGCTAGATCTGCTGGCCGGCTCGGCCGCGATCAAGGCGGCGATCGTGTCCGAGGATCTGAAAGAGGAGGATCGGCGGCGGCTGCTCAACTTCGGACACACGCTCGGCCATGCGTTCGAGGCGGCCGGCGGTTACCGTGACCTGCGGCACGGCGAAGCGGTGGCCTGGGGGATCGCGGCGGCGCTCGAGATCTCCCGCGTGCGCGCCGGCCTTCGCGAAGAAGAGGCCCTCCGCGTCCGCCGCGTCCTGCGGCTGCTGGGTCCTTTTCCCGAGCCGGTCCGCGACCCGAACGTCCTCGCGCCTTACCTCTCCCGCGACAAGAAGGGGAGCGCGCGGGGCATCGCGGGGGTGGTCCTCGAGGCGGTTGGCCGGGCTCGGATCGACGAGGCAATCCCATTGGAAGATTGGCTGAAAGCCGCCGTGCACGCCGGCTTCGACGAGCGGCGCCCGGCCTGAAGGTGAGGCTCCGGTCAGGGCCGGCGGTATAATCCGCGGGCAGTGACCGGGCGTACCGCGAGGCGTCGGATTCGCCTCTTTGTGCTGCTCTCGGGCACGTTCGTCCTGGCTTCGCTGGTTCCTCTGCTGCTCTCCGGCGCAGTGCTCATCCGCCGAAACCAACGAACGCTCGAGACGCTGGAGGAGAAGTACCTGACGCGGTCCTCCTCCGCCCTGGCCGACTACGTGTTCGCGTTCTATGCGTCCGCGAGCGAAAGGCTCAGAAGCGCCGCGGCCTCCCTCTGGCTCGCTGGCCAGCTCACGGGCAAGGACCCGTTCACCTCGGAAGACGGCCCCCGCATCCTGGGGTCGTTCCTGAGCGGGCGGACCCCGCTGGTAGCCTTGCGCGGCTTCAACGCCAGCGGAGCGGGCCGGTTCGTGGGCCCCGACATGCGTTCTCCCGTGATCGACTACGAGTTTCGTAAGGGATTCGAGTCGGCGCGCGACGGCGTGCTGTACCAGGGCAAGCCGTTCTTCATGACCGAGCTCGGGGCCGTCGCGGTTCTCGCGGTCCCGGTCAGGGACGAGATCCGCGCCCGGTCCGGCGTGGTGGAGGCTCTCGTCTCCTGGGGGGCGATCGACAGCAAGTTCCGGGACCAGGCTCACCAGGGAGTGGGTGTCAGTCTCGTGGATCGCGAAGGAGTCGTGATCTTTCCCCTGCTGCCACGAGCCCAGCAGCGGCGCGACTCGCTCCTCGTCTCGGACTTCATGCGTTTCCCCGCCCCGTGGACGCGGTCGGAGCTGACTCCGCGGGGCGCCGTGCTGGCCTCGATCGCCCCCGTCCGGCAGCCGGATTGGGGCGTGCTCGTCGAGCGAGACCGCGATCTGGCATTCGCGTCCGTGGACCTGATGGTCCGCGACACCGTAATCTGGAGCGCGGTCGCCTTGGCGGCGGCGCTTCTGCTGGGTCTCTTTTTCGCGCGGGGCCTGTCCACTCCGATCGCCCGCCTGGCGCAATCCACCCACGCGATCAGCGAAGGGGAGTACGGCGCGACCGTGAAGGTCGGCGGCACGGCCGAGATCGCGGACCTCTCGGAGAGCTTCAACCGCATGAGCGCCTCGATCCGCACCGCCTTCGACCAGGTGCAACGGGCCGCCCGCGAGAATCGGGAGCTGTTTCTCGCCTCGGTTCGCGCGCTCGCGGAGGCGATCGACGCCAAAGACCCGTACACGCGGGGGCACTCCGAGCGGGTGGCGGCGTATGCCGCGACGCTCGCCGCGGAAATGGGACTTCCCCCGCCGGAGGTCGAGCGCGTCCGCCTCTCGGCCCTTCTCCACGACGTCGGCAAGATCGGTGTGGACGACCGCATCATCCGAAAGCCGACGGCCCTGACGGAGGAAGAGTTCCAGATCATGAAGACGCATCCGATCAAGGGGGCCGCCATCATGGCGGCCATTCCGCAGCTTGCCGACGTCATCCCGGGCATGAAATACCACCATGAGAAATACGGCGGCGGCGGATACCCCGAGGGCCTGAAGGGGGAAGAGATCCCGCTGCAGGCGAGGATCGTGACGGTCGCGGACACCTTCGACGCCATGACGACGACGCGCCCCTACCAGCAGGCGATGGAGATCGACTACGTGGTCGAGAGGATCCGTCAATACGCGGGCGCGCGCTACGACCCGGTGGTCGTGGTTGCGTTCGTGCGGGCGTACGAGAAGGGGAACCTGATGCCGATCCCCGTGCGCCCGGCGCTCGAGGAGCCGGAGGAGCCTCGATTGGTGGAAGCGCTATGAGCCCCCGTCCCCCTTGCCTGTTGATCGCCTTGCTGGCTCTCGTCGTTATCCTGCCGGTGGGCGCGGGGTGCTCCACGGGAGCAAGCACGCCCCACTTGTCGGCCGAGGTGCTCTTAAACGAGAGGATGGCCGCCGTGCTGCTCCGGGAGGGACGCGCGCATGAGGCGGAAATGGCCTACCGGGACGTCCTCAAGTCGGACCCGAAGAACCCCGAGATGCACGACGGGCTCGGGGTGGCGCTTCTGATCCAGGAGCGGTTTCGCGAAGCCCTCGAGGCGTTCGACCGCGCCGTGAAGCTCGATCCGGAGAAGGGCCTCTTTCGGATCCACCGCGGCATGGCTCGCTGGCAGGCCGGCCTTTACGCCGAGGCCGAGGAGGATTTTCGGGTTGCCGACTCCTCCTCCGCCCCCGGGGACAAGCTAGACGTGGCCATCAACCGCGGGCGGATGCGCCAGAGAATGGGAGACCACGCCGGGTCGGAAGAGGCGTTCACGACGGCGATCGGGCTCGATCCGAAGTCCTTCGATGCGCTCCTGGGGCGCGGGATCGCCCGGGAGGCCCAGCGGGAATTCGCGGCGGCGGCCGAGGACTATCTGGAGGCCGTGCACCTGCAGCCGAAGAACCCCGAGGCGAACCTGCGCCTGGGCCTGGTGCTCGTCACGATGAAGAAGACGGCCCTGGGCCGCCGCTACCTCGAGCGCACGGTGGAGCTCGACCCTGCGGGCGAGGCCGGCGCGAAGGCCCGGCAGCTGCTGGAAGCGACGCCGGCGTCGTAAAGCCATAACCGGAGTTTCAGGTCTCAAGTTTCAGGTTTCACGGAACCAAAGCACAACTTGAAACCGGGGACCTGAAACCTGAAACTCTCCCCATGAGCGATCCGACTCCCGTGCCCGAAAAAACCCGGTCCGGCTTCTTCGCGAAGGTCAAGCGCGGGTTGTTCATGACCCACACCGAGATCCTCGAGAAGCTCGGTTCAGCGGTGAAGAAGGGCCTGGGCATCGACGAATCGGTTCTGGAATCGCTCGAAGAAGCGCTGATCGAGGCGGACGTGGGAGCGGAGACGGCCGGCGCGCTGGCCGACGCCGTTCGGACGCGGTCCGGCGGCGCCGAGCGCGCGGATCTGGAAGGCCTGCGCCGGCTTCTGACCGAGGAGATCGAGCGATTGATCGCGGCGGCGCCCGCGCCCGCCGTCTTATCCGACGCGCCGCTCGAGGTCGTCTTCCTGGTCGGGGTCAACGGTTCCGGGAAGACGACGACGGCGGCCAAGCTCGCCGCTCGCCGGCTCGAAGAGGGGCGATCGGTCCTCCTGGCGGCCGCCGACACGTTCCGCGCGGGAGCGATCGAGCAGCTGGCGATCTGGGCCGATCGCCTGAAGGTGCCCGTCGTGCGTCACCGCGAGGGTGCCGATCCTTCGGCAGTTCTCTTCGACGCGATTGCGGCGGCGAAGGCCCGCGGCGTACGGACGCTCCTCGTGGACACCGCCGGCCGCCTCCACACCAAGCAGAACCTGATGGCTGAGCTGGCGAAGATGCGGCGGATCGCAGCCCGGGAGGTTCCCGGAGCGCCACACCAGACTCTTCTCGTGCTCGACGCCACCACGGGCTCCAACGGCCTCGCGCAGGCCCGGCGGTTCGTGGAGGCCGCGGGCGCCACCGGCGTCGTCCTGACGAAGCTCGATGGAAGCGCGAAGGGAGGTGTCGTGCTGGCGATCTATCGGGAGCTCGGCCTGCCCGTCCTCTTCGTCGGGGTCGGGGAGGGGATTGACGACTTGATCCCCTTCGAGCCATCCGAGTACGCGCGCGCCCTGCTGGGAGACTCCTGATGAGTTTCACGAAGAGAATGAGCCGGCGAGACACTCGTATCGACATGAGGTGGATGGACCGCGCTCTCGACCTGGCCGAGCGCGGCCGCTACACCGTTTCTCCAAATCCCATGGTTGGGGCGGTCGTTGTGCGCGGAGGCCGCGTCGTGGGAACGGGGTTTCATCGTAACGCCGGCGGTCCGCACGCGGAGGTCGCCGCGCTCACGCAGGCGGGGGGGCGAGCGGCGGGGGCGGATCTGTACGTGACCCTCGAGCCGTGCTCACATCTGGGCCGGACTCCTCCGTGCACCGACGCGATCCTCGCTGCGGGGATCCGGCGCCTCGTTGTCGCAGCGGGCGACCCGAACCCTCTCGTCGCCGGGCGCGGGTTCTCGGTTCTGCGGCGAGCCGGAGTCCGGATTCTCCCTGCGACGCCGGTGCAGCGGCGGCGCGCCGAGGTCCAGAACGAGAAATTTCTCGTCTGGATCAGGCAGCGGCGCCCTTTCGTTCTCGCCAAATGGGCCGGCAGCCTGGACGGAAGGATCGCGACGGCACGGGGGAAGAGCCGCTGGATCACCGGCC
>DATIRW010000326.1:0-6438 GCA_035469365.1 Thermoanaerobaculia bacterium
TTGGCCGCTTCGAAGACGAACTGGTAGCCGAAGAGCGTAGGCCAGGTCCTGGCGCTTGTGCGCGCGAAGGCCCTCGTCGGACGGCTCCAGGGAGCGCCGGACAGCCAGGGATGGGCCAGCTCGTAAGGCATCGCCGTCGCCTCCACGGCACGGATTCGGAAGCCGCTCCTTTCCAGGAGGTCCTTCGCGCTCGCGAGCGTGAAGAACGTCACGTGGGTGCGGTCGAGGATGCCGCGGTCCGCGTAACGGAACCGCCCGAAGAGGAGAGCGAGCCGGACCGAGATGTTCGCCACGTTTGGAATGGAAGCGAAGAGGACGCCGCCGTTCTTCAGCCACGCTCGAACGCATTCCAGGAGCATCTCGGGCCGCGCGAAATGCTCGAGCACATCCGCGCAGACGACGGCGTCGAATGGTTCGTCCCAGTGCCCGGCATGCAGCGCATCCTGCTCGCGCCAGTCGTCGTACCCCTCTTTCGCCGAAGCGGACTCCGGCGGATGCGGCTCGACGCCGGCGAGGAACGAGCAGCGGTCACGAACGGCCCGGCCCAGGTGTCCGCCCGCCGCCCCGAGGTCGAGAAGCCGAAGGCCGGAAGGCAGGGCTCGAATGCGCCGCCGCAGGACGTCGTGCGACGAGCCGGGGATCTCTTTCCACACGTACTTCTCGGACGAGCCGTGCATGTTTGCGAGAAGCTATCAGCTAGACCCGGAACTTCTGTGCGATGGGGTAGCGTCGGCCTTCTCCGAAGGCCCGGGCGGTGACTTTCGGTCCCGGCGGTATCTGACGCCGCTTGTACTCGTTGCGGTCCACCCGCCGGGCGATGTCGCGGGCGAGCGCGACCGGAACGCGCGCGCGCCGCGCGGCGGCCTGGGCCGGCAGCGAGTAGTCCACGAGGGCCTCGATCAACGGATCGAGCACGGGGTAAGGGGGGATCGTGTCGCTGTCCTTCTGGTTCGGGCGCAGCTCCGCCGACGGCTCCTTGGAGATGGACGAGGCGGGGATCCGCTCTCCTCCGCGGTTCAGCTCGCGGGCCAGCTCGTAGACGAGCGTCTTCGGAACGTCGGAGAGGAGCGCGTAGCCGCCCGCCATGTCGCCGTACAGGGTGCAGTAGCCCACGGCGAGCTCCGACTTGTTTCCGGTGGAGAGAACCAGGTGTCCGAATCGGTTGGAGAGCGCCATCAGGATCGCGCCGCGAATCCGGGCCTGGATGTTCTCCTCGGCCGCGGAACACTCGCGGGGGCCGAAGGCCGGAGCCAGGACCCGGCGGTAGGCCTCGAAGACGGGCACGATCGGGATCTCGAGAAGCCGGATGCCGAGCCGCCGCGCGAGGTCGCGGGCGTCGCGCAGGCTTCCTTCCGAGGAATACGGGCCCGGCATCGCGACGCCGGTGACGCGGTCGGGGCCGAGCGCCTCGACCGCGAGCGTCGCCGTGACGGCGGAATCGATGCCTCCGGACAGGCCAAGCACGGCGGTCGCGAAGCCGCACTTCCGCGCGTAGTCGGAGAGCGCGAGGGCCAGGGCTTTCGTGAGTCGCGCGACGTCCGTATCTCTCTTCCGGACCGGCCCTCCTCCGTCCGGCAGCTCGATTGTCCAGAAGTCCTCCCGGAAAGAGTCGCCGCGCGCCACGAGGAGCCCCCGAGCGTCGAAAGCGGAAGAACCCCCGTCGAAGACGAGGCCGTCGTTGCCGCCCACCAGGTTGCAGCTGACGAGCGGCACGCCTGTCTGCCGGGCGATCTGCTTCATCATCCTCTCGCGCAGGCGCGCCTTCCCCCGGGTCCAGGGAGAGGCCGAGATGTTGGCGTGGAGGTCGAGCCGCAGGGGTCTCATGTCGCGCACCGGATCGGTCGGATAGAGCGGGTGTTTCCAGAACGTCTTGTCGTTCCAGATGTCCTCGCAGATCGTCACGCCGATCCTCGAGCCGCGCAGGCGCAGGACGAGCGGGCGACTGCCCGGCTCCGTGTAGCGCCCTTCGTCGAAGACGTCGTAAGTCGGAAGCAGGCGTTTGTGGTAGACGGCGGCGATCCGGCCCGCACGCGCGGCGATCGCGGCGTTGAAGACGCGGCGGCCCAGGCGCGCCGGGTTTTTCTGAAGCGAGCCGTAGAGCCAGAGCGCGCGGCCGCTGGACTCGGCGATTCGCGCCGCGGCGCGCTCGGACTCGGCGATGAAGGCCCTCCGCTCCACCAGGTCCCTCGGCGGGTAGCCGCAGACGGCGAGCTCGGGAAAGAGCACCATGTCGGCGCCCTCGCTCTCCGCGCGGCGCCCGAGATCCAGGATCTTCTTGGAGTTCCCGGGAAAGTCGCCGACCGTCGTGTCGATCTGCGCGACGGCAATCTTCAATGTAGTCAAGAGTCGAGAGTCTAGAGTCCAGAGTCTTGAGCATTCGACTCTCGACTGTCGACTCTTGACTCTGGACTCTCCCACCGCAACGGCCGTCCGGAAAGCCGGTCGCCCGGGCTCGGGGCGCCGCGATCCCGGCGAGTCAGGAGCAGGGGAATGCCGAGGGTGAAGAGCGTCAACGCCGTGCCGAGCCAGCGCCTGGCGGACTGGGCGGCGGTGAGTGGGGCGGATCCTCTCGGGCCGCGGGCGGTCAGGCCGGTCAGGGCCATGCCCACGGTCTTTCCGAAGAGGACGAGCGGCACGACAGTCGAGAAGAAGGATAGATAAACGGCAAAAACACCCGTCCACAGCAGTCCCGAAATCTCGAGCGTCCGTCCGCGCCCGGCCGTGGCTGCGAGCAGGGCGGCCGCGACGAGCAGCAGCACGAGAGCGACGTCCGCGGCCAGGGCGGCGCCCCGCGCCCCGAGTGGCGCCGCTGGAGCCCGGACATTGGAAGCGGCGGATTCCGGGACCCGCGCCGAAGGCCGAGGCGCCCCTGCCGCAGCGGGACGCAGCGGGAGATCCAGGAAAGCGGGCCTCCCGGAGGCGGATCCTTCCGGCAAGACCTCGGCCCGGGCAAGGGGCTCCTCCGGCTCGAAGACCCCCGCCCTCGCCAGATCCTTCTTCGCGGAACCGGACGGGCTCGCGAAGGGCTCGGCCGCGCCCGAGGAGAGGTCGATTTCGTCGAGCCGGCTCATTCGATTGTCGATTGTCGATTGTCGATTGTCGATTGATCGGAGCTTCTCATCCGAGGCTTTCGTCCATCTTCATCTTCAATCTTTCAATTTCTCAATCTTCCATTCCTATCGCCGGTGGTTCACGTGGCGCACGTAGATCCGGCCCATCAGGTCCAGGTCCCCCTTCTGATAGCGCTCGGCGAACTTCATGTGGCGCGCTGCCTCCGAATCGTTGGGATCGAGAGCCAGCGCTTCGCGGAAGGCCTGCATGGCCTTCTGGTAGAGGCCGTTCTGCAGCTGGGTGATCCCCTGGTTGTAGTAAGACCGGAGCAGGTAGGAGCGGGCGTCCTGGTTGTCCCGGTCCTCCTGCACGATGCGCCAAAGGATCGGAATCGCCGTCTCGTACTCGCTTTCGTTGTAGAACTTGACCGCCGGAGTCAGGGCCGTGACCTTGTCGGAGGCGATGCCCTGCTCCCGCGTGAAGCTCGGGTCGTCGCGGAAGGCCGGCGCGGCGAGGTTGAAGTTCTTCAGGGCCTCGATGTACCGCTTCTCCTCGAGCGCCTTCTCCGCGACGGCGCGCAGGCGCGCGGGATCGGTGTCGCCCCGCGAGGCGCTCGAGGCGGCGTCCGGCGGCGAAGCGGGCCGCAAGGCTCTCCCGGCTTCCGGGGGCCCGCCCCTGTCCAGATTGGCGAGCAGCTTGCGGGCTTCTTCCGAGTCCGGATCGGCCGGCCCGATGCGTCGCAGCTCGGTACGCGCCTCCGCGATCTGTCCCTTTTCCAGAAACTCCCGGGCGCGCTGGACAGAGGCTGAGGAGACGTTCTTCTGCGGCGGAGCCTGCGTTCTGGTCCCTCTGAAAACGAAGTAGATTCCCGCGAGGGTCAAGGCGAGGAATACACCGACGACGGCGAGGATCCTTGGATTGATCGCAACCCCGGCGGGCCGTGGCTCGGGCAGCGGGGGCGGGGCCGCGGCCGCCGGGAAGTCGTCCACCCTGGCGGGAATCGGTTTCGCGGCAGCCTCGCCGGCGGCGGCCGGCGCCGCCTTTTCGGCTTCTCCTTTCTCGATCCGCTCGAGATAGAGGCCGGCGGTGGGCTCGCCGGGGTCGAGCGACTGCGCCTGGAGAAAGAACCGGCGCGCCGTCTCGGGGTCTCCGGCCTCGAAGCTCTCGCGCCCTTTCTTCAGGCATTCCGCCACCAACCGGCTCTCGTCGGCGGTCTCCTGCCGGGCCTTTTCAATTCTCGTGACTGCTTCGGAGTTGTTGATGTCGATCAGGAAGACGCGGGACCAGATCTCAATCGCCTGCTCGCGGTCACCCTTCTTCGCGGCTTCGTCCCCCTGCTTGATCAGGGCGTCGATCTCCCGCGCGGCGGCGCGGGCCTCCTCCTCGTCAATCTCCGGCCTGGGCAAGGAAGGCAAAGCCGTGCCCGGCGCTTCCTCCAGCGGCAGGAACAGGTCGCGCGGGGAATGCGAAGGCGGCACGAGCGCCTCCGCGTCCGGCGAGGTGGCGTCGTATCCCGAGAGGCCGGACCTCGCCGCGTCCTGTGCGAAGTCTTCCGGGGCGCCGGAGGAAAGATCGGAACTTGGCGGCGGAACAGGGTCGAGGCCGGACGGCTCGGCCGAAAGGTCGCCGAACGCGGGCGTGGCTCCGTAGCCTTCGCTCTGCGGCCCCCCGAGCGAGAATTCGCCCGAGCCCTGCGGGCCGGGGCCCGTGTCCGGCGGCGCCGCGGCGGCCGGCGCGGAAGGGGCCGACAATCGGCGTTCGAGCGAGGGGAGCGCGGGATGTTTCGGATCCGCCGCGCGCAGCCGTTCGACTTCCCGCCGCGCGTCCGAGAGCCGCCTTTGCGCGAGGGCCTCCTCCGCATTGGCGCGACTGGCTTCGATGAGCGGCTGCATCGCCCTCTTCCCGGCGGCCTTCTCGATCATCGCCAGCGCGTCCCTGTTGCCCGGCGCAAGCGTCAGAGCGCGCGTGGCCGCCGCCACGGCTCCATCGAAATCGCGCGCTTCGCATTTCTGCTTCGCCTCGGCGAGCAGGCGCTGAGGGTCCGACTTCTCGGGGCGCGGCTCCGCGGCCGGGGCGGGGGCAGCGGCAGGGGCAGGGGCAGGGGCAGGGGGAGACGCCGCGGCCGGGCTTCCGGGCGCGTGCGGGCTCGCCAGGGCCTCCAGATCGCTGATGTCCACTGCCGAATCGCGGTTCCGCGCCTTTTCTCGCAGCCGCTGGGCAGGGGTAAAGCGCGGGTCCATCTTCAGAATGAACTCGCAGCCGATCACGCAGTCGCTGACGTTGCCGGAGGAGAAGAGTTTCAGGGCATGGCGGAACGTCGCGAGGATCTTCTCGCGAACCTCCACCGGCAGCGAAGAGTTGCCGGGGTAGGAGCCCGGCGAAGGGGGAGAGTTCATCGAAGAGACCCGCCTTTGGCCGCTTCTTGAACAGAGGGAATCCGTCTCACGACGCCCCGATTATAGACTGACACCCTGATGAGGACGGTCATCGAGTGCGTCCCCAACATCTCCGAGGGGCGCGACCGCGGCCGGGTTGGCGAGATTGCCGACGCGGTGCGGGCGACGCCGGGCGCGCGTCTGCTCGACGTTTCCTCGGACGCCTCGCACAACCGGAGCGTGCTGACGTTCGTCGGCGATGCCGCGGCCGTCCGCGCCGCCGTGAGCGCGCTCTTCGATGCGGCGATCCCCCGGATCGACCTGACGCGGCACCGGGGCGAGCACCCGCGCATGGGCGCCGTGGACGTCGTGCCCTTCATCCCGATCCGGGGGGCGAACGTCGAGGAGTGCGTTGCTCTTTCGCGCGAGGTCGCCGCCGGGATCGCCTCGCGCCATCAGATTCCCGTCTACCTCTACGAGGACTCGGCGACGTCGGAGTCGCGACGAAACCTCGCGGAGATCCGGAAAGGGGAGTTCGAGGGCTTCGCCGAGAAGATGAAGGACCCGCGCTGGAGTCCCGATTTCGGACCCTCCCGTCCCCATCCGACCGCGGGCGTCGTCGCGGTCGGAGCCCGGCCGCCTCTGATCGCCTACAACATCAACCTCGGGACCAAAGACCTGCGAGTCGCCGAAACGATCGCGAAGGCCATCCGTCACATCGGCGGCGGCTTCCGCTTCGTCAAGGCGATGGGGGTCGAGCTGGCCGAGCGCGGCCAGGTCCAGGTCTCCATCAACATGACCAACTTCAAGAAGACCCCTCTCCACCGCGTCTTCGAATGCGTCAAGTCCGAGGCCGACCGCTACGGCGTTTCCATCGTCGGCTCGGAGATCGTCGGCCTCACCCCGGCTGAAGCCCTCATGATGGCCTCCGAGCACTACTTGAGGCTGGAAGGGTTCTCTTCCGATCAAGTGCTGGAGTTGCGCCTCCTGGAGGAAAGTGATTAAGAGCGAA
>DATIRW010000327.1:0-4814 GCA_035469365.1 Thermoanaerobaculia bacterium
TTTCACCATGAAGAAGGAATCCCGTCGCAGCCAGCGCGTGGCCGATCTCGTCCGGGCGGAGTTGTCCAGCCTCCTCCTGCTCGAGGCCCATGACCCCGCCGTGAAGGGGGTGACGGTCACGAGCGTGGAGATGTCGCCCGACCTCCAGTCGGCGCGCGTCTACTTCTCCGTGCTCGGCGGGGACGCGGAACGGGAAAGCGCCGCCGCGGGTCTCGCGCGGGCGTCCGGGTTCCTGCGCGGCGAGGTGGGCCGGCGCTGCGGCCTTCGGTACGCCCCGGAGCTCCACTTCACCGCCGATCTCTCGCTCGAGCGGGGGGCCCGCGTGGAGGAGCTGCTCGCCCAGGTCCTGCCCCCCCGGAAAGACGAGCCTTGACCGACCCTCTCAAGCGCGGATTCCTCTTTCTCATCGACAAACCGCCGGGAGTTACTTCCCACGACGTCGTCGAGCGCGTGCGCAAGGCAACCTCGTTCGCCCGGATCGGGCACAGCGGGACGCTCGATCCGATGGCGACGGGTCTTCTTCTGCTTTGCGCCGGCGGCGCGGCCCGCCTCCAGAGCTTTTTCACGAGGATGGACAAATCCTACGAGGGCGTGATCCGCCTGGGCCGCTCCACGACGACCTACGACCGCGAGGGGGAAACGGTCGGGCCCGAGCGGGATGCCAGCCGCGTCAGCCCGGAAGAGATCGAGAACGCAGCGGCCGACTTCCGGGGAGAGTTCCTCCAGTCGCCTCCCGCTTTCTCGGCCAAGAAGGTGAAGGGACGGAAATTCTACGAGATGGCGCGGCGCGGAGAGACCGTCCCCATCCTGCCCAAGAAAGTCCGCGTCTCGCAACTGACCTTCGGGCCCCTGGACGAGGCCGGACGGCTCCCGGTCTCGATCTCCTGTTCCTCGGGAACCTACGTGCGCGCGATCGCGAGCGACCTCGGCGGCCGGCTCGGGTGCGGCGCGCACCTGGAGACCCTTCGGAGGACGCGCATCGGAGATTTCGACGTCGCCGACGCCCTGCCGCTCGAGACCTTCGAGCAGATGCCCCCGGAGGAGCGTCTCCGGCCTCCCCATTCGATCCCGCTTTCGCAAATTGCCTTCCCCTTCGAGCGCCTCCGGCTCGCCTCGCTCGAAGCCTGGAAGATCCGCAAGGGACAGCCGATCCCGTTTCGCGGCCTCTCCGCGAAGGAAGGGGACTGGGTCACGCTTCTCGGGCCCGCCGAAGAGGTCATCGCCCTGGGCCAGGTCACGCCCATGGGAACCGGGAAAGTCAGCCTCATACGTCCGAAGATCGTCCTCGCCGACTGAGAGTTGTGAGTCATGAGTCTTGAGTTGGTGCCGCGGTTCTTCTCACAACTCACGACTCCCTGGTAGAACCGAAGGCGCAAGTCGTGGTAGTCTAGCCGTTTATAGAAAAAGAGTGAGTAGAGGAGAGACATGAGCGTGACCGAGTATCAGACCGAAAAGCCCAACGTCATCGGGCAGTATCGGGTCCACGAAACCGACACGGGGTCCCCGGAGGTCCAGGTCGCCCTGCTGACCAACCGGATCACCTACCTGACCGACCACTTCAAGACCAACGCCAAGGACCACCATTCGCGGCGCGGCCTGTTGAAGCTCGTATCCCGGCGGCGGAGGCTGCTCGACTACCTGAAGGACGAGAGCCCCGAACGCTATGCCCGGTTGATCGAGCGGCTCGGCCTGCGCAAGTAAATCTGCGGCAAGCGGGAGGGGAGGACCGGCGGCCGCGCGGCCGCGGGTCGCGCCTCGCCCGCGGGCCGCTCCAATGACGAGGACCACACCATGACCCAGCACCAGACATCCATTCCGCTCGGAGCTCTCCCGCTCGACATCCAGATCGGCAAGCTCGCGAGGCAGGCCGACGGCGCCGCGGTCGTCCGCTACGGCGACACCGTCGTCCTGGCCACGGCTGTCTTCGCCAAGGAGCCGAAGGAGAACGCCGATTTCTTTCCTCTCACCGTGGATTACCGCGAGGCCACTTACGCCGCCGGACGCATCCCCGGCGGCTGGTTCAAGCGCGAGGGACGGCCCACCGAGAAGGAGATCCTGACATCCCGGCTGATCGACCGTCCCTTCCGGCCCCTCTTTCCCAAGGGGTTCAATCACGAGACGCAGATCATCGGCTTCGTTCTCTCCGCCGACGGACAGAACGATCCCGACGTGCTGGCCTTGAACGCCGCTTCCGTGGCGCTCACGTGCTCGCTCGTTCCCTTCTACTCGCCGGTGGGAGCCGTGCGCGTCGGACGGCTCGAGGGTCGGTTCACGCTCAACCCCACCAATGCGCAGCGCGACAAATCCGACATCGATCTCATCGTGGCCGGGACCGACGACGCGGTGGTCATGGTCGAGGCGGGCGCCCGGGAAGTCTCCGAGGAGACGATGATCGACGCCATCTTCTTCGGCCACGAGGCCGTGCGCCGGATCGTCGCGGCGCAGAAGGAGCTGCAGCGGCAGGCCGGCTTCTCGGCGAAACCGGACTGGAAATCGCCGGAGGCCTACCCGGCGGACGTCTTCTCGCGGGTCCGCTCGCAGTGGGAGGCGCCCATGATGGCCGCCATGACCCTGCCGGGGAAGATCGCGTCGTACGCGGAGATCAAGGCGGTCAAGAAGGCGGCGGTCTCGGTCGTTGCCGAGGAAGAGGAGGAGAAGAGATCTCATGTCGCCAGGGCCGCGGACGACCTCGTCAAGGTCCTGACGCGCGAGACGATCCTGAACCAGGGCAAACGGCTGGATGGACGGCGTTTCGACGAGATCCGCCCGATCATGGCCGAGGTGGGCCTCCTGCCCCGCACTCACGGCTCGGCGCTCTTCACCCGCGGGGAGACTCAGGCCCTGGTCACCGCGACACTCGGCACTTCCGACGACGCGCAGATCATCGAGGAGTACGAGGGAGAGAGCGAGCACACGTTCCTCCTGCATTACAACTTTCCGCCTTTCTCGGTCGGTGAGACCAAGTTCCTGCGAGGCCCTTCCCGGCGCGACATTGGCCACGGCAACCTTGCCCGCCGGTCGCTCTCCCCCGTCCTCCCCAACGAGGAGTCCTTCCCCTACACGGTCCGCGTCGTCTCCGACATCCTCGAGTCCAACGGCTCCTCCTCGATGGCCACGGTCTGCGGAGGAACCCTCGCCCTCATGGACGCGGGCGTCCCGATCAAGGCGCCCATCGCCGGCGTGGCGATGGGACTGGTGTCCGACGGAGACCGCTTCGCGATCCTGAGCGACATCGCCGGGCAGGAGGACCACTACGGCGACATGGACTTCAAGGTCGCGGGCTCGCGCGACGGGATCACGGGCCTGCAGATGGACATCAAGATCAAGGGGCTCTCGCGGGAGATCATGGAGCGGGCGCTGGCGCAGGCCCGCGCCGGCCGCCTCCACATTCTGGAGAAGATGTCCTCCGCGCTCGACCGCCCGCGCGCCAACATCTCCCCCTATGCGCCCCGCATCTTCACGATGCAGATCCCCCGCGACCGCATCCGCGACGTCATCGGCTCGGGCGGCAAGACGATCCGGTCCATCATCGAGTCCACCGGCTGCAAGATCGACGTCGAGGACTCCGGCAAGGTCTCCATCGCCTCGTCGGACGAGGCTGCGGCGCTGCGCGCAATCGAGATCATCGAGAGCCTCACGCAGGAGCCGGAGATCGGGAAGGTCTATCGCGGCAAGGTCCGCCGGGTTGAGGCCTACGGAGCCTTCGTGGAGATCCTGCCAGGCCAGGACGGCCTCGTGCACATCTCCGAGCTCGCGCCCTACCGCGTCCGGCAGACAACCGACGTCGTGAAGGAAGGCGACGAGATCACCGTCAAGATCATCGCAGTGGATCCCATGGGCAAGATCAAGCTCTCGCGTAAACAGGCCCTGTCGAAGGAGGAGCTCGAGGCCGAGATGGCCATGGCGCCCGTCACCGTCGGCGAAGACGAGGGCCGCGACGAGTTCCCGCGCGGCGCGCGTGGCCCCGGCGAGCATCACGGCCACCCCAACCGCGACCGCGGGCCACGGGGGCCGAGGAAATAAGGCAGGTTTCAGGCATCAGGTATCAGGTCAAGAGGCGCGGCATCAGCCGCGCTTTTCGTTTCGATGCGGGTCCCGGGTCCCGGCTCTAATACGGCATTTCGTCGTCGCCCAGGCCGATCATGTGGCCGATCTCGTGGACGACGGTGTCGCGGATCTCGCGGATGGCTTCGCCCCGGGTCTCACAGCAGCGCAGGATCGGCCCGCGAAAGATCGCGATCTGCGCCGGTAGAGGAGAGATCGCCGTTTCCCGATCGAAATACGGAACGCCCCGGAAGATCCCGAAGAGCTCGTCCTCGTCGGGCGTGTCCGTCTCCTCGTAGTCTTCTTCGAGCGGCTCCTCCTCGACGGCGATCACGATGTTGTCGAGGTACTTGCGGAACTCCGCCGGAAGTCCCGCCAGCGCCTCATCCACGTACTTCTCGAATTCCAGGCGGGACACTCGGCGGGAGCTCATGCGTGGCTCTCGGGTGTCAGCTCCCGGCCAGCGGGAAGAAAGAGCCTGTCGAAACTCGCCGTCGTCGTTCCGGCGAGCGCTTCGATTCCGATTCCCTTCACCTCGGCGAGCTTCTTCGCGGTCTCGACGACGTGGGCCGGCTCGCTGGGCTTGCCCCGATGAGGAACAGGGGCGAGAAAGGGTGAGTCGGTCTCGACGAGCATCGCGTGGAGCGGCAGTCCCGCCGCCGCTTCCCGGATGTTTTCGGCGGCCCGGAAGGTGATCATTCCGGAAAAGGATACGAGGTACCCCCGGTCGAGCGCGCTCCTCCCGTACGCGGCGTTCTCGGTGAACGAGT
>DATIRW010000328.1:0-9356 GCA_035469365.1 Thermoanaerobaculia bacterium
TGATGGTCTCGGGTGGCCGCGCGGCGGGGCTTCACCGGAGCCTCGGCAGCTTTGGTGGGCGAGGGCCGTGGCGGACGGCTCCGAGGACCGGCCGGTATTCGAGCTCCCGGCCTTCGCGCGCGCGGCGCAGCAGCAATCCCCCGCGGCTCATGTCTCCGCGTCCGACGAAATCGGCGGGAAAGACCAGGCGCTCGCCGAAGATCCCTCCCAGAATGTCCACGTACTTGTCGCTCGCGATCGAGCCGAGGAGCACCATCTCGCACCCGTTCGCGAAGTCGGCAAGCGTCTGAGAAGCCCGCGCGAGGGGACGGCAGTAGCGGGGCTCGCCGCTATCGATCGCGACCCGCGCGAAGCGGCGCAGGTGCGCGAGCGTGACGGCGGCATCGGCCGGCATCAGCCCGGCGCTGGCCGTGATGACGAAGACCCCTTGCACTCCTCCCGGGGGCCTCGCGAACTCCCGCGCGTACGCGAGCTTGCCCCGGAAATAGAGACCCGACAGGAAGGTGAAGACATCCCCGAGCGGCGCGCCCTCGGGAGACCGAAGCCGCCGCGCAAGATCGAACCGCGCCTCGCGGCGGAAGACCATCTGCGCGCGCCGCCCGGAGCAGCTCGCCGGCGACAACAGGAAGATCCGGCCTGCCACGAGAGGAATATACCGGTGCACCGGGGGTGGGAAAATGAGCGAAGGGGAGATTTCCGATCGGACCGCCGGTCAGCGAGCAGCGCCCTTCGACGTCCCGATCTCTTCGATCCGCTGTTTGATTTCCTTCATCAGCGCGTTGGGGATCGGCACGGACAGGTCGTAATGGGCGATTCTCCAGGAGCCCGCGGCGCGCACGAGCACGCCCGAGCCGCGCGCGGGGCCGAGATTGGGCGTGTCGAGCCGCTCGTCGAACCATGCGACGGATCGGTCCGCTGAAAAGGAGATGTGCCTCTCGACCGCCTTGAAGCTCCAGGCTTTTCCTTTCGCGAAGTACGGATGCGCGTAGCGGCGGAACTCTTCGACGGACCACCGCTCCGTCGCATCCGTGCCGAGAAACACGGCGTCCGGCGCGAAATGCGCGAAGTATCGCGCCTCGTCCGCCGCCGCTGCCGCCGCGTGCCAGTCATCGAGCACCGCCGCGACCGCCGCTTCCGATGACGCCTCCGGCGTCGAAGCGAAACCCGTCAACATCAGGAGAAGAACCGTCAGCCTCATGACGCACCTCGAACATCACCATCCCTGATACCTGACACCTGAAACCGGCTCTCAGGAGACGGGCGCTGCTCCGCTAGGGATCTCGGCCGGCATCACCCGGGACTCCTGGTGCTCCTTCAGGTACGCGCCCGCGTTCATCATGCGCTGGGTACGCAGGAGGACGCGCGTCAGGTACGGGATCTCCCGCGGCCGGACCTGGCGCATCCAGTCGCTCCATCTCTTTTCTCCGCCGAGATTCAGGATCGAGCGGCGCCATGTCTCGGCGTAAAGCTCGAAGAAGCGCCGGGCTCCCAGGCGTGGCTCCCACAGGACGTGATGCATGTCGTACTTGAACCAGGGCTGCCCCGCGAGCGCCGGCGCGAGTTTCTGGTAGAGCTCCGTGCCGGGAAGGGGCGTCAGGATCGTGTAGCCGGCGCGCTGGAAGCCGTGCCGCGCGACGAAGTCCCACAGCTCCCGGAAGTCTTCCTCCCGCCAGTCCGGGTCCACCAGGAAGTTGCCCGTCACGCCGTAGTTCATCGAGCGCGACACCCTGGCCGCCTCGACCGAAGCCGCGACGTTGCTGTCTTTGACGACGTTATCCAGGCCTCCGTCGGACGCCGCTTCGAGGCCGAAGAAGATGTCGAAGTCTTTCGCGAGGGGACGCCAGGCCTCGAGCAGCTCCGGACTTCGGCACACGATGTCCGTTCGCGTCTGCGCCAGGAGCCAGCGCTTCCGGACCCCGCGCTTCTTCAAGGCCTCCGCGAGCTCGAGGCTCCGGGCCGGATGGTTCCAGAAGAGATCGTCCGCGATGAAAACGCTGTCGCCGACCGTAGCGAAGTCTTCGACGACGGCGCCGACCGACCGCTCGCGGAAGGTGCGGCCGTAGAGCTGCCAGACCGAGCAGAAGTTGCAGCGGAAAGGACAGCCGCGCGCCGTCTCGACGAGCCACACGGGCTTGAAGAGCAGGCAGTGGTAGCGGTTGCGGTCGCGCTCGACGAGGTCCCTGGCAGGAAGAGGGACGCGATCGAGGCCGGTGCGGTCCGACAGTTCTGGCGTCGCGGTCCAACCTTCCGGCCCCCGCAAGCGAAGCGCGAGAACCGAGGAGACGGGAACGCCCGAGACGAGCGCGTCGGCGAGTGCGGGGATGACCTCCTCGCCGTCGTCCACGCAGATGGCGTCGAGATCGCCGGTCTCGAGCGGCGCCGGATAGGCGGCCGCGGCATGGCCCCCGGCCAGGACGAAGGCCTCCGGCGCGGCGCGCCGGACCTCGCGGGCGGCCTCGAGAACCTTCCCGTACTCGAGCGCGTGCATGCAGGAGATGCCCACGACCGACGGCCGCGTCATGCGGATCCAGGACCGGATGCTGTGGCCGAAGCGCAGGTCCACCACCGTCGGCTCGTGACCTCGCTGCCGGAGGGCCGCCGCCACGTATTCGAGGCCCAGCGGCTCGACGCGGAAGAAGGGACCCAGACCGAAGCGCTCGTTGCCCGGATCGGGACGCAGCAGCAGCACTCTCATTCGGCGGCGAATTGTAGACTTGTTGGGCTGATGTCCGAAACAAGGATCCCCCCGGCCGGCCCCGCTCTGCCGCCCGCGCCCCGGGCCCGCCAGAAATGGGTGAGCCACGGGCTCTCAAACCGGGTCGTCTACGGCGGCCTCCACTACGGCGCGAGGTGGCTCCCCCTGCCCGTCTTGAACGGCATCAACCTCTTCGGAAACAGCCTCGCGGTGGCCTTCATGCGCCGGACCCAGGAGGGCATCCGGGAGAACTTCCGCCTGAGCCTGGAGGCTTCGCCGGAGACGGCGGCCCGCCTGACCCGCCGTCTCTTTTTCGAGTACGGCCGCGCCACGATCGACACCTGGCGCCTGAGGAGCGAGGCCTTCACTCCCCGCATCACGACGCTCGCGCAGGACGCCCGCGTTCTCACGGCCAGCCGCCGAGGCGGGCGAGGATTCCTGCTCGTAACAGGGCACGTTGGAAATTGGGAGATGGGAGCGGTGACCCTCAAGGCGCACGGACTCACGGCAGCCGTCGTCGGCCAGCCGGAGCTCGACCCCGGCGTTCAGGAGATGCGTCTGAAGCTGCGCGCGCGCCTGGGTGTCGAGTCGATCGACATCGGCTCCTCCATGGCGACGGCGTTCAAGGTGCGCGCCGCCGTGGATCGCGGCCGGGCCGTCGCGCTCCTGGTGGACCGCGCCTATCCGGAGGACCGGGTCTTCGTCCCTTTCTTCAAGCGCCCGACGCCGTTCCTGCGCTCACCGGCTCTTCTCGCCCGCTTCTGCGGCTGCGACATCCTGCCCGGCTTCTTCCTGCGGTCGCCCGACGGCTCTTATTTCAATATCTGGGGCGAGCCGCTCCAGGCCGACCCGTCGCTCTCGCCGGAGGAGGACGCCGTCCGGATGATGTCCCGCGTCGCCGCGGACCTCGAGTCCGTCGTCCGAGCTCACCCGACCCAGTGGTTCAACTTCTACCGGTTCTGGAACGGCGACAGCAGCCGACTGGGGGACAGGGGGACTGGGGGACTGGGGAATCTTGACGAGCGCTCTCGCTAAGATCTCCCAGTCTCCCAGTCTCTCCTATCCGGAAGGTCGGACTGAAGCGGCCGGGCGCTGCCACTTTCCGTAGACGTAGTTGCCGCAGCAGCGGGCGCAGATGGGGAGAGGCTCCCTCGCGAGCTTCTCGCGGAAGCGCCAGGCCTTTTCGCCGGTCCAGATTTCGTGGAAGGACGCGCGCCGGACGTTGCCGATGAAGTAATCGGGGAAGTCGCCGCAGAAGCAGACCTCGCCGTCCGGCTCGACCTGCGCGAAGTACCAGGCGACGGGGCAGAGGTCATGGCCGAAGGTCCGGCCGAAGTCGGAGAAGTACTCGGGGACCTCTTCCGCCGGCACGTCCGGAACGAAGGAGACCCAGGGACGCCCGAGCGCGGAGTCCGCGTACCGCCGGCGCCGCAGATTCCCCAGGAGCTTGACGAGATCGGTCATCTGCCGCGTCTTGGTTCCCTCTACGCCGCCGGGCCAGGAGAACTTGAAGCCTTTCCAGGATGCCGCCGCGATGCCGAAGGTCTCCCGCATGACGTCTTCGTACTCGGCGCCGGCCTCCTCGGGCACGAACCAGCGCAGTCCCATGTTGATCGTGTCGAGAGGAAGCTTTCGCAGCGCGTCCAGCGCCGGCGCGACGTCACCGATGTTCAGCTCCGTGACCGGCAGGATCGCAATCTGCATCGGCAGGGCACGCCCGAGGTCGCGGCGCCACTTCGCCACCGCGGCGACGCCTGCCGCCGCCTTCTCGAAGCTTCCCTTCTGCCCGCGGATCCGATCGTGCACCTCCGGCGGGCCGTCGATCGAGACGGCGATCGAATCGATCCCCGCTTCGACGAGCTCGCGGGACAGGCGCTCAAGGCGCCCGCCGTTGGTGATCAACGTGCAGGTCAGCCCTCGCCGCTTGATCTCCTGGACCAGAGGAAGGATCTCCGGGTAGAGGAGAGGCTCGCCTCCGAAGAGGCTGATGATCGGCCGGAAGGGCGCGACCTCGTCGAGAAGCCGAATGTAGTCGGAGAGTGCGAGCTGGCGCTTGGCACCGATCAGCTCGCGAATGCGATTTTTCTCCTTCTCCCCGTCGGTCGCTGAGTCGGAGAAGCCGTCCGCCCGGTAGATTCCGGTGTCGCCCCACTGCCCGCACATCCTGCACCGGAGATTGCAGAGGTTGGTCACCCGCAACTGGATGAAGGTCGGCATCGGGAGGTTTTCCGGCGCGGGCGCCTCCAGGTGCGCCATCACCTCCCGCCGCCCCCGGCTCATGCGCCCCAGGTGGCGCCGGGCGAAGCCGGCAAGCTTCAACCCGCGCGCGAAGCTCATCGGCCGGAACTCGGGGCCGGTCCTGAGTAAAGACCAATGATCCGCTCGATCGCGCGGCGGCAGACGGCGCAGAAGGGGACGTCGTCGCGGGAAAACATGATGCAGTCCGGCTGCGGCCGGTAATAGCCTTTCGCCTCGTACATCGCGCCTTCGAAGGCGCCGACCTTGCCGGCGTATTTCTCGGCGGCGAACATGCGAGTCTCTTCCTTCTTCTGCTCCGTGAAGAGGGCGTCCATCACGTCCTCGGGGCGGTTCTCGGCGCGGATCTTCCGGCGCTTCTCCTGGGTCACACGGGAGTGCTCTTCGAAGGCATCCTTGTTCCACGGAGTCGGGAGAGGCGTGCCGGGAGAGACGAGGTCCTTCCACTTGAAATTCTTCTGGTCGTGGAGCGCCGTCACATTGGGCTCCCACGGCTCCACGCGCTCGGCGGGAGCGGCCTCATAGGCGACATCGGAGGTGTAGTACTCGTCGGCGAGGCCCGCGAAGTGGTGGCCGAACTCGTGGACGAAGACGTAAGGGGACCAGAGGCTGTCGGCCGCGACCGTGGAATAGAGGTTGAAGATCCCGCCGCCCCCGTATGTCCGCGAGTTCGTCAGGACCTCGATGAACTCGTAGGGGGCGAAGGAGGCGACGTCTCTCAGCGACCGGTTTTCGAAGGTCAGGACGTAGCGCTCCGAGCCAAACGCGTCGTAGGTCGCCCCGACGCGGGAGCGCCGGTGGACGCCGGTCGAGGGGCGCGAGATGCCCGACTCCTCCGAGGGAGGGCAGAGGCCCCAGACGTTGAAGTCGGAGCGCCGCTCTTTGAACGGCGAAACGGCGAAGAGGATCTCCACGAGGCGCCGCGCGTCCTTTTCGAACTTGCCGCGCTCGGCCTCGGTGTAGCCGTCTCCCAGGATCAGGAAGTCCACTTTCTGGGCGGGTTCGCCATGCTTCTCGATCGCCAGGAGCGGCCCGGGTGAAGCCGGTTTGCTGTCGTCCACGAACATGTCTTTCGGGTCCAGGGCGAGCGACCAGACCTCCCGGAAGGCGTTCTTCGCGTCCCTCTTCTTCAAGCTCACGCGCACGGCCGCGTCGGGGCGGGGAAAGCGCAGCGACTCGTGGAAGGTCCGCGCGAGTTTCTTCGCCTCGCCCGTCGTCTCCCACTCGCCGTAGACGGAAGCGAACCCGCGCGAGAAGAGGACCCGGCCCGAGGCGCTGTCGGCGACCTCGAAGAAGTACTTCCCGAGATTGGTGTCATCGAGGGCGCGGGCCAGGTTGCCGGGCCATTCCAGGGGCTCGAGAACCACGCGGTCGAGGCTGAAGTGTTCCTCCGAGGCGCTGCCCGTATGGTAATAATCCACGCGCATCGTTCGCGGCGCGGCGGCAAGAGCGGCGGGCATGGCGAGTGAGAGAAGGATAAACAGAGTTTTCCGGTCCATGGTTCCCACCTATCCTACGTCGCCTCGGGACAAGAAGGAGTTCTCAAGATGATCCACGAAAGCATCCTCGGCACCATCGGAAACACCCCTGTTGTCCGGATCAACCGCCTCGCGCCGGCCGGCACGACGATTTACGTCAAGTGCGAGGCCTTCAACCCCCTCTCCTCGGTCAAAGACCGCATGGCGATGGGGATCATCGAGGACGCAGAGCGGCGCGGCACGATCCGGCCGGGCCAGACGGTCATCGAGGCGACGTCCGGAAATACCGGGATCGCGCTCGCGATGGTGTGCGCAGTCAAGGGATACCCGTTCGTCGCTGTCATGCCGGAAAGCTTCTCCGTCGAGAGACGCAAGTTGATGCGCATCCTCGGGGCGAAGGTCATCCTGACGCCGGCCGTCGAGCGCGCCTCAGGAGCGGTCAAGAAATGCGAGGAACTCGCCAGGAAGAACGGCTGGTTCCTCGCGCGGCAGTTCGATAACCCGGCCAATCCCGAATACCACAGGAACACGACGGGCCCGGAGATCCTGCGTGATTTCGTCGGGAAGAGGCTCGACTGGTGGGTCACCGGCTACGGCACCGGGGGGACCCTGACGGGGGTCGGCGACATGCTGCGCAAGGCGCGGCCGGGAACGAAGATAGCCGTCGTCGAGCCCGAGGGAGCGGCGCTGCTCGCCGGCAAGGAGTGGAAGCCTCACAAGATCCAGGGCTGGACGCCCGACTTCATCCCGGCGGTCCTGGACCGCCATGGCTTCGACGAGCTCGTGACGGTGACGGACACGGAGGCCCGCGACGCGGCGCTCGATCTGGCGTCGAAGGAAGGGATCTTCTGCGGCATCTCCTCGGGCGGCACCTTCGCCGGCGCGAGGAAGGTCGCCGAAAAGGCGGGGAAGGGCTCCGTGGTCCTCGCGATGCTCCCCGACACCGGCGAGCGCTATCTCTCGACGATGCTCTTCGAGGGCATCGCCGACGGGAGCGACGAAGAGCCCGGAACCTCGCTCTCCTGACAAAGAGAGGGCGGGGTCGTGGACCCCGCCCTGACCGCCTCATGATGGCCGCAGGTCGAAGCGGTCGAAGGTCGTCGGCGAAGGCGGCGGTTTTTCAGTCGTCTTCCTCCTCGCACTGGGAGCCCGGAGGAAACTGCCAGAGAAACCTCTCCGACAGGGAGAACGCGACGAACTGGCCGTCGTGAATAGCCGCCGCCAGGGAGGCGCCGGGATTCACGATGTCCACCGGCCCGGCCGTTGCGTAGCCCGCCGGGAACGGCGAACAGCGGGAGGAAGTCCGGCCGGTCTTGAATCCGCGGATGACGCCCTCGAAATCGTCCGGGAGATCACTGGTCCCCAGACGCTTGGACAGCGCTCCCTGCGAAAGAACCACCTCGATCTCCGCCGGCTGGCAGGCCGAGGCCGGGAACCGCGCGGCCAGAGACTGCGCGCCTTCGGCCCAGTCTCCGGCGCGCGGGTCCGTGGCCAGGAAGCTCGAAGCCGCCGCGAGGAGAGCGGCGCGCGACGCCAGGACTGCGTCTTCGCTGGGATACGGAAGGATGGCTTCGGGGCAGGCCGCGAGCCAGAAGGTCGGGCCGCACGGCTTGCCCGGGACTCCGCCCGCCAGGAGAGCTTCATCCGCTTCGTTCGCCGTGATCGCCATCGCCGTTCCCCACAGCTCCTCGATCCGGGACTCGAACCCTCCGACGTCGCACTCCGCCCGGAGCCGGCTCAAGCCGATATCGAGGTAGCTGACGACCGATCCGGACCCGTCGCCCCCTCCCCAGAGATCACGCCTCGCCACGACCCATTCGAACATCCCGATGGACCGCTCGAGATCGGCCTTGTTCCAGCCGACTTCGTACCGGTTGAGGTATACATTGGCCAGAGAAAGAGGGACCGACATGAACGCCGCGTTCGCTGGGTCCGCCGGATGCGACTCGAGGTCGCTCACGACGGGAGAAAAGTCCGCGCCGCCGTAGTTCTGAGCGAAGATGTCCATCACGCGGATCTGGCTGTCTCGCGAGGCGCGCCCACGCTGGCCCGGTTTCCCGTTGGCGCTGATCGCGAGCGCCGGGCTCGCCGCGAGGAGAAGGAGAAGAGCGGCCGCTGCCGCCGGTTCGAGGCTCCGGATGTTCCGATTCTGCTTTGTCATGGCTGACTCCTTTCGACCTTCGCGTCAGGGTGCGGCGACATGCCGTCTCTTGCGCGGCCTGCAGAATCGTTCTTCCCGGGCGGGAAGTCTTTGGAGTTCTCTGGGGGTTTCTCGGGGTTTTCCTGGGAGGGCGCGTGCGCGTTGCCTTCGGTGATTGCACGCTCGATTCGGAGACCCGGGAGCTCTTCCGGCAGGAGCGGCCGACGCATCTCTCCCCGAAGGCCTTCCGGCTCCTGGAGCTGCTCCTCGAAGGCCGCCCGAAGGCGTTCTCCAAGGAGGAGATCCACGAAAAGATATGGCCCGATGCCTTCGTGTCGGAGGCCACGCTCGCCAGTCTCATCGCGGAGATCCGCGAGGCAATCGGCGAAGACGCGAAGGACGCCCGTTATATCCGCACGGTCCACGGATTCGGCTATGCGTTTGCGGGAGCGGCCAGCGACGTTTCCCGCGAGCGCGCCGGCACGGGCGAGCCCTCCGCCTGGAAATTGACATGGGAGGACCGGGTGATTCCCGTCCCGGAAGGAGAAACAGTTCTCGGCCGTGACCATCTGGCCGGAATCCGCATCCCGTCCGAAAGCGTCTCGCGGCGGCACGCGCGCCTCGTGGTCGCGCGCGGGGCAGCCACGATCGAGGACCTCGACAGCAAGAACGGCACGTATCTGCGCGGCGAGAGAATCGCCGGGCCGAAGACTTTGAAGGACGGAGACTCCATCCGCATCGGGTCCGCCACATTCACCGTCCGATACGTCTCCGAGGAGAAGAGCAC
>DATIRW010000329.1:0-3145 GCA_035469365.1 Thermoanaerobaculia bacterium
GGAAACACTCCACGATCGATGACATCGCCCAAAATGCTGAACCCGTAAAACACGATCGTCCGCGGCGGCCGCGCGCCTCTCGCCATCGGCGTCCACGGCCACACCGCGTAAGCGAGGAGCGCGGCCCCCGCCCCGAACAGCGAGGCGGCGGCCAGCCGGCGTTTCAAGACAGATCGCTTGACGAGCATAGGGCGTCTTTTCGCAAGAATCCTGCCCGATCGAATTTGTCCTTCATTCGCCGAGCGAAGCCTGTCACGCCGCAGGCTGCGGCTCGAGTCCCGCCGGGTGGCGTGTTGGCGGCATCTCGCGTATGATGCGCCGTTCCGCGGGGTCGTAGTTCAGTTGGTTAGAACGTCGGCCTGTCACGCCGAAGGTCGCGGGTTCGAGTCCCGTCGGCCCCGCCAAGAAACGTCGCTTCGCGCGCTCTCCCTGAGACGAAACCTTGTCGCGCCGCCGGCATCGAAGGTCTGCATGGGCTTAGTCTTGCTCGGGAGGCGGAAACCGACGGATGGATGAACGACCTTACATCACCTGCCGGGAGCTGATCGAGTTTCTCCATCTGTACTTGGATGGGGAGCTACCTCCGGATCGGGTGGCGGAGTTCGATAGGCACCTGGCGGTCTGCGAGTCCTGCGTCAACTACATCAAGACTTACCAGGAATCGATTGCCCTGGGCAGGGCGGCGTGCAGGGATTGGGATGCTCCCGCCGGGGACGAAGTTCCCGAGGAGCTCGTCTCGGCGGTCCTCTCGGCGCGACGCCGGGAGAGCTGACCATGCCGGAGGCCCGGGCGCACGTGGAACGCGAGCCGGCCTCGGAGCGTGATCTCGTCTTGCGGCTTCGGCGAGGCGAGGAGCAAGCCTTCGAGCGCCTGGTGCGGGAGCAGGGCGGACGGCTGCTGGCGGTGGCCCGTCGGTTCCTGCGCGACGAGGAGGAGGCTCGCGATGCGGTGCAGGAAGGCTTCCTGTCGGCCTACCGGTCGATCGACAATTTCGAGCAGGGCTCGCGCCTCTCGACATGGCTCCACCGCATCGTCATCAACGCCTGCCTCATGAGGCTGCGCAGTCGCCGGCGCAGGCCCGAGGACTCGATCGAAGACCTTCTCCCGCAGTTCCAGGCGGATGGCCACCAGGTCGGCCACCCGACGCCCGACTGGGAGGGTTCGGCGGAGACGCTGCTCGCGCGCGGCGAAACGCGCGCGATCGTCCGGGGAGCGATCGATCGCTTGCCGGATTCGTACCGCAACGTGCTCCTGCTGCGCGACATCGAGGAGCTTTCCACCGAAGAAGCCGCGCGGTCCCTCGGCATTACCGCCAACGCCGTCAAGGTCCGCCTTCACCGCGCCCGCCAGGCGCTGCGCGGGCTGCTCGAGCCGCATTTCCGCAGGGCGGTCTCCGTTTGACCTGCCGTGAGGTGGTCGGCCGCCTGACGGACCTCGCCTGTGGGGACATCGCCGCTGGCGAGGCGAGGGAGAGCAAGCGACATCTGGCGCGCTGCGAGCCTTGCGCCGGATACTGGAAGTGTTACCGGATGACGGTGGCTTTGGAGAGCGAGGCGTACCGCGATGTCGGCCCGCAAGAGATACCGGAGGATTTCGTTCGCGCCATCCTGGGCGCCGCGCGGCCGCTTCTGTCGGGGTTGTCTCCGCGGGCCTGGCACCTTGTTCATCTCCTTTCGGGGATCGCGGCCGCGCCCCTCATCGCTTTTTACCTTCGCTGATTCCCTTCTTCATACCGAGTTCCGGGCGGCAATGAACCCCTCACCCAGACCCTCTCACGGGGGGAGCGGGGAAGGGTTCCGGGAAACCGCGCCTGGGGACCGAGCATCGAGCCCTCGATGTTGGTCGTCGAAGAGTCATACAGTGAAGCCGTGACGCGGACGGCACTGGACAGACCATCCAGCAGTCCGCCGGCACCGGGCTCGGAGTGGCTCGAGGCCGACGGGAGCGGAGGCTTTGCGTCCGGGACAGCGGGCCTCACGCGGACGCGCCGGTATCACGCGCTGCTGCTAACAGCGACAGCGCCCCCGGCCGGGCGCTTCGTCCTGGTCAACGGCTTCGAGGCCTGGGTTGAGACGCCCGACGGCCGCTTCGCAATCTCTTCGCAGGAGTACGCGCCCGGCGTCGTCAGTCCGGACGGCGCGTGGCGGATCGCGGCGTTCCGCGCGGACCCATGGCCCACCTGGCTGTTCCGCGTGGGTGACGACGTGCGCCTGACGCAGGAAGTCTTCGTCTCGCGCCGGACCGGCACGACGGCTCTCGTGTGGCGGCTCCCGCGGCGAGACCCCGACGTGACGCTCTCGGTGCGGCTGCTTTTCTCCGGGCGGGACTACCATGCCCTCCATCACGAGAACCCGGCCTTCCGGTTCGAGCCCCAGCGGCGGGGCTACGGCTGGATGTGGGTGCCGTACGAGGGCGTGCCCGCCGTCAACGTGGTGACCAACGGATCGTACTCGCACGAGCCGGACTGGTACCGCAACTTCCTGTATTCGCAGGAACGAGAGCGTGGACTGGACTTTACCGAGGACCTCGCCTCGCCCGGCGTTTTCCGCTTCGACTTTTCCAAGAGCGAGGCGGTCATTCTGCTTTCGACGGAGCCACCCGCAGGCGAGGACGACGCCGTCCTGCTCTCGCGGCGATTGCGAGCGGAGGAGCGGCGCCGCCGGTCGAGCTTCTCCTCGCGCCTCGATCGGGCGGCCGACGACTACATCGTCCGGCGCGGTGAGGGGAAGACGATCGTGGCGGGCTATCCCTGGTTCACCGACTGGGGGCGCGACACGTTCATCGCGCTGCGAGGGTTGTGCCTGGCGACGGGACGCCTGGAAGACGCGCGCGAGATCCTGATCGAGTGGGCCGGAGCCGTTTCCGAGGGGATGTTGCCGAACCGCTTCCCCGACAATCCTGCCGGGGGACCTGGCGGTCCCCCGAACCCCCGGGGGGACGAGCCCGAATACAACTCGGTGGACGCGTCGCTCTGGTACGTCGTCGCGGTCCACGACTACCTCGCCGCGTGCGAGCGCGCCCGGCGGCGCGTCTGGAGCGCGGACCGCTATGCCTTTCTGCGCGCCGTCGAGGCGATCCTCGAAGGGTATGCGAGCGGAACGCGCTACGGGATCCGCGCCGATTCCGACGGTCTTCTCGCGGCGGG
>DATIRW010000330.1:0-12217 GCA_035469365.1 Thermoanaerobaculia bacterium
GGGGTCGGAAGGACCGAGACTCCGTCGAAGATGCGGATCGTGCCGGTCTGGATCGTCAGGAAGAGCCGGGAGTCACCCGCGTTCGTGATGGACGTGACGCTCCCGAGACTCGAAGCGATCTGCTGCAGACCGATAAACGGCTCGGGTCCCGCGTTCTGGACCACCTGCGTGAGACTCGCGCCGCTCGAGGCGAAACGGGAGTCTGAAGAATAGATAGCTGTAATCGCGTGGGAACGCGGGCTCAAGGACGAACTGCTGAAGGAAGCCGCGCCGCCGCCGTCGAGAGGAACCTGGTCCAGGGCGTCGGGGCCCTCCTGGAACGTCACCATTCCCGTCGGCGTTCCGAATCCCGGGGGGACGGAACCGACCGTGGCCGTGAAGGTGACCAACTGGCCGGGGAGCGATGGGTTCGATGAGGAAGCGAGCGCCGTGACCGACGGGCGCTCATGGATCCTCTGAACCAGGACCATGCTGCCGGCGCCGAAGTTGACGTCGCCACTGTAGAGGGCGGTGATGAAGTGAGTGCCCGTGGACAGGGTGGCGGTGGCACAGCTCGCGTGGCCCGTGCCGTCCAGAGCGACGCCGGCACACAGCACCGTCGTCGTGCTCTGCAGGTCGCCGGGGCCGGCCACGAAGTAGATCGTGTCGTTGAACGTGACGGTGCCGGTCGGAGTGCCGCCCGGCACGGGGTTCGCGACCGCCGCCGTAAACGTGCGCGGGCGGCCGGCGACCACGGCGCTGTCGCCGGGAACGGAGGAGGAGAGGTTGATGCGCACGCCGTTGACGCCGCCCAGGGCGAAGAGAGTGCCGCCGTTCAACGTGTACACGGTCCCATCCGGTCCGATGACGGTCGGTACATAAGGCTCCCCGGTGCCGGCGGTCAGCCGCACGGCCTGGGACAGGGAGTTCGCAGCCAGGTCCCAGCGATAGAGGTGGCCGTCCTCGCTCGGCGTGAAGACGCTGTGGGTCGCCGGGTTGACGGCCGCGGTGTTGATGCACCACTCGCGCACGGCCGTCGGGATGGAGGAGTGCTCGGCGTCCGGAGTCGGGCCGACGATCGTGAGCACCTCGCGCATCACGGGCACGCCGCTGGAGGAGTCACGGGGATTGACCTCCGTGGATCGGGGGTCGAACACGGCGATCCTGTTGACGCCGTTCTCGCCGTCGCCGCCGGGCACGGCGTAGTTGTTGTACTTGCAGAAGACCAGGTAGGAGGACGCACCGGTGTAGGAAGGCACCATCTCTCTCGGCACGATCGCGGCCGTGCTGTCCCAGCCGAAGGCGGCGGGGGTCTTCTCGACTGCGAGGTCGCCGCTGAAGTGCAGAAGATAGCCGTTCGCGGTGCTCGGGCCGCCAAGAATGCCGAAATAGACATCGTTGTCCGGAGCGACGGTGGGAGAAGAAGTGCTGGAGTCAACGATGACGGCGTTGTCGACATGGCCGTTGCGCGGATCCTTCAGGAACACCCTGTATTTCCTGGCGAGCGTCGTGGTGTCCAGGCCGAGCAGGTAGCCGTACGAGTCCAGGCTCGCGTCTTTCACGACGACGTAGAGGGTCTGCTCGTCGTTGCTCAGGGCGGGCGCCGAGTTGTGCGAGTCGCGTCCGATCGCGGCGTCGCCGGCCGCGGTTCCGGCCAGGACATAGGTCGCGCTGCCGTCGGGAGCGATGCGGGCATAGCCGCCCTGCGTGGTGCTCAGAGGAGCCGGCGCGGCTCCGACCATCCGGAAACCGAAGAAGATGTTGCCGCCGCTGTCGGCCGTGATCGGCGTGTTGACGAATACGGCGGCATTGAAGGCGGCAGCATTGGCTTCGTAGTTGGCGAGAGTGGTGTAAAAGACCCTGCGGACAGGGACTCCCGGAGTGTTTGAGTCGGGGTCCGCTATGAAGAAGACCGTCCCGCCCGCGCCAGGGTAGTAGAGACGGGTCCCGGACGGCCCGGCGGCCAGAACCGGTTGGTACATCGGGATCCAGTCGTGGGGCGGCAGGATGTAGTCGGTGGCGAGCGTGTATTTCGCGGTTCCTGCCGCCCCGTCGAAGGCCCTGACCTGGAAGAAGTCGCCGGCGATCTTCACGGGCGTGATCACCGTGTTGGCGGCGGTGATCAGAGGCGCGCCGTAATGGGCCAGCGCCCCGGTGTTGTTCAGATCGATCGAAACGGACCAGTGAGTCCTGTTCAGGTCCTGGGCGGCCGGGTTGAAGATCGCCGTGTGCTGGGCGTTGCCGGCGAAAGTCATGACGGCGTCGCCCGTCCGGATCCGCTTCGGAGCCGGCTGCTGCTCACGTTGGCCTGAAGCGCCGTCGCGGAAGAGCGCGAGCGCAACCGCGAGAACGACGAGCTTGCGATGCGGCCCGCGCAGATGCGGGCTCGACGACATCATGTCAGGACATCCTCCTGTCCAGGAGAGGGACAGATTATCCGGCATTCTCGCAGGGACATCCGCTTTTTCGTTTTCTTCAGAATCCGTTCACGACTTCTAGTTCACCGCAGGTGGGCTCCGGGGCGAGCTCTCGCCACGATTACTTCAAAAGCGCTACAGGGCACTAGGTGATCAACGGCAGGATGCGCTGAACCGCCCAGAAGAGGCCGACTGCCGCGATCCCCACGGAAAGCGGGATGACGACGCGACGCCGGTACCAGGGCTTGCGTCGGAAGGGAAGACCGATCAGGACGAACGCCGCGAGGATCACCGAGAGCTGGCCGAGCTCGACCCCGGCATTGAAGCACAGGAGCGCCGTCAGGAACTCGGAGCGCGGGAGGCCGAGCTGCGACAGGACGCCCGCGAATCCCATCCCGTGGAGCAGGCCGAAGCCGAACACGAGCGCGATGCGCCACGGCTTCAGCTCCGACGTCGCGACGTTCTCGACAGCGACATAGACGATCGAGAGGGCGATCAGAGGCTCGACGATCGCAGGGCGCAGCGACACAACACCGTAGATCGTGAGGGCGAGCGTGATCGTGTGCGCGACCGTGAAGGACGTCACCTGCAGGAGGACCGGCTTCAACCGGGTGCTCAGCAGAAAAATGCCCAGCACGAACAGGATGTGGTCGCTCCCCTTCGGCAGGATGTGCGTGTAACCGAGCGCCAGGTACTGCCGCGCGATCTGTCCTCGAGTCGGAGGCACGACCGTTGCCTTGAGGATGAAGGGACGGCTCTCTTCGCCCCCTTCCGCCCAGACACGCTCGGGGCTGTCCTCCCCTTCCGTCCGGAGCGTCAGGAGATAGGAGCCGAGCCTCAGGGAATTTGACCAGGTGAAGGTCTTCGCGCCGCCCGGAATCGTCCCCGTCATCCGCAGGACGAGCTCGGCGGCGGCGGGATCGGGGTTTTCCCAGGCGGCCCGAGGCTCGACCGGACGCCCGTCGAACGCGATCCGCGAATGATTCAGGACTTCCGAGAGGATCCGGGCAGCCTTTTCCCCGGAATCCCATTGGAGCCCCCCGATCGGGATCCGCGGCGGCGCCGACGACGAGGCGAACCCGGGCGGCAGGTGCTCGCGGTCGATGAAGACCCTGACCTCGTACTCGCCCCCCTTCTGAAAGGTCGCGTATGTCCGGATCGTGCCGAGCTCGTGAGCGGGGGCAGTCGAGAAGACCAGAAAGAGACCGGCAGTCACCCCGAAGAGCTTCAGAGCCGAGGGCCTCACCCAGAAAGCGACGCGTGTGGCCACCCTCATGCTCGCCTCACTCATCACCACTACGAGTGAAGACGGCCGGGCGGATTTTGCCGTTAGCGTCTCTTAAACAGTCTCTCCCCGCGCGAAACGCTCGTAGAGGGCGACTTCCTCGGCGCTCCCGATGGCGAAGGGGACGCGAGCGTGGAGGGAGTCGGGAACGACGTCCAGGACCTTCCGGGTTCCGGTCGTCGCGCCTCCGCCGGCGTCCTCGGCGACGAAGGCGAGCGGATGGCATTCATAGAGGACCCGGAGCTTGCCCGATGATTTCCCGGCGGCCGCGGGATACAGATAGATGCCGCCTTCGAGCAGGATGCGGTGGAAGTCGCCGACGAGCGAGCCCGAGTAGCGGGTGGAGTAGGCCCGGCCGTCCCGCTTCAGGTGATCGACGAAGGCCCGCGTCGCCGGCGTCCACCCGCCGGAGCGTCCTTCGTTGACGGCGTAACCGTGACCCTTTGCCGGCATCCGGAGGGAGCTCGCCGTGAGGAGGAATTCGCCGATTGAGGGCTCGAGAGTAAAGAGATGCACGCCGCCGCCGCTCGTGTAGACGAGGAGCGTCGCGGGCCCGAAGAGAATGTAGCCCGCCGCGACCTGCTCACGCCCGGAGCGCAACAGCTCCGCTTCACTGGCGCCATGGGGACGGATCGAGAAGATCGTGCCGAGCGTCCCGTTGACCGCGATGTTCGAAGATCCGTCCATTGGATCGAAGAGCACCGCGTAGCGGCCCTGCTCGGTGTTACGCGGATAGACGACGACCTTCTCCATCTCCTCCGAGGCGGCGACCGAGACGAGGCCGCCGTAGTCGAACGTCTCGAGCAGGATCTCGTTGGCGAGCACGTCGAGCTTCTTCTGCTCCTCCCCGGAGGCGTTCGTCTCTCCGGCGGAGCCGAGCTGCCGTTTCAGCCCTCCCACCGCCAGTTCCCAGGCGATCCGTTTGCCCGCCACGCCGAACCGCATGAGGAGCATGGACAGCTCCCCCGTCGCGCCGGGATGCTGGCGCTCCTCCTCGAGGATGAAGCGATCCAGGGTGATCATGCGAGGTCAATTCGATTCTAGATCAACGCGTGATTCGAGACTCGATGGTGTCAGGTTAGAGGTATCAGATTAAGGACAGGTGTCAGGCATCAGGGCCAGGTGTCAGGTCGAGCAGCTCCCGTCCCTGACACCTGATACCTGACACCTGACACCTGCATCTCCCCCTGACACCTTCGCCCAATCACTTGGCCCATTCCAGCCACGCCGGCTTCGGGTCGCCGTTGGACTTTTTCAGGCCGCGGTTGGCGAAAAAGCTCGCCTTGCGGCGCGCGAGATCGGTGGCGTCGGGAGCCGCCTGGTACACATCGGCGGCCGGGTCGCGCCAGCCGACGTAACGCGCGAAGAGAAGCGTCCGGCCGTCGTGGGAGGCGAGGAAGCGGCGCATCCGCCGGACGAAATCCGCCTGTCTTTCGGGGCTCGAGCCGTTCTCGGCAGCCGATGAGTAGCTGACTTCCGGAAAAGCGATCGGCCGGCCCCGCGCGGAGTCGAGGAGACGCTTCCAGTCGGTCTCCAGCGCGGCAGGATCGCGGTGGACGTAGGGCTGGTCCCTAACGAAGGGAGAGTAGAGATAGAAGAGCACGGGACTCCTCTGGTGGAGTTGCGCCGCGACCTCCGGCGCCGCGCTCTCCGCCGGGGCCGACGTCGTCACGCCGACGCGGACGCGCGGAGCGAGCTTGCCCAGAAACTCGACGGCGCCGTCGAGGAGCCGGCGGTAGGCCTTCAGCTCCTCCGGCTTGTCCGCGAAATACGCGTCGGCCTCGTATCCCAGCGAGATCGTCGAGATGTCGTTCAGGGCCGGCTCGAGCGCATCGAGAAGTTTCCCGAGGCGCAGCGAAAGGCGGGGGTCGTCGAACGCGAACCGGGCGAGGTCCCCGGGCAGGTCCCGCGCCCGTCCCACGACGAGCGGCAGATCCAGGTGCAGGGTCGCTCCCGACTGGCGCATAAGACGCGCGGTGCGCGTGATCTTCGCGACGCTGTACTTCCCCGGAGCCGGCTCCATCTCCGGCCAGGAGATCGAAAGCGCGAAGAGGTTGACGCCTGTGCGCCGGACCTCCGCCAGGGCGCGCTCTTCGACGTCGGCGCGAGGAGTCTTCGCGAACTCGATCGCAAGGCCCAGAAGAGGACGAGGCGTGCCGGGCCGTGGTGGTGCCGGCCCGATGCTCGAGGCGAGCAGCCACGCCAATAGCAAGGCGGGAGTCATGGGCCGATTATGGGCGACAAGTAGAATCGGTTCATCGGATCATTGATTCATCGGCTCCTCTGCCTCGAAATACGGGTCCGAGCCGAAATGGACCGATGAACCGACGGACCGATGAATGATGACAGGAGGAGGAGCGCTTTGACTTCATCAGCCAGGAGAACCCTGTGGCTCGTGTCTCTGTTGGTGCCGATCCTCGCGTCGCCGGTCTGGGCGCAGAAGAAGAAGCTCGCCCTGGAGGACCTGACGGCAGATCCTCCCCTGGCCGGGCGCCCGGCCGCGGGGCTCGCCTGGCTTCCCGGCGAGGCTCGCTTCTCCTTCATCCTGCGCAAGGGATCGGGGGAAGAGGCGGTTTCGGATCTCGTCGTCGAGGACGCGAAGACGGGATTGAAGAAGACCGTCATCGCGGCGGAAAGCCTCGCGCTTCCGGAGGAGCCCAAGCCGGCCGAGGTCGCGCCGGGAGTCGAGAAGCAGCCGCCAAAGGCAGGCGAGACCGCTCCCGGAGCGCAACGTGCGGCCCGGCCGCGGCGCGCCTCGCTCGAGGGATACCGCTGGTCTCCCGACGGCAAGACAATCCTCCTCTCCGGAGGCAACGACCTCTGGCTCTACCGCGTCGCCGAAGGACGCCTCGACCGTCTCACGAAGGACAAGGAGGCCGAAGAGTTTCCGACCTTCTCGCCCGATGGCCGTCGCGTGGCGTTCGTGCGCAAGGGCAATCTCTACACGATCGACCTCAAGTCGAGGCAGGAAAAGCGGTTGACCACCGACGAAGCCGAGCACGTGTTGAACGGCCGGCTCGATTGGGTGTACGAGGAAGAGTTCGCCAGCCGCACGGGCCGCGCCTACGAGTGGGCGCCGGATTCGTCGGCGATCGCCTACCTGCGCCTGGATGAAAGCAAAGTCGATTCCTGTCCGATCGTGGACTTCCTGAAGGTCCCGGCCGCCGTGACGTTCCAGCGCTATCCCAAGTCCGGCTCGGCCAATGCGACCGTCTCGTTCCGCGTGGTCGGCGCTGACGGATCCCCCCGCGGCGAGGCGGAGATCCCGGGAGCCTCCTATGTCGAGCCGGCGTTCTCGTGGACTCCCGACTCGAAGTCGGTCTGCTACCGCGTCCTGAACCGCGCGCAGGACCGCCACGAGGTTCGCCTTCTCGCCGTCCCCGGCGGCGTGTCGCGGACCCTCTTCGCCGAGCAGGACCCGTACTGGATCAATGTCGTCGAGCCGCCAAGGTTCTTGAAAGACGGGCGGTATCTCTGGAAGTCGGAGCGCGACGGATTCGCCCATCTTTATGTCGGCAGCGTCTCGGGCGGTGAGCCGCGCGCGATCACGCGCGGGAATTGGATCGTGGACCGGATCGCGGGCGTGGATGAGGCGAAGAAGGTCGTTTACTTCACCGCAACCGAGGAGAACGTGCGCCGGCGCGCGCTCTACCGGGTGTCCCTCGACGGCACGGGGTTCGCGAAGCTCCCCCTCCCCGCGGGAACTCACTCCGCGGAGCTCTCGCCGGACGGCCGGTACCTGCTCGACGCCTTCTCGACGGTCTCGACGCCGCCGGTCCTCTCGGTCCTCGAGGCCTCGGGCCGGTCGCTGCGGGTGGTGGACCGGACGGAGAGCCGGCTCTCCGGTTACGAGCTTGCGACGAGCGAAGAGATCGAGGTCTCCGCCGACGACGGGACGAAACTGATGGCGGCTCTCCTCAAACCGGCCGGCTTCGATCCTTCAAAGAAGTATCCGGTGATCGTGTACGTGTACGGCGGCCCCCACGCTCAGGTCGTTCGGGACGCCTGGTCGCCGGGCTTGCTCCTCGACCACTACCTCGCCTCGAAGGGGTTCCTGATCTGGAGCCTCGACAACCGCGGCTCCTGGGGACGCGGCCACGCCTGGGAGAGCACGATCTTCAAGGAAACCGGGAAGAAAGAACTCGCCGACCAGCTCGCCGGGGTCAAGTATTTGAAGTCTCTCCCGTACGTGGACCCGGCACGGATCGGAATCTGGGGCTGGTCCTACGGCGGATACATGACGCTCTATTCGCTGACCAACGCTCCCGACGTCTGGAAGTGCGGCGTCGCCGGCGCCCCCGTGACTCACTGGAAGTTCTACGACACGATCTATACCGAGCGCTACATGCGGACGCCCAAGGACAACCCCGGCGGATACGAGGCTTCCGCTCCGCTGTCGAAGGCAAAGGAACTGAAGGCCAAGCTGCTTCTCATCCACGGCACCGCCGACGACAACGTCCACATGCAGAACACCTTCTCCTTCGTGGACGCCCTGACCAGGGCCGGCAAGCCCTACCAGCTCGAGATCCAGCCCGGCCAGAAGCACGGTTTCCGCGGCAAGGACTCCCTGAACTTCCGCAACGCCACCATCACGAAATTCTTCGAGGACAACCTGTAGGGAATCGGGTGATCTGCGATCGGGTGATCGGGTGAATAGGCTCCGGTCAATCACCCGGCGGCTCTATCACCCGATCATCCGATTGCCAGTTCAGCAGCGAGCCTTCTCGCAAGTTCATTTGGCCGGAAGGCATGAAACTTGCTTAGATAGATACAGAGTCGGCCCGCGCCTGTCGCACAACGGCGTACCGACTGTTGACGCCGTCCCGAGCCATCGGGACGGCGTTTTTTATTGCCGGACGAGCTTCAATCGGGCGATACGCACGAACGGCTGGAAATGAGCGGTGACGAGCTCAGCTGGAAACGGGGGTGCCGACGAGGACGATGGGGCCGGTCGGCTGGGGCACGCCACCGCGCGGCTCGATTGTGACGGCGAAGTTCTGGGCGGCCGCGAGGCCCGTGAGCGCCTTCGATTCGAAGAGGGCGCGGCCCGAGGCGTCGGCGTCGAAGACACCGGCGGCGACGGGCTTGCCTTCGGCAAACACCCACAGCTCGTACTGTCTGTCGGGAGGCAGCGGCGCGAGGTTGCCGGCCAGGATGACGCCCGTCTTCGCCTTCTCGCTCCAGAAAACTTTCGCTCGAGCGGAAGGCTGGGGATCTTTCCCGCCGAGGAAGAGGATCCGGACATCTTCGCTCTCGAGCACCCGCACGCGCAGGTCCCGCCGGGCCGCCTCGGCTTGCGCGCTCGAGAGCTGCGTCGAGAGCTGGGCCGTTTGACTGCGAAGATCTTCTCTCTGGCGGCGAAGCCGCGCGTCGTCCCAGGCGGCGATGACGAAAAGGACCGCCGCGGCGGCCGCCAGCCACCAGGCGGCGCGCGACGCGGAAGGAGCCGCGGCAGCGCGTTCGAAACGGGAGCCCGGCAGGGAGCCGAGGATCTTCGCGCGCAGCTCCGGACGCGGTTGAAGCGGAGGAACGCCCACGGAAAGCGCGCCCGCCGCATCCCGGAATTCCGAAAGGAGCTCCTCGCAGAGCGGGCAGCCTTCGTCCAGGTGGCGAGCGAACTCGGCCGTTTCCTCTCCAAGCGGCAGGCCCAAAGCCTGGAGAGCGGCCAGCTCTTCGAGTCTCTCGTTATGAGCCATGGCTCTCACTCTTTCGATACGGGCGAATGCGCTCGCGAAGTTTCATCAGGCCCAGACGCACCCGCGTCTTGACCGTTCCCAGCGGAGTCGCGGTGTGCTGCGCGATCTCCTGGTGCGTCAAGCCCTCGAAGTACGCCAGCTCGAGGGCGCGCCGCTGGTCCTCGGGCAATTCGGCGATCGCCGCGCGGCACTGAGCTTCCCACTCCCTCCCGGCCGCGTCCGCTTCGATGTCCTCGCGCGAAGCCGCCTCGGGCACCTCGTCGAGGCTCCTGACTCCGGCGCTCCTGCCCGGCCGGCGTGACCGCAGCCGGTCGATGGATCGGCTGCGCGTCGCCACGAGCAGCCACGCGAGCACCGGGCCGCGCGAGGCATCGAAGGTCGCGGCCGCTTTCCAGACGTGGAGGAAGACCTCCTGGAGGACCTCCTCCGCTTCTCCGGTGTCTCCGAGGATCCTCTGGGCGAGGCCGAAGAGGCGCGCGGAATGGCGGTCGTAGAGAAGCGCCAGCGCGTCGGCGTCGCGGCTCTCGATCCGGGCGATCAGGCCGCGGTCGTCGTCCCGTGTGTCTCCGTTCATCGCCGAATGGCCGGTCTTGCGATCCTCCGGCAACACATATCACGCGACTTTCGGAAATCCAATCGCGACGGCCGCCCGTACACGCGGTAGGCCCGGAGGATTGCAGAGTTCGGGCAGTCGAAAAAGGAGGAGCCTATGAACGTTTCCCTTCCCACCCGGAGGAGCGCCCGGGCGCTGGCGCTCCTGGCGGCCCTGCTCGTCTGCGTCTTCCCCGCATCTGCGGGCGCGTCGAGCCACCGCGAAGCGCCCGGGATCTCCAAGTATCCCCAGTGGGACAACACGGACGTCTACGCTTTCCGGGACCCGATCGTCACCGACCAGCTGACGATCCTCGCCAACTGGATCCCGCTGGAGGACCCCTCGGGATTCCCGAACTTCTTCCACTTCGACGAGCACGCCTGGTACCAGATCCACATCGACAACGACGGCGACGGCGTCGAGGACATCACCTACCGGTTCATCTTCACCGAGAACGTCCGCAACCCCGATTCGTTCCTGAACTTCCTCGGGCCCGTGTCGGCGCTGAACGACCCGAACATCAACGTCTATTACACCTATACGGTGGATAAGATCATCGGAGTGGCCGGCAACGGCGTGCCCCCCGCCAACATCACGAGGATCGGGTCGGGACTGCTCGAGCTCCCCAATAACGCCGGGCCTGCGACGTATCCCGGCGCCGGGGGCTATAGCTCGGGGGCCGGCCTGATCGCCGGCGTCTACACGGTGGACGGAAACACGAAGGTCTTCGCCGGGCCACGCAGTGACATGTTCTTCGTGGACCTGGGCTGGCTGGGCGACCTCTTGAATTTCCGCCCGGGCGTGATCCCTGGCAACCACCAGGGCGGTATCAACGGCGTCGCCGGCTTCAACACGCACGTCATCGGCATGCAGATTCCGCTTTTCACCGTGACCAAGAACGGACTCTTCCCGTCGAGCATCTCGGATCCGAACTCCATCATCGGCATCTGGTCCGACACGTGGGTGCCGCAGAACCGCGTTTTCCAGGCCACCGGTGCGAAGCCCGTGCTCACCGGACCGTTCGTCCAGGTCTCGCGCCTGGGAGTCCCGCTCGTCAATGAGGTCGTCATTCCCTACGGCTCGAAAGACAGGTTCAACGCGACGCTTCCGAAAGACGACGCCCAGTACGCGCCGTTCGTCCTCGACCCGGAGGTTCCGAAGCTCTTGAAGCTGCTCTTCAACATCGATTCCCCGCCGGCTCCGCGGACCGATCTCGTCGCGGTCGTCCAGGGCGTTCCGGGCTTGACGCAGCGCCCCGGCGAGGTCATCGCGGACGAGCTGCGCATCAACCTGGCGGTACCTCCGACGGCGATCGCTCCGGTGGACAAGACCAACCGGATGGGCGTGCTCGGAGGCGATCTCGCGGGATTCCCCAACGGCCGCCGACCGTGGGACGACATCGTGGACATCGAGCTACAGATCCTCGCGGGCGTCCTGGTCCCCGCGTTCAACAAGTCGCCGAACAACGCGCTCGGCGACGGCGTGGACGGGCCCGAGAAGCCGTTCCTGGCGGGGTTCCCATACCTGCGCAGCCCGAGCAACGGATTGACGCACTCGCACGACAATCCGCCCCAGGTGCTGCACCCCTCTCAGATTCACACGGCGGAGGAGTAGCCCGGGAACGGAACCGATTATCTCTTTCGGCCCGGTTCGGCGCTCTGCCGGGCCGGGCCTTTCCTTGTGACGCGTTGATTAGAATGCCGGCGCAATCCAATCAGGGAGGCCAGGACATGAACGACCGCAGGGACCTTTTCCGCGCCGCCGCGAGGACCGGGCTCGCTCTGGGGCTCGCGGCCGCGGGGCAGCCGCTCATCACCCTTCCCTCCCCGGTGGACGCGCCGGTGGACGACATCACCTTGATGAACACGGCGCTCGCCCTCGAGCACGAGGCCATCTGGGCCGGTGACTTCGTCGCTCCTCAGGATGACAGGGATGACAGCGTCTTGAGGAACTCCTTCGCCACTTCTTCCGGGCGGCGTTTGTCGCGGTCGAGCCGCGCGTTCAATTTTCGCATCGTGTCGGCGGAGATCTTTCCGCCGAGCCCCTCCAGGGCTTCGCGAACCGCGGCGTTCGTCTTCCAGACCTGACCCCTGACGACGAATGCCGCCTCATATGGCGGAAAATAATGCCGGTCGTCCTCGAGCACGGCGGCGCCGAGCGCCGCGATGAGGCCATCCGTCGAAGTGCCCGCGATCAGGTCCACCTGATGACTCTCGAGCGCCGGGTACAGGAGTCCCAGATCCATCTG
>DATIRW010000331.1:0-11272 GCA_035469365.1 Thermoanaerobaculia bacterium
GACCGCCTCGATCCGAAAACCGAAGCCGCCCGCATCCGCGCCTTCTTCGTCCATCCCGACTGGGCGCGCAGAGGACTGGCCCGCCTCCTTCTCAGGGAATGCGAGCGCGCGGCCAGGCAAGACGGCTTCCAGCGTCTTGAGCTGATGGCGACCCTGACGGGCCTGCCGTTCTACGAGCGCGAAGGCTTTGTGGTCCTGGAACGCGAGGATCTGAAGCTCCCCGACGGAGTGCCGTTCCCCCTGGCCCGCATGTCCCGCGATCTCGAGAGCTGACACCGCGCCAGCGTCGGTTCCCGGCGTCGGTTGAGGGGGGCGTCCGTGAAGGAACCGGGCTAAGCTCGTCCCGTGCCGGAGCTGCCGGACATCGTCGCTTATCTCGAGGCGCTCCGGCCTCGAGTGGTCGAACAGCGGCTCCAAGCCGTGCGCGTCAAGAGTCCGTTTCTGGTGCGCTCGGTATCGCCGCCGCTCTCCGAAGTCTCGGGCAAGAGAGTCGTCGGAGTTCGACGGATGGGCAAGCGGATCGTCTTCGAATTGGAGGGCGATCTCTTCCTGGTGCTGCACCTGATGATCGCCGGAAGACTTCACTGGAAGCCCCGCGGCGCGAAGCTCGCTGGACGGACGCCGCTCGCGGCACTCGACTTCGAAGACGGGAGTCTCCTCCTGACGGAGGCGAGCACGAAGAAACGTGAGTCGCTCCATCTGGTCGCCGGGGAGGAGGCCCTCCGGCAGTTCGACCGCGGCGGAATCGAGCCGCTCGAGGCGGACTTGGCTGCCTTTCGAGAGGCCCTGAAGCGCGAGAATCACACGGTCAAGCGTGCCCTGACGGATCCGCGCCTCTTTTCCGGGATCGGCAACGCCTATTCCGACGAGATCCTTCACCGCGCGAGGCTCTCGCCGGCAAAGTGGACGAGCCGGTTGAGCGATGAGGAGATCGAGCGGCTCCACCGCGCGACGCGGGAGACGCTGGCGGCCTGGGCCGGGCGGTTTGTGAGGGAGGCCCGCAAGGCCTTCCCGGAAAAGGTCACGGCGTTCCGCGAGGGAATGGCCGTCCACGGCCGCTACGGCGAGCCCTGTCCAGTCTGCGGCTCGCCGGTCCAGCGGATCGTCTATGCCGCGAACGAATCCAACTACTGCGCGACCTGCCAGACGGGAGGAAGGCTCCTGGCCGACCGGGCGCTCTCTCAACTCATGAGAGGCGACTGGCCTAAGACGCTTGAGGAACTGGAGGAAAGGAAGGGAAGCGGCCGCACCTGAATCTTGTTGTTTGTCCGACGGGGAGGCGGACCGCTGGCCGGCCGGGCTCTCCCGGCTCTGGAATGGGGAGCGGTCCGCGACGCTCGAAGAGCCGGTCGATGTATAACGTGCCATTGAGGAGACAAGTTGGACACCCCGATACAATATCGTTTGTCTGCGCACCGGCTGCTCGCCGGCGCGCCGCCCGAGCAACTGGCCTGGCTCGCCGCCCACGGACGCCTGGTCCAATTGGAGACGGGGGTCGTACTCACGCCGAAGACGGGGCCGGTGCTCGGTCTGTACATCGTCCTTTCCGGGCATCTGTCGATTCACATCGACCGGGGCACCGGGCCGCACAAGGTCATGGAGTGGGGCGCGGGCGATGTGACGGGCCTCCTGCCGTACTCGCGTCTGGTCGCGCCGCCTGGCGACGTCAAGGCCGAGGTGCCGACCGAGCTCCTGTTGATCCCTCGCGAGGAAATACCGGCTCTGATTCGCGACTGCTACGAGCTCACCTCGATCTTCGTTCACGTCATGATCGACCGCGCCCGCCATTTCACGTCGAGCGACCTTCAAGAAGAAAAGATGATGTCCCTTGGCAAGCTGGCGGCAGGGCTTGCGCATGAGTTGAATAACCCTGCTTCGGCGGTCGCGCGGAGCGCCCAGGGACTCAAGCTTCGGTTGTCGGAGGTCGAAACGGCGTCCCGCGCGCTCGGCGCTGCACGATTGTCGCAGGCCGAGCAGGCCGCCGTCGACAGAGCGCGCGAACTCTGCCTTGCTGCGGCAGGCGCTACCTTCGGGCGCTCGCCCATTGAGCAGGCGGACCGTGAAGACGCTATCGCCGACTGGCTGACACGTCACCGAGCCGATGTCGCCGCCGCGGAAGCGCTGGCGGAGTCCGCGGTAACGCTCGACGCACTTGACCAGCTCGCGGAGGCGCTCGACGGCGAGGCGCTCCCTGTGACCCTTCCGTGGCTCGTTGCCGGCTGCGCGACGTACCAACTGGCTTCGGAAATCGAGGCGGCCGCGTCCAAGATCCACAACCTCGTTGCGGCAGTGAAGGGCTTCACCTACATGGACCAGGCGACCATGCCCAAACCTGTGGATGTCGGTCAGGGGCTGGCCGATACGCTCGCGGTGCTCAACGCGAAAGCCCGCGGGAAACGAGTGGGCGTGAGCCTCGACGTGGAGGCAGATCTTCCGCGGATCCAGGGGTTCGGTGGCGAGCTCAACCAGGTGTGGGCGAATCTGGTCGACAACGCGCTGGACGCAGCGAGGGATCACGTCGACGTTGCCGCGGTCCGTCAGGGTCATTCCGTTGTCGTGCGAGTCGTAGACGACGGACCGGGGTTGGCACCGGAGATTCGCGAGCGCATCTTCGATCCTTTCTTCACGACGAAGCCGGTCGGCCAGGGCACCGGTCTCGGCCTGGACATCGCGCGGCGCCTCGTGCTCCGCCACCACGGAGAGATCGAGGTCGATTCCCGCCCCGGGCACACACAGTTCAGCGTGACGCTGCCGATCGACGCGGGCAGGGGCTGACGTGGTCAGGCCGATAATTCTGGCCGTCGACGACGACCCGGAGGTGTTGAGCGCGGTCGAGCGCGACCTGCGCCAGCACTACCGCAGCGACTACCGGGTGCTCAAGGCCGGCTCCGGCCGCGAGGCCCTCGAGGCCGCCCGACAGCTCAAGCAGCGCGGCACTCCCGTCGCGCTCTTCCTCGTGGACGAGCGGATGCCCGAGATGTCCGGAACGGAGTTCCTGCGCGAGGCGCTCAAGCTCTTCCCCGAGTCGCGTCGAGTCCTCCTGACGGCGTATGCCGACACGCAGGCCGCGATCTCCGGCATCAACGACGTGGGTCTCGATCACTACCTCCTGAAGCCCTGGGATCCTCCGGGAGAACGCCTCTATCCGGTCCTGGACGACCTGCTGTCGGACTGGACGGCGAAGGTGCGCCTTCCCTATGACGGCATCCGGGTCGCCGGCGCGCGCTCCTCGCCGAGGAGTTTCGCCGTCAAGGAGTTCCTCTCGAACAACCAGATTCCCTACCAGTGGATCGACGTGGACCAGGACGCGCCGACGAGGGAACTGATCACCTCCTTCGGAGACGCGAACCGGCTGCCGGTCCTCCTCTTCCCCGACGGCAGCCGCCTCGTCGCGCCAAGCGACCGCGAGTTGGCCGAAAAATGCGGAATGCAGACGCGGGCGCGCCGACCCTTCTACGATCTCGTCATCGTCGGCGCGGGCCCGGCGGGACTGGCGGCCGCGGTGTACGGCGCCTCCGAGGGACTCCGAACGCTCCTGGTCGAGCACAGGGCTCCCGGAGGTCAGGCCGGCACGAGCTCTCTGATCGAGAACTATCTCGGGTTTCCCTCGGGCGTCTCAGGAGCCGATCTCGCTCGCCGCGCCGCGACTCAGGCACGCCGCTTCGGCGCCGAGATCCTCGCGCAGGAAGTCTCGGCGGTGCGCCGCGAAGATCCGTACCGCATCGTTCGGCTCGCGGATGGGACGGACATCTCCTGCTATGCGGTGATCCTGGCAACGGGCGTCTCCGTCAGGACGCTGGACGTGCCCGGCATGGCCTCGCTGATGGGCATCGGCGTCTACTACGGCGCGGCCATGACCGAGGCCGCGACCTACCGCGGGCAGGACGTGTGCATCGTCGGCGCGGGAAACTCGGCCGGCCAGGGCGCCCTCTTCTTTTCCCGGTACGCGCGGCGCGTGACCCTGCTCGTCCGCGGCGAGTCTCCGGGCAAGTCCATGTCGCGGTACCTGCAGGACCGGATCGCGGCGACGCCGAACATCGAGATCGTGACGAGGGTCGAGATCACGCAGGTCGCCGGAACGGGCCGGCTCGAGCGCGTGTCGGTCCGTCACGTCGAGACCGGGGAAGAGCGCGCCCTCGACGCGGCGGCGATGTTCATCTTCATCGGCGCGAAGCCGCGAACCGAGATGGTCGCGGATACGATCGAGCTCGACGAGAAGGGCTTCGTCCTGACCGGCCCGGATCTGCCGCGGGCCGACCGGAGGCCGCGCGGCTGGGCGCTCGACCGCGACCCGTACATCTTCGAGACCAGCGTCCCAGGGATTTTCGCCGCCGGGGACGTGCGCGGGGGCTCGGGCAAGCGCGTCGCGGCGGCCGTCGGCGAAGGGTCCGGGACCGTCAGCATGATCCACCGATACCTGGAGACCGTCTGACCCGTCGCTAAGGCACCTCTCCGTTGAGAATCTTCGCCAGCTTTGAAGGATCGATATTGCCGCCGGAGATAACGCAGACGACCTTGCCCGTGCCGGCCTTGCCGAGGATGGCGGCGGCGACCGACGTGGCGCCGGCGCCTTCGGCGATGACGCGGTTCCTCTCGGCGAGGAGACGGACAGAGGCGGCGGCCTGGGCGACGGAGACGACGAGGGATCCGGCAAGGAGCTGATTGGCGAGAGGCCACATCTCGGGGAGCATGGACCTACCGCCGATGCCGTCCACGAAGCTCGGCGTGTGATCAATGGCGACGGGCCTGCCCGCGGCGAGGGAGGCGGCGAAAGGCGCGGCCGTCTCGACCTCGGAGGCGAAGACGCGCGTCGCGGGGGAGAGCGCCCGCAGCGCCGCGGCGATGCCGCAGGAGAGGCCGCCTCCTCCAAACGGCACGACGACCGCGTCCACGTCGGGCAGGTCCTCCAGGATCTCGAGGCCGATCGTTCCATTTCCGGCAATCACGGCCGGATCGCTGACGGGATGGATGAAGAGGCCTTCGATGCCGGGATAGCCGTGGTCCTCGAGGACTTGCCACCAGCGCGCGTAGGGGAGCTTGACGGCCTTCGCGCCCAGCCGCTCAATCGCGGCGAGCTTGGTCTGCGGGGCGTTGTCGGGAACAACGACAGTGCAGGGAATGCCGAGCCGCCGCGCGTTCCACGCAACTCCCTGCGCCATGTTGCCGGCGCTCGCGGTGTAGACGCCTTTGCCGAGTGCGTCGTGCGGCGCGAGACTCATCGCGTTTCCAGCGCCACGCAGCTTGAAGGAGCCGATCGGCTGGAGGTTTTCGAGTTTCAGCCAGATCTCCGCCGGAGCGTCTTCGACGTTCAGCCGAACGAGGGGAGTGCGAATCGGGCCCCTCACCCCGGCACTCTCCCGGGAGAAGAGGCGGTCGCGAGCGGCGCGGATGTCTTCTATCGAAGGAGAATCAATCGTTCGCGTGGCGGCTTCCCCCGAATTCCAGGAACCGTCCTTGCCCGGACGCCTTCGCCTTCTCGTAGATGTGGCGGGCCGACGCGACATCCTCGACGGCGAGGCCGAGCGACTTGAAGAGCGTGATCTCCTTTGCCGTGGTCCGCCCGTGGATGCGGCCGGTCAAGACTTCGCCGATCTCGCCAATGATGTGGTGATCGCCGATTGCTCCCTCTTTCTTCGGGATCAGAAAGTCCCCGGCTTCGTTCAGAGCGGACTCGCGGCGGTCCACGTAGAGGCTCGACCGGACGACGGCCGCCGTGTCGAGCTCGCGGGCGAACGGGACGCTCGAGCCGACCGCGTTGACGTGGGCGCCGGGGGAGATCCATTCTCCGAGGAGGATCGGCTCACGCGAGGAAGTCGCGGTGCAGATGATGTCCGCGCCGGCGACCGCGTCGCGGACCGAGGCGACCGGCTCGACCGCGATGCCGTGCTTGCCGGATTCGCGCGCGGCGAAGGCCCTGGATCTCTCCGGGTCCTTGCTCGCGACGCGGACGCGGCGGATCCTGCGCGCGACCCTCATCGCTTCCAGGTGCGTGCGCGCCTGCGTGCCGGAGCCGAGGATGGCGAGGTCGCCGGCGTCCTCGCGCGCGAGAACCCGCGTTGCCACGCCGCTGACGGCGGCTGTGCGGATCGCCGTGATCGAGGTCGCGTCGACCACGGCGAGGAGCTGGCCGCGCTCGGCTTCGAAGAGGAGCACGGCGCCCTGGTGCGTGTCGAGCTCCGTCCCTTCGTTTCCGGGGAAGAACGTGATGACCTTGACGCCCGCGACCCGCTCCGGTAGAAGCGCCGCGGGCATCAGGCCCAGGCCCCCGACCTTCTCCGGCAGCCACAGAATCGAGCGCAGCGGCAGAATCGCCTGCCCGCGCGCGAGGGTCGCCAGCACCTCCGCCATCGCCTCCATGCATTCGGCCATCGGCAGGAGCCGGGGGACCTCCTCCTGGTTGACGACGAGAACCGGCATCGCTCTCCTCCTATTGCCAGCGGAAGATCTTCAAGGCAACGACGTAGCTGACGACGCCCCATACGGCCAGGATGGCGAGTTGCGACGGAAGCGCCGCGAGGCTTCTCCCTTCCAGCATGATGGCACGGAGCGCCTCGTTGGCGGCGGTCAGCGGCAATGCTTCGATCGCGGGTTGCATGGCCCTGGGGAAACGCTCCTGCGAGAAAAAGACGCCGGAGAAGAGCCACATCGGAACGAGGATCAGGTTGATCAGGCCGTTGACGCCTTCCAGCGTCTGCACTCGCGATCCGCAAAGGAGACCGAGGCCTCCAAAAGAGAGCCCGCAGATGACGCAGAGCAGGATGAGCGCAGCCGGCGAGCCCCTCAACGGGACCTGGAAGACCAGCATGCCGAAGGCGAGGATGACGGCCGCCTCGAGGGCAAGGAGCACGAAGCGCGACAGCATCTGCGCCAGGAGGTAATCGGACTGCCTCATCGGCGTCGCCGTCATGAGCTTCAGGGTCTTCTTGATCCGGGCGCCGACGATCGAGTAGCCGATGCCCCACACGCTCGTGGAGAGGAGGTTCAAGCCGAGGAGTCCCGGCAGCAGGAAGTCGATGTACCGCGACCCTTTCTCCGAGACGAGCTCGTCCCGGACCGGCGCGGCGTCACCGCGGCCGGCCGCTTCTTGCACGGCCTTGTCCACCTCGAACCGGGCCAGCCGCGAATCGGGCCGGGTCGGGTCGTACCAGTAGACGATCGGGGAGCCGTTCTCGACGAGGAGCGCGATCTTCCCCGTCCGAAGGGCCGCTCGCCCCTCGGGCAGGGAGGAGAAGAGCTGCGGCTTCAAGAGCGCCGAGCGCGTCAGGGCCTCGCGCAGGACGCTCGTCTGCGCCTTGCCGGTGACGCCTACGGCAACGGGCTCTGGGGCCTTGTCGCGAAAGGCGAAGCCCAGAGCGAGCGTCATCCCGATCGGGAAGACGAACACCCAGAACATCCCCTCCGGCTCGCGGACGAACTCGAGGAGGCGGACCCGCACGAGCTCCGCCAGCGGACGGAGCTTCCCGGAGCTACTCATCGCGCAGCTCGCGGCCGGTGAGCGCCAGGAACACGTCTTCGAGCGTGGCCCGGCGTGTCGAGAGCTCCTCGAGCTTCGCTCCGGAGCGATCGAGGGCGAGGAGCAGCGCCGGAACCGCCTCGGCGAGGGAAGAGACGCTGACCGACCAGTGGCTCCCGCGCTGCCGTGGGTCAAACGCGCCCGGAATCCCTGAGACGAGGCCGGGTGCGGCCGCTGGATCGGAAGAGAACTCCAGGATGTTGGGCGCGTGCAGGCGCCCGATGAGCTCCGCCGGGCTTCCTTCGCCGATGATCTTGCCGTGGTCGACGATGGCCACCCGGTCGCAGAGTTGTTCGGCCTCTTCCATGTAGTGGGTCGTGAGGAGGACGGTCCCTCCACGCACGCGGAAGGCGCGGATGTGCTCCCACAGCTGGCGCCGGCTCTGCGGGTCCAGGCCGGTCGTGGGCTCGTCGAGGAAGAGGATCTCGGGATTTCCGGTCAGCGCGCAGGCGACGGCCAGCCTCTGGCGCTGCCCGCCCGAGAGCTTCCCTACGCGCGCGTCCCGCTTCTCCTCAAGCGACATGTCGCGCAAGGCCTCCTCGGGGTCGCGACCGCCGCGGTAGAAGGAGCGGAAGAGACGGAGCGTCTCGAAGACGGTGAGCTTGTCGTGGAACCGGCTCTCCTGGAGCGAGACGCCCAGGCGTTCCCGCAGCTCTCTCTCGTGAGTGCCCCAGCGCCGGCCGAGCACCGTGACCTGACCCATGTCGGGCCTGTTCAAGCCCTCGAGGATCTCGATCGTCGTGGTCTTGCCTGCGCCGTTGGGCCCGAGGAGGCCGAAGCATTCTCCGGCGCGCACAGCAAGGTCCAGACCGTCCACGGCCGTGATGGCACCGTATCTCTTCGTGAGGCCGCGGCATTCGATCGCCAGGGCGTTCAGAGTCTCTCCATGAGGCTCGGGATTCTCTCAAATGCTCGGGTTCGACGAGGGCCCGGATCTTATTCGAGGAAGCCTCGACGGACGGCGTGGATGTAATCGGTGTAGGGCGGCTCGTGGCCTGCCGCTCGGATGTCGCTTGCGATCTGGCCGCGATGATGTGAGGAGTGGAAGACGACGTGCGTCAGGATGTCTCCGACCCTGCTCGTCCAGGGTTCACCCTTCGAGTTCACGTAGGCCACGGTCTGGCCGAGACCGGCGGGAGTCAAATCATGCAGGTAATCCGCCCAGAGCCGTGAAAGCTCGTGGACGGCTTCGCGGCACTCGGCCAGAGAAAGATCCGGCCATACCGGGCCGGGCTCGTCGTGGATGATCCGGCCGTACCAGAGACGCTCCGCCCCGACGATGTGGCCGAGGAGCCTGACCGACCGAGGGAGCGGTGACCCGATCGCCTCCAACGATGCAAGCGTTTCCCGGTTGGCCCAGTCGTCGTAGGCGAGGAGGCGCTTGAGATCGAGATTCAGCATCACCGAGCCGGAACCAGGATGCCCTCGAATCCCTGCTGCTCGAGGGCGGCGAGAACTTCCCGCGCTTCGTCGCGGGAGCCGTACGAGCCCACCTTGACGCGTGTCAGACCATTGTACGGCTCGAGCGAGACGGAGCGTCCGGCCGCGCGAGCTCTCTCGGCCTGCCGCCGCGCGTTGGCAGCGTCCGCGAAGGACCCGATCTGAATCGCCCAGAGGCCCGACGGCGACACCGGCGGCGGCTCCGTTCCCAGCTTGAGCACGAGGAGCCGCACGCGGCCGGTCCCGGGACCGATCAGGTCGAGCCGGCCGGCCGCCGCACGAGAGAGGTCGATGATGCGTCCCTTGATGAACGGGCCGCGATCGTTGATTCTCACGCGAACGCTCTTTCCGTTATCCACGCCCCAGACCTCGACGAGGGTTCCCAGCGGGAGCTCCCGGTGGGCCGCGGTGAAAAGCGAAGAGTCGTAGATCTCGCCCGAAGCCGTGGGTTTTCCCTCGAAGCCGTCGTCGCCGCCATACCAGGAAGCGATGCCTTCCTCCGACCACTCGGCGGGGAAGGCCGGTGGAGACTCCGACGGCGCGGAAGAGGGCGCCGGAGAGGGCCGGGAGGACGCGCAGGCGACCGAGAAACCGAAGAGAAGCGCGTAGAGGAGCCGCCGCTCGAGCTTCCGGGATCTCAAACTCGAATCGCCGCCGGCTCGACATGGGCGGCGCCTTCCAGGGCGGGATCGAGCTCCTCCCGGACGAAGATCTCAACCTGTTCGGAGGCCCGGCCGACGAGCTTCCCCGGACTGGCCGCCGCGGTGATCTCTTCCCGTGTCAACCCGAACGCGGGGTCGTTCGCGATCCGCTCGAGCAGATCGGCCGGCTCCCCGTCCCGCGCCCGCTTCTCCGAAGAGGCGCGGGCCAGGAGGCGGAGCCGCTCGTGCAGTTGCTGGCGGTCTCCTCCGCGGCGCACGGCCTCCATCAGGATGTCCTCGGTCGCGAGGAACGGGAGTTCCGCCTCCAGGCGGCGCCGGCAGACCTCGGGGCGCACGACGAGGCCGCCCGCGACGTTCTCGAGCAGCACCAGGATCGCATCGGCCGCGAGGAACGCCTCGGGCACGGCGATGCGCTTGTTGGCGGAATCGTCGAGACTCCGCTCGAGCCATTGCGTGGCGGCGGTCATGGCGGTGTCGAGCGAGAGCGCGATGACGTGACGCGCCAGGGCGCAGATCCGCTCGGCGCGCATCGGGTTCTTCTTGTGCGGCATCGCGGAGGAGCCCACCTGCGAGCTCTCGGAAGGCTCCTCGATCTCGCCGTCGTGCTGGAGCAGGCGCAGGTCCGTCGCGATCTTGTGCGCCGACTGGGCGAGGCCGGAGAGGGCGTGCAGGACCATGTCGTCCTGCTTTCGCGAGTAGGTCTGTCCCGAGACGGCGACGCGTTTCTCGAATCCCGCCCGGGAAGCGAGCGCGCGATCGAGCTCTTCCACTCGGGACGAGTCTCCGTCGAAGAGCGAGAGGAAGGAGGCCTGTGTTCCGGTGGCTCCCTTGGCCCCCAGGAACCGGAGGTTGGACCGCGCGGCGCGGATCGCCTCCAGGTCGAAGAGGAGGTCCGCGCTCCACATGGCCGCCCGCTTTCCGACTGTCGTGGGCTGCGCCGGCTGGAAATGCGTGTAGGCGAGGACCGGCAGGTCGCGGTGGGCGAGCGCGAATGCTCGCAGGCCCTTCAACACGCCGGCGAGGCGTCTCTCCGAGAGTGACAGCGCCTCGCGCATCTGGATCAGGTCGCCGTTGTCCGCGACGAAGGCCGAGGTGGCTCCCCAGTGGATGATCCCGCTCGCGGCGGGCGCGGCGAGCCCGAAGACCTTGACATGCGCCATCACGTCGTGCCGCGTCTTCGCCTCCTCGCGAGCCGCCGCCTCGAAGTCGATCTGCCCGAGGCTGCCGCGCATCTGGATGAGCGCCTGCTCCGGGATCGGCAGGCCGAGGCGCTTCTCCTCCTCCGCAAGCCAGAGCCAGAGGCGGCGCCAGGTCTCGAATTTGAAGCGTGCCGAGAAGATCCGCGCCATTTCCGCCGAGGCATACCGTTCGAGAAGCGGATTGGAGTAGGCCTCGACGTCACTCATACTCTTCCTCGGCGATGTTGAAGAGAAGGATGTCGTCGTTGCCGCACATTTCGCACTGGGCCTCCTGGATCCGGCCCTTGTCCATCTCGAAGACGTAGCACGGGCTGTTGCATTGGCGGCAGATCAGGTAGTCCACCTCTTCGCGCTCGTCCTCCGGAAGGGGCTTGCGGGGGGGAATGTCTGGCACGGCGGTTCTGTCTCCAAACTATTCTCGCATAGGCGCTGACGAATCTCGCTCCGACTGCTCTGGT
>DATIRW010000332.1:0-3709 GCA_035469365.1 Thermoanaerobaculia bacterium
GGTGGTCGGCAATTTCACGGTCAGCTCGGGAGGAGTGGCCGGCATCCGCTGGTTCGAGTTGCGCAACGTGACCTCCGGCCCGGTGACGGTCTTCCAGGAGAGCACCTACCAGCCCGATACGACCTGGCGCTGGATGGGCAGCGCGGCCCAGGATACCCAGGGCAACCTCGCTCTGGGCTTCAGCGCCTCCAGCCCCACGATCAACCCGCAGATTCGCTACGCGGGACGATTGGCGGGCGATCCTCTCGGCACGCTGGCGCAGGGGGAAGCCCATCTGTTTGACGGCACGGGCAGTCAAACGGACACCGGCAACCGCTGGGGCGACTACAGCGCCATGAGCGTCGATCCGGTGGACGACTGCACGTTCTGGTACACGCAGGAGTACTACGCCACGACGGGCAGTTTCGCCTGGCGCACGCGCATCGGGAACTTCAAGTTCGCGACGTGCGGTGCGGTTACGCCGACGGCGACGCCGACGAGCACGCCTACGAACACGCAGACCAGAACTCCGACGAATACGCCGACGCGCACTCCGACCAACACTCCCTCGAATACCCCGAGCCGTACGCCGAGCAACACGGCGACGAACACACCCTCTCAGACGCCGACGCCGACGGGCACCGCGACGAACACGCCGACGCGCACTCCGACCAACACCCCTTCGAATACTCCGAGTAACACGGCGACGAACACACCCTCTCAGACCCCGACGGGCACCGCGACGAACACGCCGACCGTCACGCCGACGAACACGCCGACGAGCACTCCGACTATCACCTTGACGCCGACCCCGACGCCGAACCCGCTGGCCGTCAGCTACTTCACCGTTTCGCCCTGCCGGGTCGCGGACACGCGCGATCCGCCCGGCCCCTCGGGCGGCCCCCCCCTGTCGGCGAATACGATCCGGACGTTCCCGGTCGCCGGCCTCTGCGGGATTCCGTCCTCTGCCAAGGGCGTCGCGATCAATCTCGCCGTCGCCCTGCCTTCGAACGACGGCGATCTGCGCCTCTTCCCCGCGGGCAGCGCCGCGCCGCTGGCCAGCGCCATCAACTTCCGCCCCGGCATCGTCCGGGCCAGCAACGCCATCGTTCCGCTCGGTGCCGGCGGCCAGATCTCCGTCCAGTGCGACATGCCCTCGGGCAGCACCGATTTCTTCTTCGACGTCTACGGGTACTTCCAATAAGCGTCTCTCATCGCGGGCTTCACCGGACACTTCACAACTGATACCTGCTACCATTCGCGCGTCCTCGCGGTCCCGCGACCGGCTGTTTCCCGGCCGAATTCATGACGGAACAATCGAGTCGAGTCGTGCTTCGGATCTCGGATCTGCCTTTGAACGAGCGGCCGCGGGAGAGGCTCGCGCGTCTGGGGGCAGCGGCCCTGTCGGGGGAGGAATTACTGGCGTTGCTGCTGGGGTCGGGGATCCGGGGAGAGAGCGCGCTCGATTCAGCGCGCCGGATCCTCACGGCGCATGGAGGGCTGGCGGGTCTGGCCGGGCTCTCGGGAGCCGAGCTGCGGCGCGAGCGCGGCATCAAGAAGGCCCGCGGATCGGTGATCGAGGCGGCGCTGGAGATCGGCCGCAGGCTCGCGGCGGAGTCGCTTTCGGGACGCGACCTGTTGAACGAGCCATCTCTCGTGAAGGACTACCTGCGGCGGGCGCGCGGCGACGGCACGCAGGAGCGAACCGGCGCGCTGTATCTGAATGCCCGAAACCGCCTCCTGCAGGATGATCCCGAGATCTACCGGGGGACTCTCGACCGCGCGGTTGTGGAGCCGCGGGAGATCCTGAAGCGAGCACTCCTCGCCAACGCGGCCGGCGTGATCCTGTACCACAACCACCCCTCGGGCGACCCGTCCCCGTCGCGGGAGGACCGGGAGTTCACGCGCCGCCTCGCCGCCGCCGCGGAGTCTGTCGGGCTGCGTCTCCTCGACCACATCGTCGTCGGAAGGGAGGGTTGCGTCTCGTTCCGGGAGGCGGGCCTGATGTAGCGCGGAAGACCGGAGGCGTCGGTCCCCGGGCTTGGGGTATCTTCCCTTCTTCCATGCGGACTTTCTACGCGACGACGCCGATCTACTACGTCAACGACCTGCCCCACATCGGCCACATCTACACGACCGTCGTGACGGACACGGCGACGCGCTACCACAGGTTGATCGGCGAGAAGACGCGCTTCCTGACCGGGACCGACGAGCACGGCCAGAACATCGAGAAGGCCGCTGCGGCGCAGGGGCTCACGCCGATCGCGCTCGCCGACCGTGTCGTCGCGCGCTATCACGACCTCTGGAAGAAGTTCGAGATCTCCCACGACGACTTCATCCGCACGACAGAGCAGCGGCACCGGACGGGAGTCGAGTCCATCGTGGCCCGCATCGAGAAGGCCGGGGACTTCTACACCGCGATGCACGAGGGGTGGTACTGCGCCAGCTGCGAGGCCTTCTACACGGAGAAGGAGCTCGACGAGGAGAAACGGTGTCCTGTCCATGACACGCCGTGCCCGTGGGAGTCGGAGGAAAACATCTTCTTCCGCCTCTCGAAATACGCGGCACCTCTGCTCGAGCACTACGAAAAACATCCGGAATTCGTCCGGCCCGAGACGCGCCGCTCCGAGGTCATGTCCTTCGTGCGCGGGGGGCTGACCGACCTCTCCGTCTCGCGCTCGAAGGTCAAATGGGGAATCCCGTTTCCAGGGCGGCCGGGTCAGGTTGTCTACGTCTGGCTCGAAGCGCTCTCAAACTATGTCACGGCTCTCGGCTTCGGCTCCGGGGACGACCGGCTCTATCGGGAGTTCTGGGACGACCCGGCGGGACGCCGCGTGCACTTCATCGGCAAGGACATTCTCCGTTTCCATGCCGTCTACTGGCCGGCCTTCCTTCTCTCGGCGGGGCTCCCGCTGCCGACCACGGTGTGGGCGCACGGATGGTGGCTGCGCGACGCGAAGAAGATGTCCAAATCCACCGGAAACGCCGTGCGGCCGGACGGCCTCGTGGCGGAGTTCGGTCCGGACGCGTTGCGCTACTTCCTGTTGAGAGAGATGACCTTCGGTCAGGACGCGCACTTCTCCGACGAGGCCTTCCTCGGCCGGTTCAACGCCGACCTGGCCAACGATCTCGGCAACACGGTTTCGCGGGTCGCGGCGCTCCTGCGGCAGTCCTTCGGCGGGACGCCTCCGCAGGCGTGCGGCTCCAACGAGATCCTGTCGGCTCTCGCGGTCGCGCAGTCGGAGTGGCGCGCCGCCATGGAGGACTTCGCCTTCAACCGCGCGCTCGAGGCGGTCTGGCGCTTCCTGACGCAGATCAACGGGTACGTCGTCGTCCAGGAGCCCTGGAAGGTGCGCAAGGAAGAGGGGAAATCGGCGCGCCTGTCGAGAATCCTCTACGCCGCGGCGGAAGGCGTGCGTCTCTGCGCCGTGATGCTCTTCCCTTTCATGCCGGGCACGTCCAGGAAGATTTTCGGGACGCTCGGCCTCCCCCCGACGGACCCGTCTGCGGACGATCTCGGCTGGGGCCGCCTCCCGACAGGCGCTCCGGTGCCGGAGAGCGGCCCGCTTTTTCCCCGCGCCGACGCCGGCGCTTATTTCAGCGCAAAGGAGAAAGCCATGTCGCGGGAAGCCCCGGGAGCTCCGGCGGGTGCTCCGCCTCCAGCCGAGACCACGCAGGCCGTCTCTCAGTCGGACAACAGCATCGGTCTCGACGAGTTCCAGAGGGTCCG
>DATIRW010000333.1:0-2064 GCA_035469365.1 Thermoanaerobaculia bacterium
ACGACCGACGCCGCGAAGACCGCCGCGACCCCCGCGTCCACGGCGTTGCCGCCGCGCTCGAGCATCCGGAGCCCCGCCGCGACGGAGAAGTTACGCCCGCCGGCGACGATCCCGCGCGCCGCCGTGATCTCCGGCCGCACCGTTTCGATGGGTTTCGGCGCCTGGGCCTGCTGGGCAAGACCGGCCGGCGCGGCGAGGAGGACCAACAGCGCGAGGGAAGGGGTCGTCGGCGTCATGACCGATCCTCCTGTCTCGGAAGGGAACGCCGATTCTACGCGGAGGACGGACAGAGCCGGCCGATATACTCCGCGGCTCATGATGCGCCCCGTCCTGATGGTCGCCCTGCTGGCGTTCGGCTGTGCGTCTCAATCGGCGGCGCCGCCTCCGGCCACGACTGTGACTCCGGCCGCCGTGAAGTCCGCTCCCGCCGATCCGGTGGAGGCGGACGAGTACACGCGGTATGAGCTCCTCGCGCCCGAGACGGCGCAGTTCCACATCCTCTACGAGGTAACGGCGATCGCGCCGGGCGCGACGGTCTTCTTCAATCCGATCCGCAAGGGGAGCCAGGCGAGCGGCGAGCGCGTCATCGACCGCATGACGGGGGAGACGCTGCGATTCGAAGTCGTCTCGGGAGAGGAGGCGCGCAGGAGCGGGCTCCCGGACGCCGATCCCGGTTCCGACTACATCCGCATCCATCTGCCGCGACCCGTGCCCTCGGAGGGCGGCCAGGTGCGTCTCCTGATCGAAAAGACCTACAAGGACGGCAAGAGCTACTTCCGGGAAGGCGAGGCGATCGTCTTTGCGCGATCGCTCGGCATCAAGCGCAACAGCGTCGTCCTGCCCGCGGGTTACGAGCTGACCGGCTGTAACGTCCCTTCGCGGGTCCTCTCGGAGCCGGACGGGCGCATCAAGATCGCCTTCTGGAACGCGGGGCCTGATGCCGCGCCATTGAAGATCACAGCGAAGAAGCTCACACCATGAGAAGCCTGCCGGCCGTCATTTTTCTTCTCGCGGCCTGCATGGCCGCGCAGGAGCGCCACGACGATCGCCTGACCGAGCGGGCGCACCAGGACCGCGACATCGTCTACTTCCTGCAGCAGCCGCAGACCCACTCCTTCGACCTCTACCACGACTACACGGAGTCGCGGCCGGGCGTTGACAAGTACGTCAACGTCGTCCGAAAGGGGAGCCGGGCCTCGAAGCCTTCGGCAAGGATCCTCGACACGGGGGAGCAGCTCAAGGCCGAGACTCTGCGCGGTGACGAGATCACGCGCGAGAAGCTCGACATCGGCGAGCCGGTGCAGCCTGACTCGGAGGTGGTCGTCATCCGTTTTCCCGCTGTGCGGCAGGGCCGCTCTGTCCGCCTGCGGATCTCCGAGACGTACACCGACGAGAAGAGCTACCGGCTGGAAGGCGAGGAGCTCGTCTTCGACCGAACCTTCGGCCGTGCGCGCAACGCCGTCGTGCTTCCCGCGGGCTGGTACCTGACCGCGAGCGCGATCCCGGCCGCCGTCTCGCAGATGCTCGACGGGCGAATCCGCCTCGACTTCGTCAACCCCCGGCCCGACGAGATCGCCGTCCTGATCAAAGCGAAGCGGCGCCCGGGGAGAAATTCGCATTCCAGATTCCACATTCCAGATTCCAAGGAGGCCCGACTCCATTCCGACACCTGGAATCTGGAATCTGGAATGTGGAATCCCGTCAACTGATGCAATACACCAACCTCGGCCGGACCGGCCTCAAGGTCTCGAGGATCTGCCTCGGCATGATGACCTACGGCACACCGAAGTGGCGTCCCTGGGTTCTCGACGAGGAGGCGAGCCGGCCCTTCATCCGGCGGGCTCTCGAGCTCGGCATCAACTTCTTCGACACGGCCGACATGTACTCCGACGGCGCGAGCGAGGAGGTCCTCGGCCGCGCGATCAAAGACTTCGCGCCGAGGAAAGACGTCGTCATCGCTACCAGGGTCTTCAACCCGATGGGGCCAGGTCCAAACGACCGCGGCCTCTCGCGCAAACACATCCTCGACGCGATCGACACGTCCTTGAAACGCCTCGGCATGGA